>NZ_JBVYOQ010000004.1:0-473601 GCF_056134165.1 Actinoplanes sp. 13 | reverse complement strand
CATGGGGGGAGGAAGGTCGCCCAACGGATGGTGGGAAAAGAATACAAGGAAGGGGGGGGGTGGATCTCGCGAAGGAATTGGGGGGGGGGGGGGCGGGGGGGGGGCTGGCCCCGCGGTCGCGAGCATCATCCCGCCGGCCAGTAACGTTGCGGCGAGAGCCGTCCGAATGCCTGACCAGACTCGGCTGTGGACCATGAGTACCAACTCCTTGAATCGGGTGGCACAGACGCTAGGCGACTGATGAGCCTCGATATCGACGATGGCCGCTTCCGGTCACGCCACGACGTCCGCTCCCGGGCATCCGCTGCCGGTCCGGGCCAATCGTGGCGCGGTGGCCGGCAGAGTGGCGCGCCGGCCGGCATCGTCACCTCCGCCCTGCGATGAGCCGATGCCCCTTTCTCGTACCTCAGGACGAGTCGAGAAGACCATCGGGTGACGGATGACAACGCACGGGTGAGCTGCCAGCGTGATACCCGTCCACGGCGCCGGCCGGTGAACAAGTCGGGAGGGCACCTCGATGGCGAACGTCCTGGGGATCAACGCGGTGTTCCACGACCCGGCCGCCGCCTTGGTGATCGATGGCCGGACCGTCTGCGCCGCCGAGGAGGAACGGTTCAGCCGGCGCAAACACGGCAAGACGGCCCTGCCGTTCGCCGCTTGGGAGTTGCCGGAACAGGCCGCCGCCTGGTGTCTTCGCCATGCCGGTCTGACCGCCCACGACCTCGACGCTGTGGCCTACTCCTACGACCCTGCTCTGGCGAAGCCCTTCACCGGCAACGTCACCGCGGACAACTGGGAGGCGCTGCGAGTTCTGTACGCGAACTTCGCTCCACGTTTCCTGACCGCCACCCTTCCCGGTCTGGACCCCGCCAAGGTCCGATTCGTACGCCATCATGTCGCCCACGCGGCATCGGCCTATCACGCCAGCCCGGATCCCGATGGCGCTGTCCTGGTGCTCGACGGCGCCGGTGAGCAGACGTCACATCTGGCCGGTGTCTGGTCCGGCGGCCGGCTGGAGGTCCTGCACGCTCAGCGGCTCCCCCATTCGCTGGGCCTGCTGTACGAGGACCTGACCGACCATGTG
The DNA here is from genome assembly GCF_056134165.1 of Actinoplanes sp. 13. Classification (NCBI taxonomy): domain Bacteria; kingdom Bacillati; phylum Actinomycetota; class Actinomycetes; order Micromonosporales; family Micromonosporaceae; genus Actinoplanes; species Actinoplanes sp. 13. Next base: position 472,517 of record NZ_JBVYOQ010000004.1, on the reverse strand, counting down.
GGATTCCGGCGCTCCTCCGACGAGTACAAGGTCATGGCCATGGCCTCGTATGGCCGGCCACGCTTCCGCGAGAGCCTGCGGCGGCTGGTCAGATCGACGGGCGACGGCGGCTTCGTGGTCGATCCCGTCACCTGGGAGCGCTACGCACCGCGGCGCTGTGCGGATGAGCCGATCGTCCAGGCGCATTTCGATCTGGCCGCGACCGTTCAGGAGCTGCTGCAGGAGATCCTGCTCGACCTCGCCCGGTGGTTGCACGCCCGCACCGGCAGTTCCACGTTGGCCATGGCAGGCGGCGTCGCACTCAACTGCGTAGCGAACTCGGTCCTGGCTCGCGAGGGTCCGTTCGACCGGATCTACGTGCAGCCGGCCGCTGGTGATGCGGGCACCGCGCTGGGCGCGGCGATGCATGTGGCCCATGAGCTCGGCGACACGGTACGCCCCATGTCCACCGTCGCACTGGGCCGCGGCTGGTCCGACGACGACCTCCGTAGCCGGCTCGACGAGGCGCAACTCGACTACGAGGAGCCGGTGGACATCGCCGCCGAGGTGGCGGAGATCCTGGCCGGCGACGGCATCGTCGCGTGGTTCCAGGGCCGTAGCGAGTTCGGTCCGCGGGCGCTCGGGCACCGCAGCCTGCTCGGCAATCCGCGCTACGCGGCCAACCTGAGCCGGATGAACGACGTGAAAGGCCGCGAACAGTTCCGGCCGGTCGCCCCGATGGTCCTGGACCACCGGGCGCCTGAGATGTTCACCGGCCCGCTTCCCAGCCCGTACATGCTCTTCACCCACGAGGTGCGACAGCCATGGCGGGACCGGATTCCCGCAGTCGTCCACGTCGACGGGTCCGCACGTGTGCAGACCGTGTCGGCGGCGGACGAGCCGCTGGTCGCCCGCCTGCTAGTCGAGTTCGAGAAGCGGACCGGGATCCCCGTCCTCATCAACACCAGCTTCAACACGGCCGGCAGGCCGATGGTCGACGATCCCCGCGACGCGCTGGAGGCGTTCGGCTCCGCACCCATCGACGCCTTGGCGATCGGCCCCCTTCTGGTCCGCCGGCCATCGCGTAAAGCGGCTGCCGGATGATCAGGCCGGCGGCGCTTCGACGATCCATGACCTGCGTCGCACCTGGGATCGCCGCCCGGACCACGGAGACCGCGGAGTCGAGCGGCTGCGCGGTGAGTGGGTGAGGTTCGGGGCTGATCCGGTACTCGGGTGGGAGTGAGTCAGGCGACGGCGCGGACGTGGTCGGCGAGGGTGGGCCACAGGGACGGGGCGGCGCCGATGGTCAGCTCGGTGGTGAAGTCCGGGCCGTGACCGCCGAGGGTCACGCCGGCCTCCCGGGCGATCAGCGCGCCGGCCGCGATGTCCCACAGGTTCGTGTCGAGGGCCAGGCCGCCGTCCAGCCGGCCGGCCGCCTGGTAGACCAGGTTCAGCGCGGCGGGCAGCCGCCGGATGTCGCCGGCCAGCGGCAGCACCTCGCGGATCACCCGGCCCGCGCGGTCCTTGGTCCGCGGGTTGGGCTGGAAGCTGACGCCCACCAGCGCCTCCGCCAGCGGCGGACCGCCGGACACCGAGATCGGCTCGCCGTTGAGGAAGGCGCCGCCGCCGTCGACCGCGCTGAACGTCTCGCCGGCGGCGGGATCGTGCACGACCGCGACCCGGGCCTGGTCGCCCTGGTAGAGCGCGATGCACACCGACCACGGGCCGGTCCGGCTGATGTAGTTGCGGGTGCCGTCCAGCGGATCGACGACCCAGCTCCAGCCGCTCGTGCCCGGCCGGCCGTGCCCCTCCTCGGCCTGCACCGCGTCATCGGCCCAGGCGGCGAGGATCTCGTCGACGATGAGGCGTTCACTGGCGATGTCGACGTCGGAGACGACATCGTTGGCGTGCGCCTTGGGGGCGCCCATCTTCAGGGTGTCGCGCCGGTCCACCTGCAGCCGGCCGGCGCGAACCGCCAGGCCGGCGGCGAGGTCACGGGCCGCGATGAGGTCTCGATCCATCACCGCCCAGGCTATCGGATCGGCCGGACCGGCGCGGGCCGCCGCCCGCCGACAATTGCGGGACGGAATTCGGGGCGGCGGATAACACTTTTCTGTGCGGTGCGCACGAATGGCGTACCAAAGGGCGGACTTTCTTTTCTTTGGTTTAAGTGGCTTTCCGATGCACGGAAGGCGTGCCTACCATTCCGGCGGCCGTGTCGTCGTGTGCCGCCCAGGGAGTGAGTCGTGCCGTCTTCAGCAGTTCGCGAGCCCGTCGGCGGCCGCCACGCCCGGCGCTCGCGGGGCCCGGCGGTCGCCGCCGCCGGCGTGGCCGTCGTCCTGATCACCGGAGTGGCCGTGTGGGCGAGCCGGGCCGACGAGCCCGCCGGGCAGCAAGCGCAGGGTGCGGGCGCGGTCCAGTCCCTGCCCTCGCCGAGCAGGACGTCCCTGCGTGCGACGCCGACCGTCGCGGCGCCGTCGTCACCGGCGAGGACGGTGCGGAGGACGAAGAAGCCCGCGGCCGCCGCCGCCCCGGGCGGCTGGATGCCCATCGACAAAGCCGCCTGGGAGGCGCAGGTGGCCGGGTACGAGGCGACGAAGGCCGACCCCCCGGGCAATGCGGGGAACCTGCCGGAATTCCGGGCCGACTGCGAATACAGCCATCGCAAACCGGACGACCCGATCGTCGCGCCGGGCCTGCCGGGCGCGTCGCACATGCATTCGTTCGTCGGCAACCGGGCCGTCGGCGCCGGCACGACGGCCGGCGATCTGATGAAGTTCACCGCCACCACCTGCAAGCCGACGGTCGACCATTCCGCCTATTGGGTGCCGACCCTTTACGAGGCCGATTCCCGGCGGCCGGTGGAGACGACGGGTTTCCGGGTCTACTACCGTTCTCTGCGCACCAGTTCGGCCGGCATCATGCCGGCGCCCAACGGTCTGCGCATGATCGCCGGCGATGCCAAGAAGAAGGTGCCCACCCCGCGCGGCGCGCAGGGCCAGTTCTACTGCGCCTTCTACGGCCCCGGCGACATCGACGGTTACGCCCGCAGCGACAACGGCAACTGGCCGATCTGCGGGAAACCGGCGAGCCTGCATTTCATGCTGCAGTTCCCGGACTGCTGGGACGGCAAGCACCTGGACAGCCCCAACCACAAGGACCATCTGGCATTCGGTACGAACGAAGGCTGCCCGGCCGCACACCCGGTGCGGATCCCGGCCCTCACGTTCGACATCGCGTACGGCGCGACGGGGTCGAAAGCCGGCTATTACCTGTCGTCGGATCCGGCCGGCCGGAGCGCCTCGTCGATGCACGGCGACGCGTTCCTGATGTGGGACGCCGACGCGATGAACCAGCGCGTCCGCAATTGCATCGCCCAACGGCGGACCTGCAACAACACGGGGTACGACCCGTTCTCCTACTGATTAAATCGGATGCGTGGCGGGGCGTTGGCGTCAATCATGCCCTGATGTGGCGACTGCCGTTCTTCGAAGCGCTGGGTGACGCGCAGCGGGTGCTGATCGCCGGGGCCGGTGGCGGATTCGACGTCTACGCCGGGCTGCCGCTCGGGCTGTCCCTGCTGGCCGCCGGCCGGACGGTGTCGTTCGCGAACCTGTCGCTGGTCAACCTGTACGGGCTGGACAAGGGCGTCTGGTGCGAACCCGGCGTCGCGGCGGTCACCGCGGACACGGCCGCCCACGAGGACTACTTCCCGGAGCGGACGCTCGCCCGCTGGCTCGCGCTGCACGGCCTGCCCGCGACCGTCCACGCGTTTCCCCGCACCGGGGTGCGGCCGCTGCGCAGCGCTTATCGCAAGCTGGCAAAGCGGCTCGACCTCGACGCGATCGTTCTCGTCGACGGTGGCACCGACATCCTGATGCGTGGTGACGAGGCCGCGCTGGGCACCCCGGTCGAGGACGCGACGAGCCTGGCCGCGGTGGCCGGCACACCGGTGGCGACCAGGCTGGTGGCGTGCATCGGGTTCGGCGTCGACGCCTATCACGGGATCAACCATGTGCAGGTCCTGGAGAACATCGCGGCTCTCGACCGGTGCGGCGCCTATCTCGGGGCGTTCACCGTCGCGTCGCACGGCCGGGAGGCGGCGCTCTATCGCGACGCGGTCGCGCACGCGCGGGCGAACACGCCGGGCCGGGCCAGCATCGTCAACGGGCAGATCGCGGCGGCCCTGACCGGCGCCGCCGGGAACGTGACGCTGGACGAGCGTACCGAGAAGATGTCGTTGTTCGTCAATCCGTTGATGGCGATGTACTTCACGTTCGAGCTGGCCGGGCTGGCGGCCCAGTCGTTGTACCTGGACCGCCTCCGCGGCACCGACGACATGCTGGAGGTCAGCGGGATCATCGAGCGGTTCCGCGACGAGATCGAGCCGCGGCCGCGGGTCGCGTTTCCGCACTGACCCGCCGCCGCGCCGTCACCAGATGCGCACCCGGCTGCTGCCCGGCCGGAGTGCGGCGACCGGACCGGCGGCGTAGGTGGCGCCCGCCTCCTTGACCTGGCCGGTCAGGTCCACGTCGAGGACCGCCGGGCTGCCGTCGCGCTCCTCGAAGTCGGCGTCGGCCAGCCGCACCCGGGCCAGGTCGCGGCCGGTGACCGGGCCGAGCTGCGCCTGCCCGAACGCCTCGGGCAGCTCGGTGACCAGGTAGACCTCGTCGCCCTCGTCGAGGACGGATGCGGACGCGCTCTCGAGCAGCAGCGGGCCGTCCTCGCCGGCGAACGGCTTCGCCCCGGCGGCGTAGACGTTGCTCCGCGCGTACACCGGCTGTTTGACCGTGAGGAAGCGCTGGTGATCGCCGGGCGGCTGTTCGTCGATGCGCGCGAGGTACTCCTCGAACGAGGCCGGATGGCCGTCGTAACCGGCCGTGCCGGCGAACGCCGGGGCGACGCCCTCCGCCTCCGGGGCGTACGCGCCGGCCGGGTCGCCGCCCACGAAGAGGTTGCCGACCCAGCGGTCGTCGCCGCCGAAGATCACCGCGTAGCCGGCGACCTGGGTGCTGTGCGGCCGGTGGTACGGCGTGGCGCGGTCCATCACCGGCTCCAGGCGCACCGTGCCGAGCACCAGGTTGTTGACGAACGCCCCGCCCTGGCTGAACGATTCGAACGACGCCGGCGAGCCGAGGACGTTGTGCTCCACGAGGTACGGCCCATGGCTCACCTCGATGAACAGGTCACGGTTGTTGGCGTGGAAGACGTTGCGCGCGACCCGGGTGCCCTGCGTCTGCCAGTCCAGCCAGATGCCGAGTGAGCAGTCGTGGATGCGGTTGTGCCGGATCTCCACGTCGACGGCCGCGTGCAGCTTGATGCCGCCGATCTCGTAGCCGTAGAACTCCCGCTTCAGCGCGATGTTGTAGATGTGGTTGTCCTCGATCGTCGAGAACACGCAGCCGAGGTGGCCGACGATGCCGTTCTGCCCGCAGTCGTAGATGGTGTTGCGCCGGATCACGTGCGAGCCGATGTGCTCTGCGTCCCAGCCGATCTGCCGCGCCGAGAAGACCGACTCCAGCTGGTATTGGTAACCGGGCTTGTCGCCGCGCTCGGTCGCGTGGTTGTGCCCGGTCGACGCCTCCTTGCCGATCGCGATCGCCGAGCACTTCGCGTCGTGGATGACGTTGTCCTCGATGATCCAGCCCTTGGCCCAGTTCGGCCCGATCAGGCCGGGCTGGTCGGCGGTGGGCGGCGTCCACGGGCAGGCCGCGTGGGCGAGCTCGAACCCGCGCACGGTGATGTAGTTCAGGTGCGGCACGAGCGGGTAGAACACCGACCGGCGCACGTTGATCTCGACCAGCTCGGTGTTCGGGTCGGCGCCCTGGAAGTTGGCCCAGATCGTGGTGTCGTCGGCGCCGACATCCGCGTACCACACCAGCTGCGTCTGCTCCGGGTTGCGAACGCGGTCGGTGACGCCGGTCCAGTTGTCGACCACCTCGGTCCGCGGCCGCGGGTCGTCCAGCCCCGCGCGGCTCGCCGCCTCGTAGAAGCTGAGGCCGTTCAGGTAGACGTCGCCGAGGTGCTTGCCGGGCGCGCCCGCGGGATAGACGATCCAGTCACCGGCGACCTCCTCGGCGTACGGGTTGAAGTCGCCGAACAGTGTGTTCGGCACCGTCGCCCGCCAGACCGTCCCACCGTCCGGCGTCCATCCGGTGACCCGCTCCGAACCTTTGATCACCACGTGTTCGCCGTCGGCCGCGGTGTAGGTGATCCGGCGGGTGTCGCTGAGCCCGCCGCGCGGTGGGGTCACCCACTCCCGGTACTCCCCGGCGTGCACGACCACGGTGTCGCCGGGGCGGGCGAGCGCTGCCGCCCGGTTGATCGTGCGCAACGGCTGCTGCTCCGAGCCGTCGGCGTCGTCGGATCCGGTGGTCGCCACGTGCAGCGCGGTCATGTCGTTGTGCGCCCTTCTCTGGTCACGTGCCGCCGCGGCGGCTCATGTGCCGCTGCGGCGGTGAGGTCGCCGGGCGGCCGGCGCCGGCCGATCGCGGAGCGTGTCCCGCGCTCACCGGACCCGGTCGATCTTACGGCGCACGGCGCTTCCCGGCCGGGTCACGCCGAGATGTCCGCCCGGTCCGGCCGGCGGGTGACGAGGAAGCCGAAGGCCGCGGCGGTGAAGAACATGACGATGCCGTACACCGCGGCCGGAATCGCCATCTCGGTGCTGTCCAGCAGCGCGGGGCTGACCGCGATCGTGATCGCCAGGGTGCTGTTGTGGATGCCGATCTCCATGCCGGCGGCGATCGACTCGCGCCGGCCGACCCCGGCCAGCCGCGGCGCCCCGTACCCGATGGCGAGGCTGGCCACGTTGAAGAGCAGGACCGCGACACCGACGGCGACGACGTAGTCCGCGACGTTCTCGCGCTCCTTGACCACGGTGCCGACGATCACCGCGACCAGCACGATCACCGACAGCACCTTCACCGGCCGGGCCAGGCGGTCGGCGAGCCCCGCGAACCGGGCGCGCAGTGCCATGCCGGCGGCGACCGGCAGCAGGACGATCGCGAAGACCTGCACCACCTTGTCGAACTGCAGGCCGATGGACCCGGTGCCGTCGAGGAAGTACCCGGCCGAGAGGTTCACCACCACCGGCAGCGTGACCACTGCGAGCACCGAGTTGACCGCGGTGAGGGTCACGTTGAGCGCCACGTGCCCGCCGAAGAGGTGGCTGTACAGGTTGGCGGTGGTGCCGCCGGGCGACGCTGCCAGCAGCATCATGCCGACCGCGAGCGCGGGCGGCAGGTCCAGTGCCACGACCAGGCCGAAGCAGAGCGCGGGCAGCACCAGCACCTGACAGCCGAGTGCGATCAGGGCCGGCCGGGGAAACGCCACGACGCGGCGGAAGTCCGCCAGGGTCAGGCCGAGACCGAGGCCGAGCATGATGATGCCGAGCGCGATCGGCAGGCCGGCAGTCGTCAATGGCGAGTCCATGGGGCCGGATTCTGCCCCAGCAACCGGACGCGAGGAATCCTCGGTTCAGCCGGATCAGCGACGGAAGCGGGCCCGCCCGACGGTGAAGAAGTACGGCGCCGGCACGGGTGGCCGCCGCAGCGACCGGGCCCGTCGCAGGGTGGTCCGCCACCAGTCGCGCTGCCTCGTCACGCCGGCGAAGAAGACGTACATCGCGCCGGGCTCGCCGGGATCGTCGCTGTAGGCGACGGAGGGCGCGAAGATGCCGTTGCCGTACCACTCCGGGCCCGCGTCGGCGTCGAGCAGCAGCACCGGGGCGGCGGTCCAGTCCGCCCGTTCCCCGGAGGGCGCCGGCGACGTCAGCCACCACAGGCCCTGCCGCGGGAAGTCGGAGCGGCCGTAGAGGTTGGTGCTGCGGCAGGTCAGCATCTCGTACCGGTCGCCGGCCACCGGCCACACCACCGCGTCGTAGAAGCCCTCGCCGATGGAGAACAGCACCCGGGGATCGCTCCACACCAGACCGTCGGCGCTCTCCGCGTACCTGATCTGGTATTCCGGGATCGTCCGCCGGCCCGCCTCGACCGGCGTCGCCGCGTACCACATGCGCCACCTGCCGTTGAGGTGGCGCACCTTCGGCTCCAGGACGTTGGGGAAGTCCGCCGTGCCCCGCAGCACCGGCTCGGGCCGATGCTGCCAGCCGCCGGCCGACCACTCCAGCGCGCCGATCGCGTACGGGACCTTGTTGTCGGTGACGGTCCTGCCGCCCCGGCCCGCGTAGTACACCCGGCGGACGCCGGCGCCCTCGACGTAACTGGGCGAATGCAGTCCGAACGCGTCCCAGCTGCCCTTCGCCGGCTGGCGCACCAGCGGCTCCGCGCGCCGCGGGCTGCCCGGCGCCGTCGTGAACCGCCACTGTCGGCTCGCGAGGGTCGCGCCCGGCGGGAGCGTCGCGGTGAACAGGTTGTTCCGGAACGAGGTCTGGAAGCCGCCGACGAACATCGTCCAGCGTCCGTCGATCCGGTGGACATCCGGATCGCCGATGCCCAGCAGGTTCCGCACCGGAGCGAACCCGTCCCGCATGTCGAACAGCTTGACCGGGTTCGGGGTCTCGCCCTCGTCCAGCACCGGCGGCGAAGCGAGCGACATGACGGGCACGCTAGCGCAACCGGGCAACGACGCGGTCATTCCGCCGGCCGGCCGAAATCTTTCGGCGCAACCTGTCGGAATCGCCGGCCCCCGTTCGTAGCAGGGTCAGGAACCGGCGGACCGCCGGAACGACCACCAGCCGAGGAGAACACCATGACCGCGACCTACACCTTCGACGTCTTCATGACCCTCGACGGTTACGGCTCCTACACCGGCGACGGCGACTGGGGTGGGTACTGGGGCAAGCAGGGGCCCGAGTTCCTCGACCACCGCCTCGCCGTGCTGAACCCCGACCAGAGGATGGTGCTGGGCGCCACCACCTTCCGCGACTTCCTGGAGCTGCTGGGCCCGAGCGTCGAGGAGTCCACGGTGAACGACCCGGTGAACAACCGGATGCGCAGCATGCCGACGACGGTGGTGTCGACGACGCTCGAAGGACCGCTCGCCTGGCCGAACGCGACCCTGGTCAGCGGTGACGCCGTCGACGTGGTCGCCCGCCTCAAGAAGGAGTCGCAGGTGCCGTTGCGCTCGCACGGCAGCCTGTCGATGAACCGGGCCCTGATGGCCGCCGGCCTGATCGACCGCGTCCAGGTCACCGTCTTCCCGGTGATCAGCGGCCGGACCGGGGATGCCCCGATCTTCCGGGGCGCGGCCGACTTCGACCTGGAGCTGCTGGAGAGCCGGACGTTCGACGGGCACATCCAGGAGCTGATCTACCGGCCCACCCTGCACTGAAGCACCGGGCTTCGATCAGGCCGGTGCCGGCTGGAAGGCCCATTCCACGGTGACGGTCACCGTCAGTCGCTGCCGGCCCGGCTCGACCGGCACCGACGCGTCCGCGAAGGCGTACTTCTGGTCGTACGGCCCCTCGTGGCCGGGAGTCCCCTCGCTCACCTTGACGACCCGGCCCAGCGACCGGCCCGCCTCGCGGGCGTACAGGTCGGCCTTGGCCCGGGCGTCCGCGAAGGCCTTCCTGCGCGCCTGGCTGAGCAGCTCCGCCGCGCCCTCCTCGATCGCGAACGAGACACCGTTCAGCCGGGCCGCGTCGCCGCCGGCGGCGACGGCCGCGGACATCAGCGCCCCGGCCTTCGGCAGGTCCCGGATCTTGGCGGTGAGCCCCTGACTCGCGGTGTAGCCGGTGATCTTCTCGTCGTCGTCGCGGCTCGGGGTGATGCCGAGGCCCGCGGTCTGCAGGTCGGCTGCGGCCACCCCGGCGCCGGCCAGCGCGTCCCGCATCCGGGTGGCCGCCGCACTCGCGCGGTCCAGGGCTTCGCGGACGGTGGCGGCGGTGGCTTCCACGGCGAGGTCAGCGGTCAGCGTGTCCGGCTCGGCGGCCACCTCGCCGGTGCCGGTGACCACGACGCTGTCGGCGGCCGGGTCGGCAGCCGGGACGGCCGGGGCGGCGGCGACCGGCCCGCTGACGAGCCAGGACGAGAGCACCGCAAGGGCGGTCAGGGCACCGAGCGCCGGTCCGGTGATGCGCGATCGTTTCATTTTCCTACCTTTTAGCCGATTGTTCCCCTATCTAAGCTGGTGGGCGGCCGGCCATCCCGCATTCCGGCCGAACTCGGTCCGATCCCGGCGCGAATGTCGCCACCAGGGGCGGGACGCCAGCGCGGCCAGGGCGGCCCCGGCGGCGTTGACCAGGACGTCGTCCACGGACGACACCCGGTCCAGCAGCAACACGTACTGGGCGGTCTCGACCAGCACCGAACATCCCGCGCCGAGCGCCAGGAGCCGCGGCACGGAGGCCAGCGCCGCGAAGCGGATCGGGGCGAAGAACCCCAGAGCCGCGAAGATCAGCAGGTTGCCGGTGATGCCGATCGGCCCCATCGTCGCCAGGTCGCGCAGCGGTTCGAGGCTGACCCGGCCGGGCACGACACCGGCGCCCGGGCCCGGCATCAAGGTCAGCCACAGGAACGGCACCGTCCCGTAGACCATGCCCACCTCGGCCAGCGACGTCCGCCACGGCGGCGGGGCGCCCGGGGCCTGCCGGCGGAGCGCCAGGATCGCCGCCACGAGCACGGCCGCCGGCAGCCCCACCAGCGTCATCAGAAGCACACCGTTCTCGGTGCCGAGGCAGCCGCGCCACTGCCCGGTCAGGCACGCCGGGGCGGCCATCAAGAGGGGCCGCCGCAGGGCGAGGACCACGGTCGCCAGGCCCAGGATCACCATGCCGATCAGCACGAGATTGCGCGTACGGCCGGGTGGTGTCGACAGGTTTGCGCTCTGCTTCATGCCGCCATCGAAGCGAAAGCACCGTCGCGGTGGCGTAAGCGTCGGCGATACGGGGGCCTTACGCCGGGCGGGACAGGCCCATCGGGTTGGGGTACGGCACCACGGCGCTCGCAGCGACGGCCAGCGGGGTGAGCAGGGCGGCCAGGCGGGATCGGCCGGCCACCGACAGCGCGGCCCACGGTTGCCCGGCGAGCTCATCGGTGCGGCTTTCGATCGTACGATGCAGGGCCTCCCCCGCCGTGGTGGCCCGGCCGTCCCGCAGCAGGCCCCGATCGGTCAGCGCCGCCGCGGCCGCGTCCCATGCGGTATCGCTCCATCCGCGGTTCGGCTGGAGCTGCTCCCGGCCACCGTGCAGCGCGTCGCGCAGAACGAGCGCCTCGCAACCGGTGAGGCCGGCGGTGACCAGGGCGGCGATGTGGCCGTCGCCCCGATGCTCGCGCAGCACCGTCGCGGCCTGCCACAGCCGGGCCAGCGGCTCGGCCGGGCGGGGCAGGGCGGCGTTGGCCGCGCCCAGCGCCCGGCCGTCGGTCGCCGCCGCGCCGGCCGCGGTCTCCAGAAGTTCAGCGGCCTCTTCCAGGTCTGCGCCCCGCTCCCGGTCGGCGGACGGCAACCGGCCCGCCGGATCGGCCGGCAACAGTTCGCGCAGGGCGGCCACAGCACCGTCGAGGCGGGCCGCGAGAGCTTGCTCCGGCGACGCGCGCCGCCACACGTCCGGCACGGCGCGGGCGACCATGCCGGGCGCGAAGGAGAAGAACAGCGCGGTGACCGGGCCGGCCGTCACCGCGCCGAGCGGGGCAGCCCGGCCGGCGAAATAGCCGCGCCAGTACCCGCGCAGGCCGGCGGCCTCGTAGGCGGCACGGGACCGGGGCGCGAAATAGGTGACCGCGTGCAGCGGCTCGAACAGCTGCCACAGGCGCCGGGCGGAGACCTCGGTGGACATGCGTCGATCCAAGCGCGGCCCGGCCCGGCGGGGAACAGCCAATCACCGGCCCGCGGCCCCCGCGAAGCCGGCCGGGGGGGATCAGCCCGGAAAAACGGGACCGCCGCTGTGCACCGGCCGGACCTCGACGCCACCGCCTCCGTGCACGACCGGGTTGGTCCGCGCCTGCGCCAGCGCCGCGTCGAGATCGGGCGCCTCGAGCACATAGAACCCGACCACGACCTCCTCGGCGTCCAGGAACGGCCCGTCGCTGACGGCGTTGCCGCGGACGGATACCGCCATGTCCCGCGGGGTCAGCGCGTACGCCGCCACCATCGTTCCGGTGTTCGCCAGATCGTCCGCGTGGCCGTCGCACTCCGCCGGCTCCCGCGGCGTCGCGTCGGGCGCGTGGGCGGAGTCGCCGGCGTAGATCAGCACCGCGTACCAGGCCATGACGGGCCCCTCCAGGTCCTCGGTCGATGCATGTCCGGACAGGACGAACCCCGCGAATTCGACCAGATTTCCGCACCGAAGTAAACGGATGTCGCGATGCCGGAAGCGGCGGGCAGCGCGGCGCGCCCCTCTATGGTGGGCGGGTGATCGCTCAGTGGGCCCCGCAGCTGCGGATCCTGTGGGATCTGATGATCGCGACGGCGGTGGCGTCCGCCGCTGTGCAGTACCGCCAGGTCTCCGGGTGGGACGTGGCGATCGGCTGCGGCATGGCGGTCGCGCTGATCGCCCGGCGCCATGCGCCGGAGCCGGTCTTCGCGGTGGTCGCGGCGCTGGCACTGGTGCAGGTCGCGGTCGCTTCGGCGATTCCTGCGGGGTACGACCTCGCGGTGCTCGTGGCGATGGTAGCGGTGGTGACGCACGCCCGTTCGATGGCAGCCGGTTATCTGGCCGGCGCCGTGGTGGTGCTGGGCGCGGTGATCGCCGCTCTGGTGCGCATCGAGGGCGGCTGGAGCGGAGCCGTCCTCGACTACCCGTACCTGGCGGAGTACGCGATGCTGCTGGCCGGCTGCGGCGCGTTGTGGCTGATCGCGTACGTGTTGCGGACGAACCGGGAACGCGGCGCCGTGCTCGCCGAGCGGGCCGCGACCGCGGAGCGCGAGCAGGCGCAGCTGGCCCGGCTGGCGGCGGCCGACGAGCGGGCGTTCATCGCCCGGGAGCTGCACGACGTGGTGGCGCACAGCCTGGCGGTGATGATCGCGCAGGCGGACGGGGCGAGCTACGCGATCGACACCGACGCGGAGCGCGCCCGGGCGGCGATGCGCACGGTCGCCGGCACCGGGCGGGACGCCCTCGATGACATGCACCGGATCGTGGCGGTGCTCCGCGGGACGGGTGGCGAGGAGCCCGGCGAGGCCGCCGACCGGCGGCGGATGGGCCTCGAGCAGCTGGCGACGCTGGTGGACCGGGCCCGGGCAGCCGGCCTCGCCGTGGACCTGCGTCTCACGGGGGAGGTCGGGCGGCTGTCCGCGGCGCACGAGCTGACCGTCTTCCGGCTCGTGCAGGAGTCGCTGACCAACGCGCTGCGGCACGCCGGCGCGGGCGCGAAGGTCGCGGTGACGCTGACCGTCGAGGGCGGCCGCGCGGTGCTGGAGGTCAGCGACGACGGCGGCGGCCGGCCGGGCACGGACGGTGGCGGAGGCGGCAACGGTCTGCTCGGGATGCGCGAGCGGGTCGCGGTGCACGGCGGCGAGCTCTCTGCCGGGCCGCTGCCGGGCGGCGGCTGGCAGGTCCGTGCCATGATCCCGCGCAAGGAGGCGGTGTGAGCATTCGAGTCCTGCTCGTCGACGACCAGGCCCTGGTGCGGGCCGGGTTCGTCATGGTGTTGTCCGCGCAGCCCGACATGGAGGTGGTCGGTGAGGCGGGCGACGGCGCCGAGGCCCTCGCCGCACTCGCCCGGACGCCGGCCGACGTGGTGGTGATGGACATCCGGATGCCGGTGATGGACGGGGTGGAGGCGACGCGGCGGATCTGCGCCGGGCCGGCCGGGCCGCGGGTGCTGGTGCTCACCACGTTCGACACCGACGAGGACGCCTTCGCGGCGCTGCAGGCCGGGGCGAGCGGTTTCCTGCTGAAGAACGCGCCGCCGGAGGAGCTGCTCGCGGCGATCCGGGTGGTGGCGGCGGGCGAGTCGGTGGTGGCGCCGCGGGTCACCCGGGCGCTGCTGGACCGCTTCGCCGGCCAGCTGACCCTCACCGGCAGCGCCGACCAGCGGCTGGCCGCCCTGACCGACCGGGAGCGCGAGGTCCTCGAGCTGGTCGCGGCCGGGCTGTCGAATTCGGAGATCGCCGGGCGGCTGTTCGTCGCCGAGGCCACCGTGAAGACCCATTTCGGGCGGATCCTGGCCAAGCTCGAACTGCGGGACCGGGTGCAGGCGGTGGTCTTCGCGTACGAGATCGGCCTGGTCAGGCCCGCCTCCTAGGGGCCGGGTACGACCCAGGTCGTACATAGCCGCCCCGCGGATCATTTCCGGTGCCGATGCGCCGGTGGCGTCCCGCACCGAAGAATTGCCCTCGTGAACAGCTCTCGCAACCGTCCCGACGTGGGCAAACTCGTCACCTTCGGCTTCCTCACCGTGATCGTGCTGGCGGGCGTCGCGTTCGGCGTCAACTACCTGTGGGACAAGCGGTTCGGCCCGACCGCCGCGTCGGCCGCCGACTGCGCCCTCGCCCAGCAGCTCATCGACCAGGCGCAGACGCCGCCCACCGACGTCGCCGAGGCGGAGAAGTGGGAGCAGCAGATCCGCCAGGTCCGCTACACGCGCTTCTCCAACGACGGGATCAGCACCCAGGTCGGCCGGTACGTCCACTGGTCGCGGGTGAAGGCCACCGGCGAAAGCGACCGGCCGGACGCCGGCACGCTGGACGAGATCACCGAGCTCGCGATCGGCCACTGCGACGACAGCGGCGTCGACCTGCGCCTGCCGAAGATCGCCTTCTGATGGCCGCGCTCACCGCCACCGACCTGGTCAAGACGTACGGGACGGGCGACCGCGCCGTCCGCGCCCTGGACGGGGTCTCGGCGTCGTTCGCCCGGGGACGGTTCACCGCGATCATGGGGCCGTCCGGCTCCGGCAAGTCGACGTTCCTGCACTGCCTCGCCGGTCTCGACACCGTGACCAGCGGCCGGATCGCGATCGGCGACACCGAGCTGACCGGCCTCGGCGACCGGGCGCTGACCGCGGTGCGCCGCGACCGCATCGGCTTCGTCTTCCAGGCGTTCAACCTGCTGCCCCAGCTCACCGCCCGGCAGAACATCATGCTCCCGGCCGAGCTGGCCGGCCGGGCGGTCGACGAGGACCTGTTCGACCACGTGGTAGGCATCCTCGGCATCGGCGACCGGCTCGGGCACCGCCCGTCCGAGCTCTCCGGCGGCCAGCAGCAGCGGGTCGCCCTGGCCCGGGCGCTGAGCACCCGGCCGGACGTGGTGTTCGCCGACGAGCCCACCGGCAACCTGGACTCCCGGTCCGGCGCCGAGGTGCTCGGCTTCCTGCGCGACTCGGTGTACCGGCTCGGCCAGACCGTCGTGATGGTCACGCACGACCTGGCCGCCGCCGGGTACGCCGACCGGGTGCTGGTGCTCGCCGACGGCCGGATCGTCGAGGACCACCAGCGATGACCACGAGTGTGCTGCGCACGCAGCTCAGCGGGATGCTGCGCCGGCCCGGGCGGCTGCTGAGCACCGGCCTGTCGGTGCTGGTCGCGGCCCTGGTGGTGTACGGCGCCGTGCTCGCGTACGAGATCGTCACGCGCACCACGCTGGACACGTTCAGCGAGACCCCGGCGGCCGCCGCGGTGGTGGTGCACACGACCGGCGGCCGGCCGTTGAGCCCCCAGCAGGTGATCGGGATCCGGCGTACGGCCGGGGTCGGTCAGGCGGCCGGGCGGGTGACGGCGACGTTCTCGGTCGGCGACGCCTCGTCCGGCACCGATCTGGAACTCATCGCCGACCCGGGGGCCGGTCCGCTGTCGCGGGTGACGCCGGTGTCCGGGACCTATCCGGCCGGTGCGCGGCAGATCGCCGTGGACCGGCGGGCCGCCGCCCGGCTCGGGGTGACCGCGGGCAGCAGGCTGCGGCTGCACACCGGCGATCGCAGCGGCAGACCGGCGACGGTGACGGTGACGGGGGTCGTCGACGGTCCGCAGGACGCGAGCGAGCGGGCGTACGCGCCGGATGCGGTGGTCACCGGGCTCAGCGGTGAGCCCGGCTTCCCCCGGGTCGACGTGCTGGTGGAGCCGGGGACGGACGTGCCGGCGCTGATGAGCGGGCTCTCCGAGCGGCTGCTGCGGGACCCGGCCGCCTACGTCTCGGTGACCACCGGCGACGCCATGCGGCTGAAGGAGGCGCGGGACGCCGTACGCCAGCTCGATCAGCTCTTCTCGCTGGTGGCGATGTTCGTGGCGATCGCGGTGGTGGCCGCGGCCCTGGTCGCCACCTCGACCTTCCGGATCGTCTTCGCGCAACGCCTGCGGCAGCTCGCGCTGCTGCGGACGATCGGCGCCCAGCGCGGCCAGCTGGTGGCCGCGCTGGCCGTCGAGGGCGCGGTGGTCGGGCTGGTCACCGGCGCCGTCGGGGTGCTGCTCGCCCAGGCCGCGGCGCTGGCCGCCCAGGCCGCGGCGGCGGCCACCGGGCACACCTTGAGCGGCCCGGGCGTTCCGCTCGGCGCGGCCGTCGCCGTGGTGGCCGGCGCCGGTCTGCTGACTGTCGGCGCGGTGCTCGCCCCCGCGTTCGCCGCGGCCGGCGTCTCCCCGCTGCGCGCGCTGGGCAGCGCCGCCACGGTCGCCGGGAGACGGGGCGTCGCCGCGCCCCGGCTGCTGCTGGGCCTGCTGCTGACCGCGGCCGCCGGTGCCCTCGGGTGGCTGACCGCGGACCGGATGGACGACGCCGAGTCCTCCCCCGACGTGCTGCTCTACCTGGTCGGGATCGGCGCGCTGGGCTTCGGCGTGCTGGTCCTGCTCGGCCCGGTGCTGATCCGGCCGGTGCTGGCAGTCGCCGGCTGGCCGCTGCGCCGGCTCGGCCCCACCGGCCGCCTCGCGGTCAGCGGCATCGGCGGGATGCCACGGCGCGCGGCAGCGGTCTCGGTGGTGGTCGCGCTCGGCGTGACGATGCTGGCCGGCACCGTCGTCGGGATCTCCAGCCTCCAGCTGTGGACGGACCGGACGATGGCCGCCCGCACCCCCGCCGACCTGGCGATGTTCAGCGAGTCACCGGACGGCCTCGACGAGGCGGCAGCCGCTCTGCGCGCCGACCCGCGGTTCCGCGACGTCACCCCGTTCCGGCTCGGTGACTTCACCGGCGGCGCCTCCGGAGGTTTCTCGCACGGGGCCGTCGAGATCGACCTGACGGCGATGCCCGAGCTGCGCACCCTGGAGGCGGCCGGCGGGTCGATCACCGCCCTCGGTCCCGGCAAGGTGGTCCTCTCCTCCACCGCCGCGTCCGACTTCGGCGCCCGGGTCGGCGACGTGGTCACCCTGCGCTCCGGCGGAAACGTTCAGGTCGAGGTCGTGGCGGTTCTGACCGGTGACGGCCCGCTGCGGACGGGCGCGGTGCTGACCGCCGCGGACCTGGACCGGCTCGGCGACCCCGGCGCGGGCATCCTCGCCGACATCGCCGGCGGAACCCGGGAGGACGCCCTGGCCACGTTCCGGCGCCTCGGCGCCCCGGCCGGCGCCGAGGTCGCGGTGCTCGCCGACGAGCGGGACAAGGCCGACGGCGAGGTGGCGACACTGTTCCTGGCCGCGCTCGGCCTGCTCGGCCTCACCGTGCTGATCGCGGTGGTCGGCGTGGCGACGACGACCGGGCTGTCGGTGCTGGAACGGACCGGCGAATTCGGACTGCTGCGCGCGCTCGGACTGTCCCGGCCCCGGCTGCGCGCGATGATCGGCCTGGAGGCCGGACTCTACGGCCTGGTCGGTGCGGTGCTGGGCATCGTGCTGGGCGTGCCGATGGCCTGGCTCACCCTGGCCGCGCTGCGGCTCGACCTGCCGATGGTCTTCCCGGCCGGACGGCTGGCGACGATCCTGGTCGCCGTCGCCGGGATCACCGTGCTCGCCGGGCTGCTACCCGCCCGGCGGGCCGCCAGGGTCAGCCCGGTGGCTGCCCTGACCGTCGAGTGAGAAGCCATCGGGGTGCACCAGCCGTTTTGGTACGGTCCGGACGGGTAATCAGTCGATCATGCAGCCCTCTGAGCAGTTCAGGAGCACCGACACCCCGTCCCTCACCCGGATCGGCGCCGGCATGGTCGTCATCGACTCGGCCGGCGCGGAGGCGGGCACCGTGAGCGCCGTGCAGCTGCCCGGGACGGACGTGCGCCCCGACACGGTGGCCGGGACAGCGGAAGCCCTGATGGGCATCGGATATCTCCGGATCGACGGCACCGGCGCCCTGTCCAACGACACGTACGCGGGCGCCGACCAGATCGCGGACACCGTCGCCGGTGAGCCCGGTGCCGTGCGGCTGCGGGTGACCCGCGCCGAGCTGCACCGGGCCGCCAGCTGAGACATACGGCCGGACCGCCCGCCGGCGCTCCGGCCGTCAAGCTCGGTTGTCGCGGGCCCAGCCGCATCCCCGCAGCGGGCTCCACGAACGGGTTCGGTCGCGGGACCCGCTTTCCGTGACTGATCTATGGGGCGATCCGCGCGATCCAGCGGATTATGACCATGCCGTTCCATCCCTAGCGTATGCACCAGTCCGGACATATACCGGAAAGGGCATACCGATGGGAATCAAAGTGAAGAACTATCGACTATGGGCATCGGCCGCCGCGGTGGCGACGATCGGCACGCTCACCGCCGCCTCCCCCGCCCAGGCTGTCACCAGCGGGATGAACGCGTTCACCGGCGACCGTTCCCTGGTGCCGGCCGTCGTGCGCATCGACGGCACCCGGCCGGGCGGAACCTGCAGCGGCACGCTGATCGCTGCCCGGTGGGTCCTGACCGCGCAGCACTGCACGACCTCGCACGTGCCCCGCGAGCTCACCGTCAAGGTGAACAAGTCGGCCACCAACAGGGCGCGCAGCGTGAAGGTGGCCGCCATCGAGACGATGCGGGGATACGACGACTCCACCCTGGTCAACGACCTGGCGCTGCTCGAGCTGGAATCGGCGATCACCGACGTCGCCCCGATCCGGCTCGCGCACGCGCCGATCCTGGCCGGCACGAACGGGTACACCTACGGCTTCGGGCCGACCGGCCGGTCCGGGTTCTGGGACCGGCTGCGGCATCCGATCGGCGGGGCAACCCGCAATCCGACCACGATGCCGCGGCTGGGTGAGTTCCAGGTGGTGGACCGGCCGTCCTGCCTGCCGCGCTCCTCGCTGACGTACGTGAAGTCGGTGCGCGGCTTCACCGTGCGGGGCGACAGCGGTGGCCCGATGCTCGAGTGGGAGAACGGCGTGCCGACGCTGTTCAACGTCAACGCCGGGTCGTACGCGAAGCAGCCGTGCCGGGGCCGGGCGGGCGGTTGGACCGGGGTGCTCAACCGGGTCGACCTGCGCAGCGATGCCTGGCGGTTCTTCATCAGCCGGCACCTCGGCGCGCGGGGCTGAGCCGGATGCCGGCGCCGCCCGCACGCACGAGAAGGCGGGCGGGCCGGCGCCGGGCGGCTACAGCAGGGTGAGCGCGTAAAGAAGGATGCGCGAGTCGTTCGGCAGGACCACCGACCGGATCTCCTTGGTGCGGTCGGCGCCCACGGCGTACCCGAAGAGGCTGACTCCTGGCTCGTCGACGCCCTTACCCGCCTTGATCCGGTGCGGCATGCTCAGCACGGCGGGCCCGGAGGACGAGCACCAGTCGGCCACCGTGAGGGACGCCGAGGAGGTGCTGCCGTCGGTGTACGTGACGGTGACGGTCGCCGGCACCGGCCCGTGGTGGGCGGCGGCCACCAGCCGCACCGCCTCCCGGCGCCCGGCCGGCACCCGGATCTCCTGCCCCCGTGCCCGCACGAAGGTGAGCCCCGCGTCCCCCGGCGCGCTGTAGGACACACCGCCCCACGACACCACCCCGGCCGGCGGCAGCAGCGCCGCGTCGTAGCTCCAGCCACCGCCGTCGAAGTTGCCGGCAGCGGTCGAGGCAGTGGTGGCAGTGCCGTCGGTGGTGCGGTGCGCGCCGAGGTCCACGGCGCACTGCCCACCGGTGACTGCCGCGCACGGCAGCGGGGCCGGTGTGTTCACCGACGGCGGCTGGTCCGCCACCGCCGTGCCCCACGCCGACGGCGCGGTGCCGAGGGTGTGCTCGATGGTGCCGCCCCGGGCGATCGCCGACCAGTCCAGCCAGTTGCGGGTGTGCTCCACCCCGTTGACCTTGAGCTGCTGCACATAGCGGTTGGCGTCGCCGGCCCCCGGCGCGAGCACGGTCAGGGTGCCGCCCTGCCGGTCGGCGTACCCGCCGATGCGCACGGTCGCCGACGGGAACTGCGGGCTGGACAGCGCCAGGAAGCCCGCTCCGCTCATCGTCGGATAGAGGCCGAGCGACGACAGCACGTACCACGCGCTCATCGTGCCCAGGTCGTCGTTGCCGGTCATCCCGTCCGGGCCGGTGGTGAACAGGGTCATCGCCGCCCGCACCACGGTGGCCGTCTTCGCCGGCGCGCCCGCCCAGTGGTACATGTACGGCGCGTGCAGGTCGGGCTCGTTGTTCGGGTTGTAAGTGGGCTTGCCGTAGTAGTCGTAGGGCGCGCTGATCCAGTCCTTGCGGGCGGTCCCGGCCGGATCGGTGAGCAGCCGGTCGTACACGAAGAAGTCGTCCAGTCGTTGCTGGGTCGCGGCCCGGCCGCCCATCAGAGCGACCAGCCCGGCCGGGTCCTGCGGCACGAGCCACTGGTACTGATAGGCGCCACCCTCGTGGAACTGCTTGCCGGCATCCACCGGGTTGTACGGCGAGACCCAGGCGCCGGCGGCGGTGCGCGGCCGGAAGTGCTTGATCGAAGAATCCCAGAGGCTGCGGTACGACTGACCGCGTGCCGCGAACATCCGGGCGTCCGCGGTGTGCCCGAGGGCGGCGGCCATCAGCGCGAGCGACGCGTCCGCCGCCGCGTACTCCAGGGTCGCCGAGGCCGGGTGCGCGCAGTCGTTGTCGCCGCCCTTGTGCCGGCAGCCGGTGCCCAGCACCAGCCCCGACGGGATGTACCCGCGGTCCACGTAGTGCTCCACCCCGGTGCGGCCGTTGTAGGGCGAGCCGGCCGGCGGCTGGCTGACCGCGTTCGCGCGCAGCAGCGCGTACGCCTCCTGCTCCTGCCCCGCGAGCAGCCCCTTGGAGAACGCCTCCACCAGGAACGGCGTCACCGGGTCACCGGTCATGATGTTGGTCTCGCTGTTCGCCAGCGCCCAGCGCGGCAGCCAGCCGCCGTCCCGGCCGACCGCCACCACCGATCGGGCGACGTCCCGGGCGACCTGCGGCACGAGCATCTCCAGGAGCTGGTTCTGCGGGCGGTAGGTGTCCCACAGCGAGAAGTTCTGGTACGGCGTGTACCCGTCGGCGGTGTGCACCCGGTCGTCGAAGCCCATGTAGCGGCCGTCCACGTCGCCGGCCAGGTTGGGGTGCATCAGCGAGTGGTACAGCGCGGTGTAGAACGCGCTCTGCCGTTCGCTGCTGCCGCCGGTGATCCGGACCGCGTCCAGCTGTTGCGCCCACGTCGCGCGCAGCGCCGCCCGGGTCGCGTCGAAGTCGTACGAGCTGCCGGTCTCCGCCGTCAGGTTGCGCCGGGCGCCGTCCGGGCCGGTGTAGGAGAGCGCCACCTTGGCCACCACGTCCCGGTCGCCGGTGGTGTCGAAGGTGACCCAGGCGCCGTTGCCGCCGGTGCCGGCCGCGTCGCGGGTGCCCGGGCTGCGGGTGGCGCCGCGCCAGGTGCCGTACCCGGTGAACGGCCGGTCGAAGCTGGCCGTGAACCAGACGGTGTGGTCGTCGCGGCCGGCGCAGAAGTTGCCGGCCCGGACCCGGCCCTCGAGCGTGCGGTCGCCGACCACGTGGATCTCCGAGTCCAGCACCGTCTGGTTCGCCTCGCCGGTGTTGAACAGCACGTTGGCAGCCGTGGTCGACGGGAACGTGTAGCGCTGCCATCCGGTGCGACCGGTGGCGGTCAGCTCGGCCCGCACCCCGTATTTCGCGAGCCCGACCCGGTAGTAGCCGGGGCTGGCCTCCTCGTCGGTGTGCGCGTAACCGGACCGGTAGACGGCCGGGTCGACGCTGGTCACCGCCCCGGTGGTCGGCATGATCGGCAGCTCGCCGGCCACCTCGCAGCCGACCCCGGACAGGTGCGTCTGACTGAAGCCGTAGATCGTGTTCTGCAGGTAGTCGTAGCCACCCTGGCCGCCGGTGTCCGGGCTGACCTGGACCATCCCGAACGGCGCGGCGGCGCCGGGGAAGGTGTTGCCGAAGTTCTGCGTGCCGACGAACGGCCGGACCAGGTCGACCGGCGCCTCCGCGGCGGCGGCCGGCGCGGCCGGGACCAGCAGGGTGGCCGCCAGCAGGGTCGCCGCCGACAGAGGAATCCGGAAATGGGCAGCCGCCATCGCATGCTCCTTCGAGCCCGGGTGCAGAGGCTGACAACGTTGACATAAGCAGTGACTTACGTCAATGCGTTGACTTGTCTCAAGGTTTGGCGCACCCTGTTGAGACAAGGCTTGAGACAAGGGGGGGTCATGACACCAGGCGATCCGCCGGTACGACCGGCGGACCTCGAAGCGGCCCGGATGTGGCTGGCCGGGCACCGGCTGACCGGCGCCGAGCCGACACCGTTGCTGGCCGGACGGCTGGCAGCCCGGCGTGGTGCGCGGCTGGGCGCCGCCCTCCTGCTGGCCGTGTTCATCTGCGTGGCGATTCTCATCCACGTCGGCGAGCAGCCCTGGTCGCTGCCGGCGCTGACAGCGGCGGTCGTCGCGATCGTGGTGGTCCTGTCGCTGCTGGACCGGCGGGTGCGGCGGGCCGACCAGCGGGCCGCCGCGACGTTGCCGCGGCGGGCGGCCCACACCGTCCGTCCCGGCTGGCGCACCGTGGTCGGCCGGCCGCGTGCCACGCTCACCATCGCCACGTTCGCGGCCGCCGCGGCGCTGGCGGTCAAGGCCCTGACCGTGCCGGACCCGGCAGCGAGGTACGCGGCGGTGGTCCTGCTCATCGCGCTGGCCGGGGTCGCGGCCGGCATGATCGTCCAGCTGCGGCACATCCTGACGTACCCGGTGGTGGCCGACGACGAGGCCGCGCTGACCGCCGACGACATCCTGCGCGTCGAGGACGCCCGTGACGCCACCATGCCGACGGCGCTCTGGATGCTGCCGATCGTGTCCGTGTTCGGCATCGAGCTGGGCCGGTGGCACACCGCCTGGCTCGCGGTCGTGGTCCTCGGCATGGTCACGGTCGTCCTGATCACCGTGCGGGACGCCCGGAAGGGCCTGGCGCCGTGGGCCACGAACGCCCGGGGACCCGCGTGATCGTCATCGACTCGACCTCCCCGGTGCCGCCGTTCGAGCAGCTCCGGGCCCAGCTGGCCCGGCAGATCCAGGACCGCGCGCTGGCCGTGGGCACCCGGCTGCCGACCATCCGCCGGCTGGCCGCCGACCTCGGGCTGGCCAACAACACCGTCGGCCGGGCCTACCGGGAGCTGGAGGAGGCCGGGCTGATCGAAACCCGCGGATCAGCCGGCTCGTTCGTCACCGCGGCCGGCGAACAGGGACGCGAACGGGCCCACCGGGCCGCCGCCGAGTACGCCGCCGTCGTGGCCGCCACCGGCATCGACGCCGACGAGGCGATCCGCATCGTCCGGGCGGCACTGGGGAGCGTCGCCGTGTCGCCCTGAGAACGGCCCCTCAGCCGAAGCCGCACCCGGGGGGCCGCGCTCGGGGCGGGCCCTCAGCCGGCCGGCCGCTCCCCCGAACCGCGAGCGATCACCGTGGTGGGCATGACGACCGAACGCGACGGACCCTCGTACCCGTTGATCCGCTCCTCGGCGAGCTGGGCGCCCGCTCGCCCCAGGGCGACCGCGTCGTGCGCGACGACG
The DNA here is from genome assembly GCF_056134165.1 of Actinoplanes sp. 13. Classification (NCBI taxonomy): domain Bacteria; kingdom Bacillati; phylum Actinomycetota; class Actinomycetes; order Micromonosporales; family Micromonosporaceae; genus Actinoplanes; species Actinoplanes sp. 13. The sequence goes on along the minus strand of NZ_JBVYOQ010000004.1, from coordinate 448,825 downwards.
CTCACGTCCATGACATCGGCATGGTCGAAGTCGTCGAAACCGATCAGCGCCGGCGGATGCGGGCGCCCTTTCAGGACGCGCAGTGCTGCGGTCGTGAGCCGGTTGTTGGTGGTGAACAGCGCGGTCGGCGGCTCCGGCAGGGCCAGCAGCTCCCGCACCGCGCTCTCGGCCGGCTCGACGTCGTGGACGCCGGTGCGCAGGTACGGCTCCCAGACCGTGCTCCCGGCCTGCCGCAAGGCGTCCAGGAAGCCGTCGATCCGGCCGCGCTGGGTGTGCAGCCGCTCCAGGTCACCGAGCAGCGCGATGCGCCGGTGACCGTGGGCCAGCAGATGCTCGGCGGCCGACCGGCCGCCGCCGACGTTGTCGATCAGCACCATGTCCGCCGAGAAGCCGACCGGCGGGCGGTCCAGGAACACGAACGGCACGCCGTGGCCGCCCTCGGTGCTCAGATATTCGTGGCCGTCACCGCTGGGCACCACCAGCAGGGCCCGGATGCGGCGCTCCAGCAGCGCGTCCACCAGGCGCCGCTCCAGTTCCGCGTCCTCGTCGCTGTTGGCCGTGATCAGCTGCAGGCCGTGCCGGCGCAGCTCCCGCTCGACGCCGCTGGCCACCGCCGAGTAGAACGGGTTCGCCAGGTCGCCGCTGATCAGCCCGACCAGCGTGGAGGTGGCGCCGCGGCGCAGCTCCCGGGCGATCCCGTTGAGCCGGAAGCCGAGCCTGTCGGCGGCCTCGCGCACCCGGGCGCCGGTGGACTGGGCGACGTTGGGCTCGCCGTTGAGCACCCGCGACGCGGTCTTCACGCTGACCCCGGCCAGCGCGGCCACCTGGGTGAGGGTCGGCCGACGGCGGGCCACCGAGCCGCCGGGCGGAGGCGCTGCCATGGAACTCCCAGATGTCGGCGGGAACGCCCCTCAGTATGACATCGACGCGACCGGTCACCGCTGCCGTGACCCGTCCCGGCCGCGCAGTCCGCCACCTCGCCGGAACCAGGTCGCCGGAGCGTCCGGCCGGCACTGGCGGATGATCCTCGGCCCGGGAACCTGCCTGGATGCCGGCCGGGCCGGGGACTTCGTTCGGAATACATGACAGAGGGTGTCGTGATTGGTTGCGAGGCTCGTCGAAACGACGCGAATGGAGCTGCAGTGACATTGCAACGAACGGCGGTCAACCCGGTGCCGTGGTCGGTGGGGATGGGCTTCAACCAGGGCGAGGTGGTCTCCGGCCAGACCCGCACCCTGTACTGCTCGGGGCAGACCGCGATGGACGCCGACGGCAAGCCTCAGCACGACGGTGACATGGCGGCACAGCTGGCATTGAGCCTCGACAACGTGGAGGCGGTGCTCCGCGAGGCCGGCATGTCGCTCGCGAACCTGGTTCGGCTCACCGTCTACACCACTGACGTCGACTCACTGTTCCCGCACTACGGGGTGCTGGCGTCCCGGCTGGGCGCCGCGGGGGTCGCGCCGGCCACCACGATGCTCGGCGTGACCCGCTTGGCGATCCCCGGCCAGATGGTCGAGCTCGAGGCGACCGCCGTGGCGTGATCCGACGAACCACCGCTGCTCGCGCCGGGCCGGAACGGCACAAGCAGCGGCGGGTTCGGCGGCAGTCTTCCGTCCGGAGGAGACGGTCGCGCTCGGTGTTCGGCTCGTGTCATGGTGTGGGGCGTGCCCCTCATCCGCGTCGCGGTCGTGCAGGACTCGCCCCTCTACCGTGGTGCGCTGGCCGCCGCGATGCGCACCGAGGCCGACCTGGAGGTGGTCGCCGAGCTGGCCGCCTGGCGGGAGGCCACCGCGCTGCCCGCGCCGCCGGACCTCACGGTGCTGGACATCGACGGTGCGGACGATCCGCTGCAGGCGGCCGCGGCGATCTGCACCGCCGTGCCGCGGACCCGGGTGCTGATCCTGATCGACGCGGACCGGCACGACCTGCTCACCCGGGTCGCCGACGACGACTGGGAGCGGGTCGGTTTCGTGACCCGGCGGGCGTCGCTGGAGCATCTGCTGTCGGCCGTGCGCAACCTGGCCGACGGGAACGCGGTCATCGACCCGACGTTGGTCGCCGCCCGGCTGGGACAGCCGCCGAACCCGCTGACCGCCCGGGAACGCGAGGTGCTGGCCCTGGCCGCACAGGGCGTCGGCGCGGCCGAGATCGCCGGCAAACTGGGCCTGTCACCGGGCACGGTCCGCAACCGCCTCAGCCGGATCACCGCCAAGGTCGGCGCACGGAGCCGGGCCGAGGCCGTCGAGCGGGCCCGCCGCGCCGGCTGGCTCTGAACCGCCCGGCGAAGCCGCCGGCCCTGGAACGGCCGGCTCCGAGGCGGCCGGTGCGGTAGCGCCTCCCGTCCAGTGCGCGGTCATCTCCCGATACCGCCGGCTGCCCACGCGCAGGCTCTCGTGGTCGCCGAGCATCGGCCCGTCCGGGTCGAAGAACAACACCCGGGAGGCGCGCTCCGCGGAGCTGATCCGATGTGCGATCACCACCAGCGGGCCCCGGCGCGCGAACGCGCGCTCCACCCGCTCCTCGGCCGCCGGATCGAGGTGGCAGGTGGCCTCGTCCAGCACCGCCACCGGCGCCGGCGCCAGAAAGGCGCGGACCAGCGTGATCAGCTGGCGTTCACCGGCCGACAGGTCCCCGATCGGCACCGGCGCCGAGAGCCCACCCAGCCGGGCCAGCAGCCGGCCCGCGCCGAGCCGGTCGGCTGCCGTGAGCATCTGCGCGTCGGAGGCCGCCGGGTTCAGGTAGCGCAGGTTGTCCGCGACGCTGCCGGGGAAGACGTACGCCTCCTGCGGGATCAGCACCCGGCTCCCGGCACGAGCGGCCGGATCCAGGGCGGTCGCCGGCACCCCGCCGTACCGGACCGTGCCCCGGTCCGGCGGCAGTGTCCCGCAGAGCAGCCCGGCGAGGGTGGACTTCCCGGCGCCGCTGGGTCCCACCACGGCCAGGTGGTCGCCCGGCCCGACGGTCAGATCGAAGTCGCGCAGCACCGGGCGGGCCGCGACGCCGTACCGGAACGTGACCCCGGAGAGTTCGAGGCGCGCGGGCCCGGCCGACCGCAGCCCCGTCCCGGCCGCCGGAGGCGACAGGCGCAGCAGCCGGCCCAGCGTGACCACGAACCGCAGGCCGGCGTTGCCGACGGTCGCGACGAACAGGTCCAGGGCCGGCACCAGCACCTGCGTCAGATAGGTGAGCACCCCGATCAGCGCCCCGGTGCTGATCCCCTGCCCGGTGAGCCGCCCGGCCCCGGCCAGCACCACCACGAGCGGCACCCACCCGGCTATCACCACTGTCGACGACCGGACCGCGGCCAGCCGTGCCAGCGCCCGTTCCGCCCGGGCCTGCGCGGCGATCGCCTCGTCGACGAAGCCGGCGGCCCGTTCCTCCGCCCGGCAGGCCGCCACGTCGCGGGCGGCGGCCGCCGCCACGGCCACCCGGTCGGCGAGGTGCTCACCGGCGGCGAGGTGGGCACGCTGCCACCGGACGCCGAGCCGCAGCCCCACCGCGAACAGTGCCAGCCCGGCGAGCAGCGGCGGTGCGAGCAGCGGCAGCAGCGGGGCAGCCAGGGTCGCGGTGCCGAGCAGGGCGGCGAGCACGGTCACCACGAAGCCGCGGGACACCAGGACGAGGCCTGCGAACGCGTCGCGGACCGTCTCCACCTGCTGGGTCAGCCGGGCCACCGCACCGGCCGGTGCGCCCGCCGGGCCGGGCCGGGTCGCGGCGTGCAGCGACGCGGTGACCACCCGGGTGACCAGGTCGTCGCGGAACGGCTCGACGACACCGGCCACCGCCCGGTTCGCCTGCCGAGCGCCGGCCGCGCCGGCCACGGCCGCGACCAGCAGCAGGCTCAGCCACGCGAAGCCGGTCGCCGGGCGGCCGGGCAGGAATCCCCGGTCCACGGCGCGGGCCACGATCAGGCCGGAGAGCAGCGCGGGCGCCGCCTCCGGCACCGACCACGCCAGCAGCCGCAGCACGTCGCGGCGGCGCCGGCGCAGCGCCGCGGCAGTCTCCCGTCCGGCGCTCATGACCCGAACACCGCGCGGTACGCCGGGTCCGCCCACAACTGCCGGTGCGGCGCCACCGCCCGTACCCGCCCGCCGTCCAGCCAGACCACTGTCGCGCACTGCGCGGCGGTGCCGGCCCGGTGCGCCACGATCAGGTGGGTACGCCGCGTGTCGCCCGTGATCAGCGCGAGGATCTCCGCCTCGGTCGCCGTGTCCAGGCTGGACGTCGCGTCGTCGAGGACGAACAGGCGCCCGGCGTGCCAGGCGCGGGCGAGTCCGAGCCGCTGCGTCTCGCCGCCGGAGAAGGGCGCCTCGGCGAGCGGGGTGTCCGCCCCGAGCGGCAGACGCGCGACGAAGGCGTCGGCACGCGCGGCCCGCAGGAAGTCGCGCGGCCGGTCAAGGGCCGGCCCCCCAGCATCGGCAAGCTGCGGCCCGTCATGGGCAGGCCCCCCAGCATCGGCCGGCTGCGGCCGGTCATGGGCCAGCCCCACCGCGTCGGCCACGGTCGCGCCGACCAGCTGCGGCCGCTCGAACGCCACACCGACCTCCCGCCGCAACGTCTCCGCGGACAGCTCGCTCAGCGGCACCCCGTCCAGCCGGACCACGCCCTGATCCGGGTCGACGAGGCGCGCGGCGAGCGCCGCGAACGTCGACTTGCCGGCGCCGGACCGGCCCACCACAGCGATCGGCCGGCCGCCTGGCAACGTCACGTCCACCCGGTCCAGCACCGGCCCGACGGTGACGTCGTGGAACTCCAGAACGCCCGGCCCGGGCGGCAGTGCCCGGCTCCCGGACACCGGCACCGGCCGCCGCAGCACCTCGGCGAGGCGGTGAGCCCCGGCCCAGGCCCGTGCCACCCGGTTGAACCCGGCGACCAGGCCGCCGATCCCGGCGCCGAGCGCGCCGTACTGGACCGCGGCGAGCAGCTCGCCCGGGGTGAGCCGGCCCCGCGCCAGCAGCCAGCCGGCGACGGCCACCACGGACAGCTGCAGCAGCGGGCCGGCGAACGCGCTCTGCCCGGCGGAACGGGACAGCACGCGCCACGTGGCGTGGCCGGCCGCCGACAGATCGGGTAAGGGCCGCAGGCAGCGCTCGGTCTCGGCGGGCACGGTCCCGGCGGCGGCGATGGTGCGGCGGCCGGCGAGCGCGCCGGCGAGCCGGGCGGCGATGTCGGCCTGGGCGCTTTGATAGCGGACCACGACGTCGGAGGTGTCCCGGACGTGCCGCCGCAGCAGCGCGGTGATCGCCACCGCGCCGGCCAGGTAGCCGGTGATCAGCCAGGCGTCGAGGTGGGCGAGCATGGCGACCGCGCCGATCACCGGGACCGTGCTGACCACGGCGAGGACCACGGCGACGCCGCCCTGGCCGGCCTCGGCCGCGCCGGTGAGCATCCGGCTCACCACGTCGCCGGGCGCCTCCGGACGGCGCGCGCCCAGCCGGAGCGTGTGCCGGATCAGCCGGCCGCGCAGCCGCGCGGTCCGGTCCGCGGGCGCCAGCCCGGCAAGCAGGTCACGGGCCGGGTCGGCGACCGCCAGCACACCGACGAGGACGAGAACCGCGGTCAGCGGGCGGCCGGTGTCGCCGCCGGTGACGATCGCGTCCACCGTGCGGCCGATCGTCAGGGGCAGGGCCAGCTCCGCGGCGGCCGACAGCACGGCGGCAACGGCGAGCGGCGCGAGCAGGGTTCGGTGGCCGGTCACGGCGCCTCCTTCCCACGGCGGCCCGAAATTTCCACGGCGGCCCCGGAGCCGGCTGGGGGCCGGGCTCCGGGGCCGCGAACGTCGATGGGGGGCCGATCGACGTCAGTTGCAGGTCGTGACGCTCAGCGAGCTGTCACCGCAGAGGAGCAGCGACGCCTGGCTGCCGCCACCGCCGCGCTGCTCGGTGGTCATTTCCATGCCCTGGAGGTCCAGCAGTGCCATCAGAGTTCTCCTTCGTCATCTGAGCGATCGGGTACACGTCCGGTCAGTTACAGGTGGTCACGCTGAGCGAGCTGTCGCCGCACAGCAGCAGCGAGGCCTGGCTGCCGCCGCCTCCGCGCTGCTCGGTCGTCAGTTCCATGCCTTGCAGGTCCAGGAGCGCCATGGTCGTTCACCTCCTTCCCTCGTCGGTGGAGTCGATGGTGGACAGGAACGGCAGGGACACCGGCCGCTCGCTGTGGGTCATGGCCAGCGCCAGGAGCACGCCGGCGGTTCCGGTGGCCAGGTCCATGGACAGCCGCAGCAGCTGCTCGCCGGGGAAGGCCAGCCCGCCGCCGTACGGCAGGGCGTGCCAGGCCAGGCGGCGTGCCTGGGCAGCCGCTTCGTCGTCGCCGCGCCGGGCCAGGTACGCCACGATGCCGGCGCGGCCGGCGAACAGGCCGGACTGCACGTACAGCGGGGAGCGGGCAGCCCGGGCGATCGCCGCGGACGCGTCACGGAACTCCTCGTCGGGGCGGTGCCGCAGGTACTCGTCGAGGACGACACCGATGCCGATGCTGCCCTCCGCGAGGTACGGCATGGTCCGCCAGCCCTCGTTCACCTCGAGCGCGCCGTCCGGCCGGGTGACGCAGCGGCGCAGGTCCTGCCGCAGGGCGGTGGCGGCCAGGTCCAGATATCCACGGTCGCGCGTGGTCTCGTACATCCGCAGGAAGAACAGCGCCACCCCGCTGGATCCGCGGGTCAGCCCGGCATGTGGGTGCCGCCCGCCGCTGATCTCCGGCACCGAGGTCACGTCGCCCAGCCGGCCGGCCGCCAGGTCCGCGGCGCGCGTCGCGGCGTCCCGCAGCCCGGTCTCCCCGGTGCGCCCGGCCAGGTGCAGCAGGTTGAGGCCGATGCCGGCGACGCCGGCGAAGAGGTCCGGGCCGAGGCCCTCCCACCCCGCGGTCAGGCAGCGGTCGACCAGGTCCAGCGCGGCGCGGCGTTCGCCGAGACGATCCAGCGTGTACGCGACACCGTGCAGCCCGTCGAGGAAACCGTGCCGCGGGTCGAAGCCCGGGTCGGCGGCGCGTTTGAGCAGCCAGTCGCGGTGCTCGGCGGGGATGTCCGCGCCCGACTCGGCCAGCGCGTGAAGCACGCCCGCGGCGCCGTGGGCCAGGCCGAGCCCGCCGATCCGGAACTGCTCGATGTCGCCCGGATAGAGCCGGTCGGTGCGGTCCGGCGTGGCGCTGCCCACGATGGCGCGCACCAGCGCGTCCCGGGCCGCGGGCCAGGCCTCCGGCGTGGGGTCGAAGACCGACCAGTCCCGGGTGCCGACCGCTGCCAGCCGGGCGGCGGACCGGCCCTCGATCACCGCGGTCGTACGATCCAGCAGGTCACGTGGCACCGGAAAGTGCTCGGCGATGACGTCGGCGAGGTGCCGCACCTTGGCGCGGTCGAGCCGCAGCAGCGGGGTGAGCGGCAGGAACAGCGCGATCGCGAGGCAGGCCAGCGCGTATTCGTCCACCGCCCCGCCGACCCGGTCGCGGGGGGCGGCGAAACCCTGGTTGCGCAGGCCCGGCCGGCGCTGCTCGGTGATCGGCGCGGCCACCTCGAAGTCCAGCAGCGCGATCCGCCCGTCCGGCCGCACCATGATGTTGAACATGTGCAGGTCGCCGTAAACCACTCCGCGCTCGTGCAACGCCCGCACCGCCTGCTCGACCCGGTGGTGCACGGACAGCGCCCACTGCGTGTAGTCGCGCAGCTCGGCGTCACCGGCGCCCGGATCGGTGAGCGGGTACTTCCGCACGATCAGCCGGTTCAGCGGTTCGCCGTCGACGAACTCCAGGGCCAGGAACTCGTGCTCGCCCAGCGGGAACCGGTCGCGCACCTTCGGCGTGAAACCCGCGTCGGCGACCCGGTCGAGCATGTCGCCCTCCCGGCGCAGCCGGGTCACCGCGTCGTCGCCGCGACCGTCCAGCCCGGCGTACGGCCTGGCCTCCTTCAGCACCACCCGCTCGCCGGTGCGCTCGTCCTCGGCCGCGTAGAGCCCGCCCGCGTTGGAGTAGTGCAGCACCTGGGTCACCCGGTACGGGACGTCGTTCGTGGTCACCGCGTTGCGGGCGTCGAGGTGCGGCCGCAGGAAGGCGGGCAGTTCCAGCCACGGCGGCAGGCTGAAGACGGCCTGGCGCCGGTCGGGTTCCAGCGTGCCGTCCGGCCCGGCCAGGGCCGGCACCAGGTCGCCGTCGCCGGCGACGCAGTACAGGTGGGCGAACGCGCCGTAGCGCACGTACAGCGGGCCTTCGCCCCAGCGCAGATCACTCAGGATGTACGGTCCGGACTCGCCGGTCAGCAGCGCGCCGAGCTCGGTCAGGATCTGTTCGGCGGCGGTGTCGTCGGCCGGGTAAACGGTGGCGAGTTTGCCGCTGGAGGCGCGCGGGGCGTATTTCGCGTTCCGCATGAACAGCACCTGCGGCGAGCGCAGGAATTTGAACGGGATGCCGCGGGGAACGCAGTAGTGCCAGATCGTGTCGACGATCGCCGCCGCGTTTCCCGGACGGCCCGAAGAATGGATCTTCCACCCTTGCCGGGGCAGCGCCACGCCGTCCGGACCGGCGATCAGCCAGTCCTCGTGTGCCCGGATCGCCCATCCGTCCGGCAGCTGCCGGCGGGCGGCCGGGAAGTCACCGGCCGAGCGCTGGACGATCGCCAGCGAGTCGTAGAAGAGCGGGTCAGCGGCACAGTACGCGTCGTAACGGCGGTCCACTCCGGCCTCCCTCATCGGTCTGTACCGATCCTGCCGCCGGGCGGGCGGGCAACGACAGTCGCCGATGTCAGAGGCTGCGCCACACCGTTCACCGCGCATTGCTGACAAACGCAGCGTTTGGCTCCGCACCGGCGGGGGAAAGCGCGCGGCCCGATGTGCGATCTCGGAACGGCGGCGCTACGGTCGGCGAACAGGACCGACTGGACGGAGAGTTCCGTGACGACGGCGGCGGGGCCCGATTCACCGGGACGCCGCCTGGCCACCTTTCTCCGCCTCGTCGTGCTGGCCGGCTTCGCCGTGGTGGCCTATCTGCTGCTGAGCGCGGGCGCGGCGCGCGCTGACGACGTGGTCCCGGGCGACGTGCTGCCGGGCGTCGAGGACGTCACCGACGCGGTGACGCCGGACCGCGCCGAGAAGCCGGCGGCGGATCGGCCGAGGACAGCGGAATCCCGCCCCGGAAAGCCGGCACGCCCCGAGCGGGTCACCGAGCCGCTCGGCCGGACGCTGGAACGCACCACCGAACCGGTCCGTAAGACGGTCGAGCGCACGACCAAGCCGGTCCGCGAAACTGTCGAACGCGCCACCGAACCGGTCCGCAAGACCGTCGAACGCACCACCGAACCGGTCCGCAAGACCGTCGAACACGTCACCGAGCCGGTCCGTGCGACCGTGGAGCCTGTCACGAAGCCGGCGCGTGCGGCGCTGGAGCGGGTCACCGCGCCGGTGAGGTCCGTCGTGAAGCCGGTCGCCGGCACGGTCACGCCGGCACTGCGCGAGCCGGTGGCCCGGGCCGTCCAGCCGATCGTCCGCACACCGGCCGGGCGACTGGTCGTCACCACTCCCCCGGCGAGCCAGGCGGTACTCCCGCCACCTGCCGCCGGTTCCTCGTCCCGCCCGGTGGTCGCTCCGCCCCGAGCCGCCGCTCCGCAACCGTTCGCCGCTCCTGAGGCCGCTTCACCGCCGGTCGCCGTTCCCAAGGCCGCTCCACCGCCGGTCGCCGTTCCCAAGGCCGCTCCACCGCGGGTCGCCGCCCTGCCCGGCCCAGCTGTCGCCGACCTGTCGGCCCGGCACGAGACCCTGCGCCCGCCCTGCGTGCGGCACACATCGACGACCCGGCATTCGAGCGCGACTGTCGTCACGCCGGTGAGCCCGGCCTCGCCGGCGCCCGCCCCGGCACATCTCGGACTTCGTACCCCCTGGGTCTCCACCGGTGCGGACACCGCGCCGCAGACCTGGGCGATCACCACCGCCGCGTGGCTTCCCGCTCCGGCCGCGGCCGGCACCGCGGACGACGATGCCACGAACCACCACGGGCGCTGCCCGGCCGGCGCGGCACCGCCCGGCTGATCCTTCCCGTCCCCTCCGGCGCCGCAGCGCGTCGGCGGGGCTCCGTGCCCTTGTCAGCTGCCGGACCGTCACCGTGACCACTCCGGGCGGGCCAGGCGGAGCGCACGCACCCGGGAAGGAAACCACCGTGATCCGCATCATGCTGATCGCCGACGACTGCCTGCTGAGGACCGCCCTCAGCAGTGCCCTGTCACACGAGCACGACCTGGAGGTCGTCGCCGGGCACACCGGCGCGCAAGTGACCCCGGAACTGGCCGGCACCGTCGACGCGGACGTCTTCGTGGTCGACCTGGACACCCTGAACGGCTCGGTGAGCGACGCCGTCGACATGCTTGCCGGGCAGCACCCGGACCGGCCGATCCTGGTGCTCACCACGGTCGCCGCCTCGGCGGCCCTGCGGCACGCGCTGGGCTGCCGGGTCCGCGCGTACGTGCGGAAGGACTGCCACTTCGACGACCTGGTCGACGCGGTACGGCGGGTGGCGGCCGGGGAGAGCTTCATCGAGCCGGCGATCGCCGCGTCGATGCTCACCGGGCGGCCCAGCCCGCTGACCCCGCGGGAGCGGGACGTGTTGCGGCTCGCCGCCGAGGGACTGTCCGGACGGGACATCGCGGCCGCGCTGTTCCTGACCGACGGGACGGTCCGGACCTATCTGTCGACCATCACGCAGAAACTGAACGCGCGCAGCCGGCTGGACGCCATCCGGATCGCCACCGAGGCGAACTGGTTGTGAGCCGCGGACGCACTCCGGCCCGGGACGAGAGTCCCGGGCCGGAGTGGTGGTGCGGTGGATCAGACGAAGTTCACGTCGCTGCACCACATGTACGCCTGGTCGGTGTGTGAAGCCTGCCAGATCACGAACACGATGTGGTGCCCGGTGTAGCCGGACGTCGAGATGTTCATCGAGATGTTCTGCGCCGGCGCGTACCGTCCGGTCTGCGTGATGAAGTCGAGGTTGCCCCAGCCGAGTCGCTGGGTGGCCGGGTTGAACCCCTGCTTGCTCACGTAGATGCGGAAGAAGTCAGCGCCGTGACTCGCCTGGTCGTACAGCTGGACGGTGAAGTTGCGACTGATGTTCGTCGTCTTCCACTGCCCGGGTGTGTTCAGGCTGTTGTTGCGGGCCAGACCGTTGCTGCACAGCTGCCCGTCGGGCGTCCGTGCCTGGTACTGCTGGCCGAGACCGTCCCGCAGCGCGCTCATCCAGTTCCACATGGTGTCGGTGTTGGCCTGCCATGCCTGGTAGCACATCGGGTCCTGCTGCTGCATGGACGGATCCATGTGCTTGCTGCCCCAGGTCTGCCAGCACTGATAGGCGCGGCTCGCCGGGTTGATGATGGTGCCGTGTGCCTGAGCGGTGCCGGGCCAGGCCAGCAGGCCGACCATCATGGTGAGCACCAGGACCAGCGCTCGGACGGGCCGGCGGGCGGCTGAGTCCAACCGCCGGCCGGAGGGGCCGGTCTGTCGTGTAAGCACTGTGCCTCCGTTCTCTGACGTCGGGGATCAGATGGGAGCGCTCCCAGTGCCAGCATCGCACTGAACCGTCTACATATCAATGTTTATCGATGATTACCGGAGTATGACAAAAACCGGCGGCCGGGCCGGACTTCAAGCCTGCCGCGCGTCTTGGCCGGTTGACCACTGTTTCTGGCAGCTGGTGGCGAATCGTCCATCCACCAAAAACTCAGCCCCTGTGTGTGAAGTTGGGGTTCGTTCCGAACCTGAACTTCACACACAGGGGCTGAGCGCAACGGCGGGCGAGGCCTAGGTAATGAGGGTTCCCCGGAGCAGGCTGCGGCCGGAGTGGGTGGCGTCCCCGTCGTGCGGTTCGTCGCTCACGTCGACCAGCCGGTACCGGCTCAGCTCGGTGCCGGGCGGCACCGGCAACGTCACCACCGCGGCGCCGGGCAGGCTGCCGACGGCGACCATCTTGGACGTGTCGTCCGGATCGATCAGCCACACCTCGTGGAAGCCGCCGGTCGACGGCAGGTTCCGCACCTCGATCCGGATCCGGCCGTCGGACAGCACCCGGGCGCTGCCCCCGGCGTCCGCCGGCACCGTGGGCAACGGCGCGAGCGTCGCCCGGGCCGTCACCTGCTCCGCCGGCGATCTCCCGGTGAACCGGCTGACCGCCACGGTGCCCGCCACCGCCAGCACCGCGGCCGCCGCAGCCGCCACCAACGGGGTCAGCAGGCGCCGCCGCCGGTTGCGGACAGCGTCGCGGGGACGCTGCGACGCCGATGCCGCCTCCCGGTGGACGGCGAGGTCGGCGACCGGCGCGGGCCGGGCGATGTCCGCCTCGATGGCCTGCCAGAGGTGTTCCGGCGGTGGCGGCAGGTCACGCAGGTCGCTTCCCGCACTGCCGAGGCCGGCAACGGTCCGCAGTGACTCGAGGTCGTGCCGGCAGCCGGCGCACGTCGTCAGATGAGTCGACTCGGCCGGGCCCTCCGGTTCCTCAGAGAGCGCGAGCAGTACCAGCCGATCGGGTTCCAGATGCTGCACCGTCCACCTCCCAACGACGTCGCAGGCTCGCCATTCCACGCCGGATATGGCTCTTGACCGTGCCCAGGGGCAGCCCGGTGGCGGCCGCTATCTGGGGATGCGTGAGGTCGTCGAAGAACGCCAGCTCCAGGGTGCGCCGCTGTTCCTCGGGCAGCCGGGCCAGCTCGTCGGCCACGACCAGCCGGTCCACGACCCGTTCCGGGGTCTCCCGCTCGTCGGCGGGGGCGGGCTGCGCGCGAACCGTCTCGGTCGCCCGGTCGTCGCGTGCCGCCGACCGCAGGCGGTCGACGGCCTTGCGCCGCGCGATCCCCAGCAGCCAGCCCAGCATCGTGCCGCGCTGCGGGTCGAACGTGTCGCGGCCGGCCCACGCCGCCACGAAGGTCATCTGGGTGACGTCCTCGGCGTCCGCCCGGTTGCCCAGCAGACGCTGGGCCAGATAGAGCACGGCGCCGCCGTGCCGGTCATAGGCCGTGCGCAGGGCTGTCTCGTCGCCGGCGCGCAATCGCTCGGCGAGCTCGTCGTCGGAGCTCATCGACCTCCTTCCCACCCGTGTGATCCGGTGACGCGACGGCCGGGACGGGTGGACGACTTCGCCGCCCGGCGCGGTGGCGGCCGGAACGGGTGGACGACGACGGCGTCCGGTGACGGCCGCCGTCGCTTTCCTCGGGTGGGAGCGCGTAGAGCGTACCGGCAAAAAGGTTGGAGCCGCCGCCGGTGCAGCGACCCGGACCGAACCGTCAGCCCCGCCCGGCGTCCGGCGCCGCGGCCGGCTCCGGCAGGGCCCGGCTGGTCCGCGCGACGTGGCCGATCCGCGACGTCAGCCCGCGCAGTGGGCCGGAGCTGCCGACACGTGCCGCCAGGCGCAGGGCCCGCACGCCGAGCCCGGTCCGGGGATAGAAGAGACCGGGCGTGCCCGGCGGCAATTTCTGCGCGTCCCGGACGACCGGGCGCATCCACTGCTCATAACCGGACAGCGCGGTGGTCAGGCCGCCGGGCCCGGCCTGACCGGCGAAGGCGGCCAGGACGTAGCCGCCGAGCAGGGCCAGCGAGGTTCCGCCGCCGCCCAGCGGCGTCACGCACCAGGCCGCGTCACCGGTGACGCAGACCCGGCCCCGAGACCACGACGGCATCATGATCTGGGTGAGGCGGTCGAGGTAGACGTCCGGGGAGGAACCGAAGCCGGCCAGCACCCGCTGGGCCTGCCAGCCCGCGTCGCCGAAGACCCGGCCCAGCTCGGCGCGGGCCTCGTCGAGCGGCAGATCGAGCAGATCGCGCTCCCGCGCGGTGAACGCCAGCGTCGCCCGGACCGTGCCCCGGTCGTCCGGCCGCAGCGTGATCTGCCGGCCGCCGGGCGCCGAGTACCACCGCCACCAGCGATCGTCGTCCGGTGTGCGGGCGATGGTCCCGTAAGCCATGGTCACGCCCAGCTCGCGCCGGGCGACACCGGATCCGAAGACCTGGTCGCGGGTCCGGGACCGGACACCTTCGGCGAGAATCAGCAGGTCGTGGTCGCCCGCGGCGCCGGAGCCCAGCTCGACCCGCACGCGCGAGGGGTGATCGGTGACCCGCTCGATCTGGTCGCCGTAACGCACGGTGACGCGATCGGAGAGCCGCTCCAGGATGATCCGGGCCAGGTCGCCGCGCAGGATCTCCAGCTCCGCGGTCGGGCCGTCCGGATCCTCCACCGGGAACCGGGCGATCACCCGGCCCCGGCCGTCGAGCACCGACGTGCCCTCCTCGGTGGTGCTCCGCCGGCGGACCTCGTCCTCGATCCCCATCCGGCTGAGAACCTCCCGTGCCGCGCCGCGCACGTCGACGTTCTGCCCGCCGTCGCGGAACGCGCTGTGGCGTTCCACGACCTCGACCTCCCAGCCGGCGCGATCGAGCCAGAAGGCGGCGCTGAGACCGGCGACGCCGGCTCCGGAGACGAGTACGCGGGGCGAGGTCATGGAGACAGTTCTACCGTGCAATCATTACATCGTCAAACTATTTGATGCTGGTAAGGTCTTGGCGGACAGCGGCGCGACACGGAGGGGACGGCGTGGCCGGCACACCAGGCGACATCACGGCACAGCGCGACCGGCTGCTCGCAGGACTCCGCGGCCACGGCATCGCCTTCGCCGAACTCGGCCGTCACTTCGGGACGCGGATGAACCTGCACACCACCGACGCCAGCGCCCTGGTGGAGATCCTCTCCGCCGAGGAACGCGGCGCCCCGCTCACCCAGGCCGCCCTCGCCCACCGCATCGGCCTGACCGCCGGCGCGACGTCCTCACTGCTGAACCGGCTGGAGAAGGCCGGACACGTGACCCGGGTCCGGGACAGCGCCGACCGCCGCCTGGTCACCCTGCGCGCGACCGAGGGCGTCGACGCGCTGCTGGGCGACTTCTTCGACCCCCTCGTCGCCCGCCTGGACGCGATGATGGCGGCATACCCGCCCGAGGCCCTGGCCCACGCCGAGCGCTTCATCACCGATTACGTCGCGACGATGAACGGCTACATCGAGGACCTCTCCAGCCCCTGAAGACCCTTCCGCCGCCGCTATCCGCCGGTCAGCAGGTCCTCGCGGGGCGGTGTCCACGGCGCCGGCAGACGCGGGCACTCGTCCCGGGACGGGCCGGCCTCGACCTCGGCGAGGCCGAGTCCCGGCTCCTGGTCGTACCGCAGGTCGCCGACCACCCACCCGTCGCCCTTCGGCACGGCCCACGGCGCCCGGGCGAACTGGAGCAGCGCCTCGACGGCGCAGTACTCCGCGGCGAGGGCCGGCAGGACGTCGGCGGCCATCGCCAGTTCGCCGTTCCAGGCGACCTCCGCGGTCGGCGCCTGCGCGACCGGCACGAGCGGGGCGGTGATGCCGGCGCCGCCGGACGGTGAGAGTCCCGCGCACCGGTCGGCCGCGATCCAGCCGGGTGCCAGCGAGTGGAACGCCCGGCGGACGACGTAGCCGTCCGCCGTCCGCTGCACGGCCAGGACCTCGCGGCAGACCGGATTGGCCGGCATCGGGGTCAGCACCGTGTCGAGGGTGCGTGCCGCCGGGAAGCGGTCTGCCAGCAGCGCTTCGAAGCGGCTCTCCGCGGTCCGGGACGTGACCGCGAACGTCGCGGTGAGCGCCAGCCAGACGGCGATGCCGCTGCCGAGCGCCACCCGGGCCGACGCGAACCGGCTGACCGCGGCGAGGCCGACGGTGAGCACCGTCAGCAGCGCCGCGAAGGACAGCGGCACGAAGCCGGTGAACCAGCTCAGGCCGAGCCCGGCCGCGAGCACCACCGCGATCAGGATCGGTCCGATGCGGCCGGGCAGCACGAACAGCAGGGCCGCCGCGCAGGCCCAGAGCAGCGGTTCGACGATGAAGACGGCGTCGCCGTAGTACCAGCGGTTGTCGACCGGCCAGAACGGGTGCACGCCGTAGCTGTTGGTGAAGTCGAGGCCGATGTGCAGCAGCGGCGCCAGCACCGACACCCCGGCGAGGAACCCCAGGTCCGCCGGTCCGGGCCGGATCTTCCGGTGTCGCCACCACAGTCGTACGGCCAGGAACAGCACCAGCGACAGGCCCAGCGCACCGATGACGGTGTGGGTGTGGCCGCGATGGTGCAGCAGGTAGTCGACCGTCGTGCCGGCCCAGCCGGTGTAGATCACGTCGGCGTCCGGAAGGTTCCCGCCGACCGCCATCACGGTGATGGCGACGGTGCGGCGGGCCCGGTCGCTGAGGACCGCCGACGGCGGGATGGACCGGTGGACGGCTTCACCGACCAGAATGCTGATCAGGGTGTGCGTCACATTGTCCATATCCGGTGATCTTAGGGGGCCTCACCCGGCGGGCGCGTCGTCCCAGCCTGCGATTTCCCGATCGATCTCCCGCTGGTCGGCGACCCGTTCCCGGTTGTCCAGCTCCGTCGAGCGCCGGTCGAGCAGGCGGTCCCGCTCGTCACCCCCGGCCTGCCGCCGGGCGGCGTACTCGTCACGCTCGTCGGCGGCTTCCGCGCGCCGGTCCAGATCATCGGTGCGCCGGCCGGCGGCGTCCTCACGGCGCTGCAGGCGGTCATCGCGATCGTCGTTCCACCGGCGCTGCGCCCGCGCCGATGCCGCCATCTCGGCGTCGATCTCACCCTGCTGGTCTGCGGCGGTCCGGGCGTCGTCGGTCATGGCTTCAACTGTGCACCCGGACGGCGTCGGGGTCGAGGAGGCTTGGCTAGGTCGATTCCTGGGCCGGCTCGTCCCGCAGGTACAGATACCAGTAGGAGGTGGCGACGAACACGACCGCCCCGACCAGGTTGCCGGCGAACGCCAGGAGCCAGTTCCGCACGGTGTCGTCCCAGCCGATCTCCGGCACGCCGGCGAAGATCGCGGCCGGCAGGAAGAACATGTTCGCGATCAGGTGGTCGAAGCCCATCGCGACGAACGCCATGATCGGGAAAAAGATGCCGAGGATCTTGCCGGAGATCTGGTCCGAGGCCATCGAGATCCACACCGCCAGGCACACCAGCCAGTTGCAGCCGACCGCGCGCAGGAAGATCTGCCAGTCGGTCTCGTGCAGGGCCTTGGCCTCGGCGATGACGGCCAGCCGTTCGTAGGCGAGGGCGCCCGGGCTGCCCGCCTCGCTGCCGAGGCCGCCGACGACGCCGGTCTGCACCGCGAGGAAGAAGGCGACGAACACCGCACCGGCCAGGTTGCCGACGAGCACCAGCGAGAAGTTGCGGAGCACGTCGCCCCAGGACAGCCGGCCCCGCATGGCGCTGATCGGCACCAGCAGCATGTTGCCGGTGAGCAGGTGGGATCCGGCGATCAGCACGAGCACCAGGCCGAGCGTGAACGCCGCCCCGGTGAACAGCGTCGGCAGGGTGCCCCAGATCTCCGGGTCGAGCCCGGCCGACACGGTGATGGCGACCAGGCCGCCGAAGGCGATGTAAGCGCCGGCGAGGAACGACCCCACCAGCGTCTTGTCCCAGCTCAGCTGGGCCTTCTTGACGCCGGTCGCCACGGCGGTGCGGGCGATCTCCGGCGGCTCCTTCGCAGCCATGAACTACTCCCAGCCTGCGGACGGCACTGTTGCCGGGCGATACCCGGCAACCGGGCGCATATTCCGGTCCGTTTTCGCACGCTCAGGCGGGCGCGGCCAGCGGCAGGCGGGCGAGCACCACGCCGGCGTCCGCGGCCAGGGTGCCGCCGAGCATCTCCGCGCGCTCGCGCATCGACGTCAGGCCGTACCCCGGCACCCACGGCTCGCCCGGCCCACCGTCGTCGCGCACCTCGATCAGCAGTGCGGCCGGGTCCTCGAGGCGCAGTGTCACGGCGGCGTGCCGGCCGCGCGAATGCCGGGCGGCGTTGGTCAGGGCCTCCACCACGATCCGGTACGCGGTCACCTCGACCGCGGCGCCCAGGTCCGGCAGCGGGCCGGTGACCTCGACCTCGACGGTCATCGGCCGGCCGTCGGCGCCGATCACGTGCCGGGCGTGCTGGCGGAGGGTCTGCTCCAGGCCGACCTGGTCCAGGCTCGGCGGTCGCAGGCCCTCGACGAGGCGGCGCACCTCGACGATCGCCTCACCGGCCTCGGCCCGCACACCGGTCAGCAGGTCGGCGGCCCGCTCCGGGTCCCGGCCGAGGATGTTGCGGGCGGCGTCCGAGGCATAGGCGAGACCGGTCAGCCGGGGCCCCAGCCCGTCGTGCAGGTCACGGCGCAGCCGCCGCCGTTCCTCCTCGATCGCCGCGACCACGGCCGCGCGCGAGGCCCGCAGCTCGGCCCGCAGCCGCCGGGCCTGCAACAGCTGGGCCAGCGCGGGAGCCAGCACCGCCACCACCTGTTCGTCGGTGCGCAACAGGGTGAGCTGACCGGGCCGTAGCCCGATCTCCAGATGCCCGGAGGGCGCCTGGCCGCCCTCGACCTGCGGTACCGCGGCGAGCGCCCGCCGGACCACCGGCTCGGCCGGCTGCCCGCTGACCGCTACCGGACGGCCCGCCTCATCCAGCAGGGCTGCGTACGGCAGCGCCAGCGACTCGCGCAGCGCCCGCAACGCCGGCACCGGGTCGTCGCCCAGCTGCTCCCCCACCCGCGAGGCGGCCTGGATCGGGTCGCTGCGTGCCCCGAACAGCAGCAGCTCGAGGACCCGGCGGAACAACCGGGCGAACGGGGCGTAGCCGATCGCGCAGGCCGCCGCCACGAGCCCGAGCGCACCGGGCGAGAACACGACCGGCCGGCCGGCGATCACCTCGATGACCGCCACCACCCCGGCGAAGACGCTGACCACCAGCAGCGCGGTGATCGCGTGGACACCGATCGACAAGGCCATCGCCCGCACGTCGCGGACCTCCGGCGTGGTCAGCCCGACGCAGACACAGATCACCAGCACGGCCCAGACGGCGAGGGACAGGGCGGCGGCGGGCCCCGGCGGGAGGACGAAGCTCGCCAGCGCGGCCAGCACCGGGCCGGGCACCGCCCCGAGCGCGAGCCACTGCAGCGCCCGCCGCTCGACGGCGCCGCCGTGCTCGTACCGCCACCACTGCACGGCCAGCACCAGCAGATAGGCCACCAGCACGCCGAGGTCGCCGGCCACGTACCGGGCCGGGTCGAGCACGGCGAGGCCGCCGGCCACGGCCACCACGGCTGGCGCCGCCCAGCCGAGCCCGGCCGGCGGCCGGTCGTCGGGATAGAGCACCAGCGCGACCGGGAACAGCACCAGCACGCTCAGCGCCCACAGCCGGTCCGGAGCGCCGCCGGGACCGGTCGCCAGGCGCAGCGTCAGCGCCAGCAGTCCGGCGGTCGCGGCAGCAAGGGACAACCCCAGCAGGCGTACGGGCTGCCGGCGCCGGACGAGCAAGGTCAGCGCCGCGCCGGCCAGCAGGACGGCAGCGGCGCCGAAGGTGATCCAGGTGGTCCACAGGTGCCGGGTCATCCGGCCGGTCCCCGCCCCAGGCCGCCGTCGCGGGCCCGCACGATCGCCGCCGACCGGTCGGTGACCTGCAGCTTGGTGAAGATCGACGACAGATGGTTGGCGACCGTCTTGGGTGCCATGCCGAGCGCGTCGGCGATCGCGGCGTTCCGCCGACCCCGCGCCACCAGCTCCAGCACGTCGCGTTCGCGCGGGGTGAGCCCGGGGAACGGGTCGGTGCGCCCGGTCATGTCGCGGGCGAAGACGCCCAGCACGCGGGCGGCGATGCCGGGCCCGAAGATCGCCTCGCCGGCCACCACGGCGCGCAGCGCGCGTTCGATCTCCTCCTGGGCGGCGCCCTTGAGCAGATAGCCGCGGGCGCCGGCCTGCATGGCGCCGAACACGACGTCGTCCTCCTCGGCCATCGACAGCACCAGCACGGCGGTGCCGGGGCAGGCCCGGACGATCCGGCGGGTGGCTTCGACGCCGTCGACGTGCGGCATCATCACGTCCATCACGACGACGTCCGGCCGGTTGAGCTGGACCTCGCGCACCGCCTGCGCACCGTCGGCCGCCTCACCGATCACGGCGAAGCCCCCGAACGACTCGATCAGCGCGCGCAGGCCACCACGAACCACCGGGTGGTCGTCGACGAGGACGACCGTGATCGGCCGGTCGGGCGGCGTCATCCGTCCATGATGGGGCTGTCCCCGTCGCCGGGCCAGGAATACCTTCCCGGGTGGGACCGGGAACTCTCCCGGGACCGTGGGCAGGCCGACCGATCCGCTCCGGGGTGTGCGGGCCGCAGGCTCGAGGTACCGGCGCCGGGCAAGCGGCGCCCCATCGATCCGGGGGCAACCATGCAGCTCACCAAGCTCAACAAGGCGGGACTGGTCATCGCGTTCGTGCTCGGCGTGATCGACGTGAGCGGCCCGTTCACGCTCGTGTCCGAGAACGGCCAGGACGGTCCGCCGTTCGCGATCCTGCTGATCGACGCCGTGCTCGGGCTGATCACCGTCGTGGCCGTCGTGCTCGCCTGGCGTACCGGCCGGCGCGGCGCCGTCCGCATCGCCGCCGGAGCCCGCATCGTCTCCATGATCACCGCGTTGCCGGCCTTCTTCGTCGACGTGCCCGCGGCCCTGCAGGTGACGGTCGCCGTGTTCGTGGTCGTCACCATCGCGTGCGTGGCGATGATGCTGACCCCGTCGCGTCAACCGGTCGCGGTCAGCGACTGAACCGCACAGCGAACCGTCCGCCACCCGGAGAGCCCCGGGTGACGGACGGTTTCAGCTGGTGCCGGTGCGGCCGGTCAGCGGGCCCGGTCCAGCAGACGCTGCCAGCGGCTGCGCGGACGGCGGGCCTCGGCGAGCTTGCGGCCGCCGATCACGCCGGTGGCGGTGACGGCCGCGAAGGCGAGCGCGGCGGCCGACGAGACGACCGGGCGGTTGCGCACCGTGCGGCCCGCCTGCGTGGTCGCCGAGGCGGCCGTCGCCCGGGTCCGGTGGAACGCCTGCTTGACCCGGGAGCCGTTCAGGTTGTCCTGGGTGGCTTCCACGTCGGCGCGCAGGGTGTCCGGGCCTGCGGCGATGTTGGGCCGGGCGCCGACCGTGCTGTCATAGGTGGTCATCGAAGGCCTCCTCGTTGTCACGATCATGTGTGCTCTGTCGACATGCCCGGCGCCCCGGTTCTCGACACATCGGGCTCCACAGTGTCGCGTTGATCACCTTTCGCCCGGCCGGTCGTGGGGTGGCGCGCCGCCGCAGTCGTGGTAGTGTTGCCCTCGTTGCAGTTTTGATTTCCGTAGACGTTTTTGGCGCCTGATGGGTCATCACAACCATTCAGGCGCTTTTCGTTTGTCGTGTCGGTTCCGGCGCGGGTCATCAACGCGGCGGCGTCAGAGTCCGCACAGTGCGGTCTCGAAACAGCTCGCAAGGAGCAGACACATGGTTACAGGCACCGTGAAGTGGTTCAACGCGGACAAGGGCTTCGGCTTCATCAGCCAGGACGACGGCGGCGCCGACGTCTTCGCCCACTTCTCGGCCATCGCGTCGAGCGGCTTCCGCAGCCTCGAGGAGAACCAGCGGGTGGAGTTCGACATCACCCAGGGCCAGAAGGGCCTGCAGGCGGAGAACATCCGCCCGCTCTGATCTTCTCAGCTCGGTGAGCGGCTTTTAGCTCGATGAGCAGCTTCGCAAGACGGCGGTCCGACTGATTCAGCGGGCCGCCGTTCGGCGTTTCCGGGCACTGCCCGGCCTCGACGGCCCGTCCGGCTTTCCGCCTGGCGGGCCGTCGTTCACTGTCTGAACCGCGGGTCAGCCCCGCGCCGGCCCCGGACGGTACGCCGTCCGGGTGGTCCGCCGGACCGGCCGGCGCCGCGGTCCGGCGGCCGGCCCCGTCACCGCCGGCTGGGCGGCCTCGAGGTCGTCCGGCATCATCCGCCTCTCCCGCCCGCGGGCGTGTGTGTGAAGTTCGGGCGCGTACCGCGCCCAAACTTCACACACGACCGATGCGACGCGCCCGGTGCGGCGTCAGCGGCCTGTCATGGTCAGCGCCGCGTCCACGATCGACGCCGTGTCGATGCCGTGCAGCCGGTAGGCGTCGGCCAGGCTCGACGACTGGCCGAACGCGGTCACCCCGAGGCAGCGGATCCGGTCGCCGCGGGCCGCGGCCAGGAACGCCAGAGTGTGCGGATGACCGTCGTGGACGGTGACCAGCGGCGCGGCGTGCCCGGCGGGGAACAGCTCGGCGAGGATGTCGCCGCCCGCACCGGCGTCCCGGCTGCCGCGTTGCTGGAACGACCGGAACACCAGGTCGGGGCTGGTCAGGCAAACGACACCGGCGTTGACGCCGTGCGCGGCCAGAGACCGGGCGGCGGCGATCACCTCCGGCATGATCGCGCCGGCCCCGACCAGCGTGACGTCCTCCTCCCCCGGCGCGTGGGCGGCGGGCAGCCGGTACCCGCCGGCCACCGCCTGCCGGCGCCGGCGCTCCCGCAGT
Source organism: Actinoplanes sp. 13 (assembly GCF_056134165.1). Classification (NCBI taxonomy): domain Bacteria; kingdom Bacillati; phylum Actinomycetota; class Actinomycetes; order Micromonosporales; family Micromonosporaceae; genus Actinoplanes; species Actinoplanes sp. 13. The sequence continues at coordinate 426,456 of NZ_JBVYOQ010000004.1, read as the reverse complement.
GCCGGGTCGTCGGGCACCCCCGCGAGTTGCGGGTCGATCGGCCGGGTGGAGAGCCGGAAGTACGCCGACGTGCCGCCCTCGACCCCGACCCGGCTCATCGCGTGCAGGAAACACCACTCCAGATCCTGCGGGAACGCCGGCTCCCAGGCGACACATCCCGGTTGTTCCAGCCCGATCGACGGCGTCGTGATCGACTGGTGGGCGCCGCCCTCGGGCGCCAGGGTCACGCCGGACGGGGTGCCGACCAGGATCGACTGGCCGCCCGCGTAGATGCCGTACGACCAGGGCTCCAGGGCGCGGGAGACGAACGGGTCGTACAGCGTCGCGATGGGGATCAGCCGCTCGCCCCACCGCGACCAGGTCGCGCCCAGCTCACCGAGCAGCGACACCAGGTTGACCTCGGCGATGCCCAGCTCGATGTGCTGGCCGCTGCTGTTCTCCTGCCAGCGCAGCACCCGTTCGGTGTCGTCGGCGAACCAGTCGCGCCGGTCCCGCGCCGACCAGACGCCGGTCTTGTTGATCCAGCCGCCCAGGTTGGTGGAGGACGCGACGTCCGGCGAGCAGGTGACCACCCGCGCGGCCGCGGCCGGGGCGTCCCGGGGCAGGTCGGCCAGCAGCCGGCCGAGGGCGGCCTGGGTGCTGATCGGCTTGCGGTAGGCGTGGCCGAGCTGGGCCGGCACCGGGACCGCTGACGTCGGCGCGACCGGGGCACGGCGCAGCGCGCGCCCGCGGTCGGCGCACAGCCGCCCGGCCGCGCTGTCGGCGGCGAACCGTTGCCACGGCGCGCCGCGGTCCGTTCCGGAGGACTCCGCCAGGGCGTCCATCTGCGCCGCGGACAGCAGGGCGGAGTGGTTGTTGGGGTGTCCCTCGGTCGGCAGGCCGCGGCCCTTGACGGTGTAGGCGAACACCACGGTCGGGCGGTGCGGGTCGACGGTGCGGAACGTGTCGACGAGAAGGCCGAGGTCGTGGCCGCCCAGGTCGCGCACGGCGGCGGCCAGCTCGGCGGGGTCGATCTCGTCGAGCAGCGCCTTGAGGTCGGCGGCGCCCGGCAGGGTCTCGCTGCCGGCCAGGATGCGCTCGGCGGTCTGTGCCGGGCCGGCCCGGAGCATCCGCTGGTACTCCTCGTTCGGCATCGCCTCGAGCCGGGCCCGCAGCGTCTGCCCGCCGGGCCGGTCGAACAGCCGCGAGATGATCCGCCCCCATTTGAGGACGACGACCTGCCAGCCGGCGGCGGCGAACATGCCCTGCAGCTTGGCGATCTGGATGTCCGGAACGACCCGGTCCAGGGACTGCCGGTTCAGGTCGACGACCCAGAGCAGCTCGCCCATCCCGGCGACGGCCGGGTCCATCACCGCCTCCCAGATGGCGCCCTCGTCGAGTTCGGCGTCGCCGAGCAGGCTGACGAAACGGCCACCGGCGGGTGTGCCGGGAAACTGCGAGACCAGATAGCGGTGCGCCATCGCCGCCCACAGCGCGGCCGTCGCGCCGATGCCGACCGACCCGGTGGAGAAGTCGACGGTGCCGGGGTCCTTCAGGCGCGACGGGTAGGACTGCAGGCCACCCTTGGCGCGCAGCATCGGCAGGTACGCCTCGTCGAGGTCGCCGAGCAGGTAGTTGACGGCGTGCAGCACCGGTGAGGCGTGCGGCTTCACCGACACCCGGTCCCGGGCGGTCAGCTCGGCGAACCAGAGGGCGACCATGATGTCGACCATCGACGCGCTGGAGGCCTGGTGACCGCCGACCTTCACCCCGGAGTCGTTGGGCCGGCCGGCGTTGGCGGCGTCGACGATCGACGCCGACAGCCACAGCACCCGGCGGGCGATCTCGCGGAGCACCTCGACGTCAGGGGACGGTGTGGTCATGAAGGTCTCCCGGTCGCGGCGGTGCGGTGGTGGCCGCCCGAGCTTAACGGGTGCTCAGGAGACCGTGACAGTGATGGTGTGCAGGCCGCTGGCGCCGTCCGGGTAGGGGGTGGCGCGCCGCTCGGTCTGCACGGCGCCGGTGCGGTCGGTGGCGCGGACGGCGAGGGAGTGTGGCCCCGGCGCCGCCGTCCAGGTGTGCCGCCACTGCACCCACGTGTCCACGGAGGGCACCGGCAACAGCTCGGCCTCGGTCCACGCGCCGCCGTCGACGCTGACCTCGACCGCACCGATGCCCCGGCCCTGCGCCCAGGCCACCCCGGCGACGGTGACCGGACCGGCACCGATCCGGGCGAACGGTTTCGGCCGGTCGATGCGGGAAGCCGTCTTGATGACGCCGCGGGCGGCCCAGCCGCGTTCCACCCAGTAGGCGTCGACGTCGGCGAAGGTGGTGACCCGCAGCTCGGTGAGCCACTTGCAGGCGCCGGCGTAGCCGTAGAGGCCGGGGGTGAGCATCCGGACCGGGAAGCCGTTGGCAGGCGGCAGCGGTTCGCCGTCGAGACCCACGGCCAGCATCGCGTCCCGGCCGTCGAGCAGCAGGTCGAGCGGGGTTCCGATGGTCATGCCGTCGGCGGAGCGGGCGAGCAACTGGTCGGCGCCGGCTCGCAGGCCGGCCTCGCGCAGCAGAGGCGCCAGGGGTACGCCGAGCCAGCGCCCGGTTCCGGCGTAGGGTCCGCCGACCTCGTTGGAGACGCAGTTGAGGGTGATGACGCGTTCCATCAGCGGCCGGTCGAGCAGGTCGGCGAAGCTCAGCCGCAGCTCCCGGTCGACCATGCCGTGCACCCGCAGCCGCCACGTGCCGATGTCCAGGCGGGGGACGGTGAGGGCGGTGTCGACCCGGTAGAAGTTCCCGGCTCCGGTGAGGAAGCCGGGCCCGGCGCCGGCGGGCAGCGGCGGGCCGGGGTCGGCGGCGGCCGGGAGGCGCAGTGCCGCCCGGTCCCGCGCCGCCGTGCCGGCCCGGTTGCGGCGCACCCCCTGCGCGCCGGCACCGGCGACGACCGCGCCGCCGGCGACCAGCGCGGCCGAGCGCAGGAACGCGCGCCGGTCGAAATCGCGCACCGGGCCGGCGCCGCCGTCCGGTGCCGCGGTGGCGCGGCGCAGCAGCCACCACAGGGCGAGCCCGGCGGTAGCAGCGCCGGCCAGCGACGGGACGGCGTCGAAGGGTGTCGCGGCGGGACGGGAGAGAGCGGCGACGGCACCGGCGGCGCCGAACAGGCCGGCACCGGCCGCGACGAGGAGCGGGCGCCGCCGGCCCAGCACACCGGTGACAGCTGTCGTCACGAGCACCACCAGCACGATGGTGGCCAGCAGCACCGGCTTGTCGGCGGTGCCGAGCTCGCGTACCGCCCAGGTCTTGATCGCAGCCGGGGTCCCGTCGATCACCGCGCCCCCGACGGCGGCCAGCGGTCCCGCGCCGGGCCGGGTCGCGGCCGCGAGCAGTTCCGCGGCTGCGACGCCGAAGCCGGCGGCGAGGATCCCGGCGGCCGCGCCCACCATGGTGTGTCGCATCGAAACGACCTCCGAGCGATCGGCGCCGGGTCAGCTCTGCGGCATCAGGACGGTGTCGACGATGTAGACGACGGCGTTGGCGGTCTGCACATTGCCGCAGATCACCGCGGACCCGCCGTCGACCGTGAAGTCCGTGCCGCCGCCGCTGACGGTGACGTCGGCGCCCTGCAGGGTCTTGTGCATCCCTGCGAGGTCGGCGGGGGTGAGCTTGCCGGGCACGACGTGGTAGGTCAGGACGTCGGTCAGCGTCTTCTTGTCGGCGAGGACCTTGTTCAGGTCGGCCTCCGGAATCTTGCCGAAGGCGTCGTTGGTGGGCGCGAAGACGGTGACCGCCTCGGCGGTGTTCAGCGAGTCGACGAGGCCGGCCTTCTTGACCGCGGTGACAAGGGTGGACAACAGCGGGTTGCCGGAGGCGGCGGTGGCGACCGGGACCTGCGCCATGGCCTGGAAGCTGCCCTTGTCGGCCGGGTCGGCCGGCACGGCGGCGCAGCCCGGCCCGAAGTTGGTCATGTCCATGGCCATCGACGGGCCGGCGCTCGGCGCCGCGGTGGTCATGGCCGGCGCGGCGGAACCCGCGGCGCTGTCCTCGGCGTTGTCACCGCAGGCGGCCAGCGAGGCGGTCAACAGGGTCGCGGCGGTCAGGGCGGAAAGCTTGATAGCACGCATTTGGTTCGTTCCTCCGTTATCGGGTTTTCACCGTCGATTCGGAACGAACCCGGGGCCGGATGGGTGCCGTGTCAAACTTTCTCGCCGACGCCGACCAGTCGCTGCAGGTCGCCGGAGAGCGAGGTCAGGTGGGCCGCGGTCTGCCTGGTCTGCACCGCGCTGACCTCGCTCTCCCGGGTCACCCGGCTGGTGTCCGAGGCGGCCACCGACACCTGCTCGACCGCGCTGGTCTGCTGCTTGGTGGAGAGCTCGATCTCCCGGGTGGCGTCGGTCGCGGTGAGCACCAGCTGGGCGATCCGCTGGAACGAGGTGGTCGCGTCGTCGAAGCGCCGGACACCGGTGTCGACCGCGTCGGCCCCTGCCTCGGTGGCCCGCACCGTGGTGCTGACCGCGCCGCGCACGTCCTCGATCAACGCCCGGATCTCCTTGGCCGAGTCTGCGGTCCGATCGGCCAGCTTGCGGATCTCGTCGGCCACCACCGCGAACCGCCGGCCCCACTCGCCGGCGCCGGAGGCCTCGATCGTCGCGTTGATGGCCAGGATGTTCGTCTGCTCGGCAAGCTCGGACACCAGGCCGGCCACGCCGCCGATCTGCTGCGACCGATCGTCCAGGGCCATCATGTGCCGGACGATCTGGTCGACCTGGGCGCGGATCGCGGCGATCGACTGCCGGCTCTCGTCGATCGTGGCGTCGCCGGTGCGCGCCGCCGTGGCGGTGTCCTCGGCGATCTTCGACACCCGGTGGGCGTTCTCGGCGATCTGCCGGGACGTGATGAGCAGTTCGCTGATCGTCGTGGTGATCTCGCTCATCGCGCCGGCCTGGTCTCGGCCGCCGTTGGCCTGCTGCTCAGCGGTCGCCTCCAGCTGCGCCGACGCGCTCCGGATCTGCCCGATCGCGGTGCCCACCTCCCGGCGCAGTCCCCGGTTCAGCCGCACCGCGATCACCGCCGCTGAGACGACGACCAGGCCGCACAGCACGCACACCACGATGATGGCCCGGGACGCAGTCCGCGAGGACGCCTTCCGGGCGTCGTCCAGGTCGGCGCGCACCTGGACGACGAGGGCGGCGATGGCGTCCTGCAGCGCCCGTCGGGCCGGCGCGACCCGGGATGCGTTGAGCTGGGAGATGTCGCGCAGGTCGGTGATCGTCCGGCGCCGCTGCACGGTCGGGTCCAGCACCGCTGTGTACGCGTTCTCGGCCTCGAGCACCCGGTTCAGCCGTTCCTGGGTCACCGGCTCGCGGATCAAGGTGCGCAGGTCGGCGGCCTCGGCCAGGAACTGCTCGCGGTCCCGGGCGAGGGCGCTGAGATTGTCCGCCGAGCCGGTCAGCAGATAGGCCCGGTACGTGCCGATCCGCTGCTCGGCGTGCGTGCTCAGCTGCTGGCTGTGGGACAGCAGGCGGTCGGCCGAAGCGATCACCGCGTCCTTGTTCGTGGTCACCGTGGCCAGCGCGCCGACGCAGGCCAAGCCCATCAGCACGGTCAGGCCGACGGTGAGCGCGAAGCCGCCGATCAGTCTGGTGCTGAACGTGCTGTTCCTGACCATTTTCACTGTCGCTCCCACAGGGAGATGCCGTGCGGGCCGAGGTCGCGATGGTGCGTCTTGTCGAAAAAGACCCTAGCCGGATCCGCGGCTGCCCGGCCCCGGAACGGTCAGACCGCTTTGCTGCGCCCGGCTTCGCGCGCCCCGTCGGGCAGGGCGGCGGTGTCGCGCAACGGCAGGTACGGCTCCTCGGCGGGCGGCATCCCGGCGGCGATGGCCCGGCTGCGGTGCAGTTCGGCGTCCAGCTCGGCGCCGAGCAGGATGGCGATGTTGGAGATCCACATCCAGACCAGGAAGACAGCGACCGCGCCGAGCGTGCCGTACGTCTTGTCGTAAGACCCGAAGTGGGCGGTGTAGATGCCGAAACCTACCGAGGCACCGACCCACAACAGGACGGCGAGCACACCGCCGGGGCTGATCCAGCGCAGCCCGGCCTGCCGGGCGTTGGGCGCGGCCCAGTAGAGCAGGCCGAGCACGATGCCGATCAGCATCAGCAGCACCGGCCACTTCGCGATCGACCACACCGTGACCGCGGTCGGCCCGGCGCCGATCAGCCGGCCCAACCACTCGGCCAGCTCGCCGGTGAACACCACGATCACGGCGCTGACCGCCAGCATGGCGCCGACCACCACGGTGACCGCCACCCGGATCGGCAGCGTCTTCCAGACCGGCCGGCCCTCGGGAACGTCATAGATGGCGTTCGAGGCGCGCATGAAGGCGCCCACGTAACCGGAGGCGGTCCACAGCGACCCGGCCAGGCCGGCCAGGGCCAGCCAGCCGGCCTTCTGCTGGTTCTGTCCCAGGTTCTGCAGGCTGCCGGTGAGGATGTCGCGGACCGGGCCCGGCGCCACCTGACCGAGACTGTCGAGCATCGGGTTGATCACGGTGGGACCGATCAGGCCCAGCACGGAGGCGAGCAGGATCATGCCGGGGAACAGCGAGAGGACGCCGTAGTACGTCAGCGCCGCGGCCCAGTCCATCAGCCCGTCGTCGTCGAACTCCTTGACGGTGCGTTTCGTGGTGGCCCACCACGCCGCACCGGACAGTCCGGACGGGCCGCGCGGCGGTTGCCCGGGCAGGTCGTCGACGCCGCTCATGGCTCGTTCATGCCCAGCCGGCCGGCACCTATTCCTCACTGTCGTCCCGAGGTGGACGAATCACCGATTCCGGGCCAACATCACCTCTAACGGATTAGCCCCGCGGCCCGGGGGTACGGCAGTAACCGAAGTGTCGTTCTGCATGAAGGACCCAGAGATGACCGCAGTAGCCGTTCCCGTCTTCGTCTCCCGCACCGACGAGGAGGCCGCCTCCGCCGCGACCCCGCCGGACCGCAGTCCCGACGTGATGCATCGGCTGCGGTTCCCGTTCCAGCCCGACGCCTCGGCCGAGACCGCGGACGCGGGCAAGGCCGCTGTCTGAGGCCCGGATGCATACCTCACGCGTCGCCGCCCGGCCATGACGGTCAAAGCTGCCGTCACCGACTGCCCCGCCGGGTTCGCGCACACCGCGGCGATCATCGGCGGCGGCCACGACCTGCACCGGGTCCTGATCCCCCAGGTCCGGCGCTGCCTCGCCCGCGGCGAGGACGTGCTGCTGGTCGTCGGCGACCAGACCCGCGCCGAGATGAGCGGCGAACTCACCGACCTGGCGGACGGTGTGCGATGGGCCCCGCCGGGGGCGTTCTACCAGCGTCTGGGTTTCGCCTACGAGGGGTTCCGGCGGATCCTCGCGGACCGGCGCCCCGGCGACCGCCGCCTGCACGTCGTCGCGGAGCCGGACCTGACCAGCGCGGTGGGCAGCGATCTGCCGACCGACCGCGCCGCCGCGTACCTCGCCTACGAAGCGGTCTGCAATGACACCTTCGCACCGTACGGGCTCGCGGTCACGTGCGTCTGGGACAGCCGCCGCCACGCGCCTTCGATCATCGACGGGGTACGGGCCACGCACGCCTACCAGCTGACGCCCGACGGCCTGGCTCCCAGCCGTGACTACCTGCCGCCGGAGCAGTTCCTCGCCCGGCACCGCGACCCGATGCCCGCCCCTCCCCCGCACGTCGACCACGACCTGTTCCTGACCGGCGCCCGCGAGCTGGGCGGCCTGCGGGCCACGCTCACCACCTGGAGCACCCGGCACGGTTTCGCCCGGGAGGCCGCGGACGACCTGGTCGTCTCGGCCGTGGAGGTGGCCACCAACGGCCTGCACCACGCGACGAGCCCGGTGCGGGTGCGCGCGTGGCGCCACGGCGACGTGCTGATCGTGCAGTGTGACGACTCCGGCGGGATGCCCGTGCCGGTGGCGGCGGGTTACCACCGGCCCAGCCCGGCCGCCGCGGTCCCGGGGGGCCGCGGGTTGTGGCTGGCACGCCAGCTCGCCGACGTGGTCCAGGTCGAGTCGGTGCCGGGCCGCACCCGGGTGCGGTTGTACTTCCCGTACGCCGTGACCCACCACCCCTGACACCCACGGGTACAGCAGGCTGTACGCCAGGTCTACCAGCAGCGGTATCGATCAACGCGCGCCGGGACGGAAGGCTTCGAGGAGTCAGACCGAGACCGCAGCGCAGGGAGAAAAACCGATGCCGAAGACTCGTACGACCGCCCTCACCTCCTTGCTGGCCCTCGCCGGCCTGGCCGTCGGCGGGGTGGTCGCCCCGCCTGCCTCACAGGCCTCCCGCGGCTCCGGCGACGCCGTGCGGAAAAGCCTCGACAGCCTGGTCCGCGACGACGGGTTCCCCGGTGCGACGGCCTCGGTCCGGCAGGCGGACGGCCGCGTGCGGAAGTACGCCGCCGGGGTGGCGAACGTGCGGACCAGGGAGCGGATGCCGGCCGACGGCCGGGTCCGGATCGCCAGCAACACCAAGATGTTCACCGCCACGGTGGTCCTGCAGCTCGTCGGCGAGGGCCGGATCGACCTGGACGAGCCGGTCGAGACGTACCTGCCGGGCCTGGTCCGCGGCGCCGGCGGCATCGACGGGCGGCAGATCACCGTGCGGCAGCTGCTCCAGCACACCAGCGGGCTGCCCGACTACGACGACGAGGTGTTCGCCGACCTCGCCACCGCGGTGCGCACCCACCACGAGCCGCACGACCTGCTGCGGATCGCCTTCGCGAAGGCGCCGGAGTCGCGGCCCGGCGAGAAGTTCGGGTACTCCAACACCAACTACATCCTGGCCGGCCTGATCATCCAGAAGGTCACCGGCCGTCCTGTCGGCGAGCAGATCACCGAACGCGTCATCGGACCGCTCCGGCTCCGGCACACGTACTGGCCGGCCGAGGGCGAGATGACGATCCGCGGCCCGCACCCGCGCGGCTACCTGCCCGCCGCCGACGGTGACACCCCGGCCGACATCACCGAGTCGGACCCGTCGGGCGGCTGGGCCGCGGGCGCGCTCGTCGGCACGCCCGGCGACATCAACCGCTTCCTGACCGGCCTGCTCGGCGGTGAGCTGCTGAAGCCGGCCCAGCTCGCCGAGATGAAGAAGACCGTCGACGCGCCCGGTTTCGACACGGTCGGCGGGTCGCGATACGGCCTCGGGATCGCCACGTTCGCGCTCAGCTGCGGCGGCTTCGCGTGGACGCACGGCGGGATCGCTCCCGGTTATGTGACCTATGTCGGGGTGGCGGCGTCCGGGAAGGCGGCGTCGATCGCGGTCAACTCGATGGTGGCCGAGGAATCCGCCGCCGAGCACCTGGACCAGGCGCTGGACACGGCTCTCTGCCGCTGACCGCCCGGCCGGGCCCACCCGGAGCCGGCGCCCGGCCCGGATCACGGGCGAGGCGCCGCGGTGATCACCACGTTGTCGCGGTAGTGCCGCGTCTTCGGGTCGAACGGTCCACCGCACGTGATCAGAGTCAGCCGCACCTCACCGTCCCGGGCGAAGTACTCCTGCAGCGGGATGGCCGTCTTGCGGTACCGCTCCCGGGCGATCACCTCGAACATCCGCGCCCGCTCCCCCGGCCCGGTCAGCGTCACCGTGTCCCCGGACCGCAGGTCGCCGAGCCGGAAGAACGCGCCCTCGCCCTCCGCGGCGCTGTCCACGTGCCCGGCCACGACGATCGAGCCGGCGTCCGCGCCGAAGCCGGGCCCGTACCGGTACCAGCCGACCCGGTCGACGCTCGGCGGGACGGCGAAGTCACCGGTGGAGGCTTCGATGCCGACGGCGTCGACGGTCGCGTCCAGGTCCAGGGCGGGAATCCGCAGCCGGGCGGGTGCGACCTCGGCGGCGCCGGTCGGCAGCACACCGTCCTGGACCGGCACCCGGGCCGGGGCGGAGGCCGGCGCGGAGGTGGCCGACACAGTGACCACGGGCGTTCCGAAGTCGTCGGCCGGCTGCGACTGGCACGCGGCGACGCCGGCCACGGTGGCCAGGGACACGCCGAGCGCCACGATCAGCAGGGCACGCCCCGGCGAGTGCCGGGGCGTGCTGTGGTGCCGGGAGGTGCTCATCGACGGGCGAGAGCCAGCCGGGAGAGGCCGAAGACGGCCAGCAGGATGCCGATGGCGCCGAGGCCGTACCAGGGCAGCGAGGTGTTGCCGTCGGCGCGGCCGCCGTCGCCGCTGGGGACGCCGCCGGGCGCGGAGTGCAGGCCCTCGATGGTCTGCGACACGATGTCGAGGGTGTCGTTCTCGGCGGAGCCCACGGCGTACACGATGGTGGCCGTGCCCTCCTTCAGGTCGAGGTCCGCCGGGCCGAGCACCCGGTCGTCGGTGCCGGCCAGCACCACGTCGGCGGAGACGGTGCCGGCGTCGAGGTCGGCCTTCTCCTCGTTCGGGTTGGTCAGACCTTCGAAGACCGGTTCGCCACCGGCCCGGACGTCGACGGCGGGGGCGGCGGCGGTGTGCCGCACGATCAGCCGGGTCTTGCCGGCCGCGAGCTTGGCGGTGTCGTTGGCGAACGGCGTCAGGGTCGGCTCGCCGGCCTCGTTGAGGTGGGCGACCAGGCTGATGTTCGCGTCGCCGGGGACCTCGGCGTCGTTGACGGTCAGCAGGGCCTCGCCGATGGCGTCGCCCGGCTTGGTCAGCGCGATGTCGTACTGGCCGGCGGGCAGGCTCAGCGGGCCGGCGATCTTGCCGGGCTGGAAGTCCGGCACGGTCTTCTCGCCGTTGACGTAGACGTCCACCGCCTGTCCGGGAATGCCGTGCACGACGGTCACCTGTGAGTTGGCCCGGGCGTAAGCCGGCGAGGTGGTGAGCGCGCCGGCGGTGCCGAGGGTGAGCAGGGTCACCGCGCTGACGGCAGCCACGCGGTGGAGGGGCACAATGCGCATCGGATCTCCTGAGTAGATCGTCCGTGGATTCGGTACACCCGGTCCTTCGCCCCCGCGACCGCGGCTGGATGCACCGGACGAAGAAAAAGACCTGGCACCCGGATCAGGCGACGATCGGTGCAACCGCCAAGGGCCCGCGGAACGAATCGTCAGTAGAGACGATGAGCGGGAGGCAGGGCGATGGGCGCGGACGACGAGCCGGGCCGGCTGCCCGGCGGGCAGCGACGCACACTGGAACCGGATGACCCGCGACGTCGATGGGAGGTGGACGGTGCAGCACCTGGATCCCGATCGGCTGGTCCTTCTCGCGCTCTCTGCGGATCCTGAGGAGTGCAGCGAGGCGGATCATCTGGCGCACTGCGGCGCCTGCCGGCACGAGATGGCCGTCCTGCGCGACGTCGCCGACATCGGTTCGCAGGCGCACGACATGCGGGATCTGCCTCCGCCACCGGATCACGTGTGGCGGGGCGTCGAAGCCGCCATCGCCCGCTCGCAGACATCTGCGGCACCGCAAGCGCTGCATACCCCGCGAGCACCGCATGCACCGGAGACGCCGAGGGAGCCGGTTACCGTGCTGGCGCACCGGCGCGAACGACCCCGCCCTCGCCGGTCCCGGTGGCCGGCGACGGTGATCGCCGCGGCCGTGGCGGCGGGGATCGCGGTGGCCGGCACGATGGCCGTCGAGCGGCTGACCGAGCGGCCCGCGGCCGAACAGGTCACCGCCCGGGCGACCCTCGCGCCGCTGGCGACGGTCCCGCCGGCCGCGGGCGGCGACGTGCGGGTGCTGGCCGGCAGCCGGCTCCGCGTCGACGTGCGCAACCTGCCGCTGACCACCGGCTTCCATCAGGTGTGGCTGATCGACCCGGACGATCTGACGAAGATGGTGGCGGTCGGCAGCCTGTCCGGCGAGCCGGACGTCTTGCTGCCGGTGCCCCCCGGCACCGACCTCAACCGGTACCGCCTGGTCGACGTGAGCGACGAGCCGAACGACGGGAACTCCGCGCACTCCGGCCGCAGCCTGCTGCGCGGAACGCTCACCTCTTGAGCGGACCCGACTCGATCGGGTCGGGCTCGATCGGGCCCGGCCGCGGTGGTGACCCCGGATGAGCGGCGCCGTGGCCCTTCACCGCCTGGTCCCCGGCGTACGCCCGGAGCACGGCGGCGACCTCACGCAGGAAGTCGACGGTGGCGGCGGCGTGCTCGGGTGCCAGCCGGGCCGCCGCCTGCTCGACGCCGTGGAACAGCGGCGACAGGGCGTCGATCACCTCCTGGTACGCCTTGTCGGTGGCGACGATGGTCTGCCTGCGCCGGTCGGAGGGGTGCGGCACCCGGCGCGCGTGCCCGGTGGCGCCCAGGCGGTCGACGAGGGTGGTGGCGGAGGCCGACCGGATGCTGAGCCGCTGCGCCAGCTCGGTCGGCCCGAGGCCGTCCGCGCTGCTCAGCAGGTGGTCGAGGGCCAGCGCGTCGGTGACCCCCACGCCGAGGCGGCGGGCCAGTCCCTGAGTCGCCTCGCCGTTGGCCAGGAGGAGCTCCCTGATCGCGAGAGCCATCTCACTGTGCTGCCGTGCCTGCCGCCTGGTCACCACGAAATCATAAGCCCGCCAGGTAGCAAGATTACCTTATTACTTGTATAACGAGAATCATGACGGCAGAGACACCTCTCCGGCGTCATGGCGCCCTACCGGCGTACCGGAGCTGACGTCGACACCGGAAGGCACCTGTCCTCATGCCCTCACAACCCCGTGCAGCCGCACCCGGCCCGAGCTCACCGCTGGAGGTGGAGGACCTCCGCAACCGGGTCCACAAGGAGATCGAGAGGTTCCTCTCCACGCAGGCCCGGGCGCTGGCCGCCGTCGACCCCGACTGTGCCCCGCTGGTGGGCTATGTCGGCGACCTGATGACGGGCGGCAAGCGGCTGCGGGCCGCGTTCTGTTACTGGGCGTGGCGGGCGGCCGGCGCCCCCGACGAGCCGACCGTCGTGGCGGCGGCCGCGGCCCTGGAGTTCTTCCAGGCCGCCGCGCTCATCCACGACGACATCATGGACGCCTCCGACACCCGTCGCGGCGCACCGGCGATGCACCGCCGGTTCGCGGCCCTGCATCGCGGCAACGACTGGACCGGCGACGCCGAGCACTTCGGGGTCTCCGCCGCCGTGCTGGCCGGTGACCTGTGCCTGACCTGGAGCGACGAGCTCTACACCGGCAGCGGCCTGCCGATGGCCGCCCTCACCCGTGGGCGCGCCGTCTTCAACAGCATGCGGACCCAGCTGATGGGCGGGCAGTACCTGGACCTGCTGGAGCAGGCGATCGGGGGCCGCCGGGCGGACGGCGCCCTGCAGCGGGCCCGCCGGGTCGTGCAGTACAAGAGCGCCCGGTACACCGTGGAGCATCCGCTGCTGCTCGGCGGGGAGCTGGCCGGTGCGAGCGAGGAGCTGCTGGCCGGGTTCTCCGCCTTCGGCCTGCCGCTCGGTGAGGCGTTCCAGCTGCGCGACGACGTTCTGGGCGTGTTCGGCGACACCGCCCGGACCGGCAAGCCCGCCGGCGACGACCTGCGCGAGGGCAAGCGCACGGTGCTGCTCGCACTCGCGCTGCAGAACGCCGGCGCGACCCAGCGAACAGCGATCGACACCCTGCTCGGCGACCCCGCCCTGGACGCCGCCGGCATCGACACGCTCCGCGAGATCATCGTGGACACCGGGGCGCTGACCGCGGTCGAAGACATGATCGCCGGCCTGCTGGAACGCTCCATGGCCGCCCTCGACACCCTGCCGATCGACAGCCTGAGCTGTTCGGTGCTGCTCGCCCTCGCCCGCGCCGCCACGAACCGCACATCCTGACCACCACGTCCGCCCGAGGCGCCGACGGCGATGTCCCGGTCCAGCGGATCGTCAGGCGCCCACCGGGGCCGCCTCCGCCACCCGGGCGCGGGCCCGCCCGTCGGTCTTCGCCCGGTACAGCGCCGCGTCGGCGCGCGCCACCAGCTCCTCGGGACCTTCCGTGCCGTCCAGCACGGCGATGCCGGCGGAGAACGTCTGACCGGACGGCACCACCTCCCGCAGGCGGCCGATCAGGCTCAGCGCGGCGTCCGCCGAGGCGCCCGGCAGGATGACGCCGAACTCCTCGCCGCCGTAGCGGTAGAGCACGTCGTCGCGGCCCGTCACGGCCTGCCACGCCGCCGCGGCGTCCCGGAGCAGCTGGTCACCCGCCTGGTGGCCGTACGTGTCGTTGAACCGCTTGAAATGATCCAGGTCGAGCAACGCGACCGCCAGGGGCTGCCGCACGCCGACGGCGTCATGCAGCCGCGCGTCCCACGAGCGGCGATTGCCGACCCCGGTGAGCCCGTCCCGGGCCGCCAGGTCCGACAGCTCCCGCGCCTGCCGCTCCACCTGCCTGGTCAATCCTGCCATCCGGCCGACGACCAGCAGGAACACCACGACACAGGCCACCCCGATCGGTACGGCGTCGACCGTCCGCCCGGACATCGCCTGCGCGAGCAGCAGCACCGGGCCGAACAGCGCGAGCCCAGCGAGCACCGCGAGCCGCCGGGTGGTCAGCCGTGGGGCCGGCGCCCCGGCGTCCGCGGTGAGCCGGGGCATCGACGGGTGCAGGGCCGCCGCTCCGAAGGCGGTGTAACTGAGGCAGTACAGCGCGCCGCCCCAGTAGGTCTCCACCGTTCCCTGCTCCGCCAGCGCCGCGTTCACCACGTCGCCGGCGAGCCAGCCGCAGACGGCGATCAGCAGCAGGTAGAGCGAGGTGTTGCGGGTGCCGCCGCCGGCCAGCAGGCGGGCCAGCACGACCAGCAACGCCACATCACCGAGCGGCAGCGCCAGCCGCATCAGCAGGATCGCGACCGGCTGGTCCGGCCCGGCGAGCGCCGGGGCGACCGCCACCAGCCAGATCGGCAGTGCCAGCGCGCAGGCCACGATCGCCGAGTCGATGACCACGCCCCGGTCCCGGCCCGCCGAGCGGTTCCGGACGATCATCGCGAGGCCGGCCGCCAGGGTCGGATAGGACAGCAGATAGATCCCGCTCTCCACGAGGAGCAGCGCCGGCGAGTCCGCGAGGAGCCAGGTCCGCAGGCCCATCACGACATCGCCGGTCAGGCTGACCTGCAGCGCGCCCCACACCAGCCACCACGCCACGGCCGGCCGGGGACGGTGCCGGCGCAGGCCCAGGAGCATCGCCACCGAGACACTGGCGCCGATCACCCCGTAGACCACGGCCTGCAGCACCGGGCCGGCCAGCGGGTAGAGCAGCGCCAGGACCACGCAGGTCGACAGGTAGACGCGGAACGGCCAGGCCTTCACGACGTCCTCCATCGGCAGCCGGGGGCACCGGGTGAGGACTACGGCAGGGTCCCGCTCCGCGTGCCCGGTCACGGCCCGGGGCCGGCTGCCGGAGACTGGCGTGGTGGACACTGACCGGCTGGTGCTGGAGCGGAGCGTGACGGTGTGCGGGACCTGCCCGCCGGACGAGGTGTGGGACCGCTACGTCCGCCCGCGCCGCTGGCCGCAGTGGTCACCCCAGATCCGGGCGGTCAGCTATCCCGCCGAGACGCTGACACCGGGCACCGGCGGCGTCGTCCACGGCCCGGCCGGCCTGCGGATCGGCTTCCGCATCCTGGACGTCGACGCCGCCGGCCCGGTCCGCGCCTGGTCCTGGCGCGTCTCGGCGGCCGGCGTCGTGCTGCGTCTGCGGCATGTCGTGGAGGCGGCCGGCGGAGGCACCCGGACCGTCCTGACGATGCGCGGTTTCGGGCCGGTGGTGCTCCTCTACGCCCCGGTCGCGCGGGTGGCGCTGCACCGGCTGGTCCGCCCGTGACGCCGGACCGGCCGGTGCCCGGGCGGCCCACGCGGACGTCCGGGCAACGGATCGACGGCAGCTCACTTCCGTACCACCCACCCGGAAGGCCCGGCCGCGGCCGGGTCCGGGTCACCGCCGGGGTAGGCCGGGGCGGTCCACCATGGCACGCTGGGCCCCGTGGCGGAGACCGTGATCGAACTCGATGCCGGCACACCGTGGGAACCGCCGCCGCCCCGGGCGGGCCGCGTCCGCCTGCCGGCCGCCGTCGCCGTGCCCGCCGTCCTGGCCCTGGTCCTCGGGACGCTCGCCGCGAGCGGGCCACCCACCGGCGCGAAACTGCTCTATGCCGTCGACAACCAGGTGCTCCAGGTCCAGGCCGCCGATGGGCGGCTGCACCTCACCCGGTACGTGGCGAACGCGCCCGGCTCGATGTTCGAGACCCGCCGGCTGTCCGACGGCCGGCTGCTCTGGGAGCGTCCCGCCGAGGCCGATCAGCAGTTGCTCACCACCGGCGACGGGGTGGTGATCCTGGTCAGCGAACCCCGGCCGGGCGGCCGCGCCGCCCCCGTCCTCACCGGCGTGGACGCCACGACAGGCGTGGAGCTGTGGTCGCGGCCGCGGGTCGCCTTCTACGGCGCCGCGGCCGGCGCCCTCATCGTTGCCGAGCCGGCACCGGACGGAGTGCCGCCGTGGCAACGGGAAGAGCCGCGGTTCCAGGCCCTCTCCTACCGGACCGGCGCGCCGGTGTGGGACGTCACGATCCCGGCGGGCTCGGCCATCAGCATCGACCGCCGGAACGACGCCGCGGCCCGGTTCGACGTGCTGGACCCCAGCGGCCGGCTGACCCGGCGCGACACCGCGACCGGCCGGGTCGTGCAGACCCACCAGCTCGACTGGTCCGGCCCGGTCGCCGAGCTCTACGCCGGTTCGATCGACGACACCGGCCGGCCCGCCGCCCAGGTCGTGGTCTATCCGGCCAGGTCGTACGAAGCCGTCGTCTTCGACACGCGCAGCGGCCGGTCGCTGTTCCGCCGGCCCCTCGACGTCGGCGACGGCGGCCTGTCCCAGCAGTGCACCGAGACCCTGTTCTGCTCCCCCGGCGACGACGGCATGGAGGCCGTCGACAGCGTCACCGGGCAGAGCCGGTGGCACCTCGCGGGACGGGACACGGTCCTCGCCTTCCACGGCGACCGTCTGCTGGTCGGCGCCCTCCGTGACGAGTCCGCCGTCGAACCGGAGAACATCGCGCTCGTCGACGGCCGCACCGGCGCCCTCGTCACCGACCTGGCCGGCTGGCACCTGCTGGGCCGCGGCACCGGCGGACGGCCGCTGCTGTGGCGGCCCGCCGGCAGCCGGACCGCCGTGCTCGGCGAGCTCGACCCGCGGACCGGGCGGATCACCGTCCACGGGCGCTCCGGCGACTGGTTCGGCAGCCCCCGGTGCTCCGCCGACGGCGCCGTCGTGGCCTGTGTGGTGGCCGGTGGCCGTCTCTCGGTCTGGCGCCTGCCGCGTTCCTGATCTCTCCGGACAGAACACCTGGGCGCATCCGTACAGGGGGCAACGTTTCTCAAGCGAGGAGATCCGATGCCCGCAGGTCGAGCCGCCGCCCGACCGCCGTCTTCGCCGGCGTCTTCGCCGGCGCGGACATCGTCGCCATGGGCGTCCTGGACGCCCTCGCCGAGGCCGTACCACCACCGCCGCGCCCCACCCCCCGCCTGCCACCCACCGTCCGCGTGCCGTACCCCCCCGCCCCGCACGCGGCCCGTCGCCGGGCCCCGGGCGGTGCGCCGGCCCGCTACATTGACGCCGCACGATGCAATCGACGGGCCGCGCCGGACGGCGCCGGCGAGGACGGGACGGAAACCGCGGGATGCCGCAGGAGCGCGGGCGCTGGCTGATGCTGGTCGTCGGGATGCTGGCGATGATCGCCGGCAGCACCTTCCAGTACGGCCTCGCCTACCTGATCCCCGCCTTCCGCGACGAGGGCCTGTCCCTGGAACAGACCGGCCTGCTGGTGGCCTGCCCCACCGCCGGCGTGATGCTCACGCTCATCGCCTGGGGCGCCGCGGCCGACCGGTGGGGCGAACGGGTCGTGCTCTCCACCGGTCTCGGCCTGGCCGGCCTGATCCTGTTCGGCTCCCGCTGGGCACCGGACACGCCGAGTCTCGCCGCCTGCCTCACCCTCGCCGGTGCGGCCACCGGTTCCGTGCTGGCCAGTGGCCGGCTGATCCTGGGCTGGTTCGCGCGGCACGAGCGCGCGCTGGCGATGGGCATCCGGCAGAGCGCCGGACCGATGGGGCTCGCGCTGGCCGCCGCCGTTCTGCCCGCCCTGGCCGCGGGCGGCACCACCGTGCCGTTGTCGTTCCTGGCGACGTTGCTCCTGGCCGCTGCGACAGCGGCTTTCGTGTTCGTCCGCGATCCGGCACCCCGGCCGTCGCCCACCGCCCCGAGGGCCTCGGGCTACCGGCCGGCCCCGGACCACGGGACAGCCGAGGACGCACGTCCGCGTTCGCCCTATCGTTCCTCCGGCCTGTGGCGGGTCCACGCCGCCAGCGCGCTCCTGGTCATCCCGCAGTTCACGACCACCACGTTCGCGCTGGTGTTCCTCACCGACGCCCGCGGGTGGAGCGCCCTCGCCGCCGGCCATCTGCTGGCCGGGGCGCAGGTGTGCGGCGCGCTCAGCCGGCTCGGGGCGGGCTACTGGTCGGACCGCACCGGCAGCCGGTTGCGGCCCATGCGGATCATCGCGGTCACCACCGGCATGGCGATGCTGGTGCTGGCCGCCGCCGCGGCGGCCGGCTCCGGTCTGGCGGTGCCCGCCCTGCTGTTCCTCGGGGTGGTGGCGGCGAGCAGCAACGGCCTGTCCTTCACCGCCGTCGCCGAATATGCCGGACCGGCCTGGGCCGGCCGGGCGCTCGGCATCCAGACCACCGGCCAGAACGCGCTGACGGCTGCCACACCGCCGGCGCTGGCCGTGACGATCGGCGCCGCGGGCTTCGCACCGAGTTTCGCCGTGGTGGCCGTGTTCCCGCTGATCGCCGCGGTCCTCGTGCCGGTCGCAGCCGAGCCCGCCGCGATCGCCGCCCAGGACGACCAGCCGGACACCACACCCACAGCCGCCCAGCCGGACGCTGCTCCCACAGCCACCCAGCCGGACACTGCTCCCACAGCCGCCCAGCACGCCGGCGGGCAACCCGCGACTGTCAAGGAAGGCCGATGAGCAACCGGCGGATCATCGACGCGCATCACCACGTCTGGGACCTCACGGTCCGGCCGCAACCCTGGATCACCGGTGCGTACCTCGCCCCGCTCGCGCGCTCGTTCTCGGTGGCAGACCTCGCCGCCGAAGCCCGCGCCGCGGGAGTGGCCGGCACCGTGGTCGTGCAGACCGCCTGTGTGCCCGGGGAGACGCCCGAACTGCTGGCTCTCGCCGGCGGTGACGACCTGGTCGCCGGGGTCGTCGGCTGGACCGACCTCACCGCCCCGGACGTCGGCGACGCGATCGCCGCGCTGCGGGCGCTGCCCGGCGGGGATCGGCTGGCCGGCGTCCGGCACCAGGTCCAGGAGGAACCGGACCCGCGCTGGTTGCTACGGCCGGACGTGCTGCGCGGCCTGACCGCCGTCGCCGCGGCCGGGCTGGTCTACGACCTCGTCGTCACACCGCACCAGATCGACGCCGCCACCGGCGCCGCTCGCCTGCTTCCCGGCCTGACCTTCGTGCTCGACCATCTCGGCAAGCCGCCGCTCGCCGGCGGTGACCTCGCCACCTGGGCCGCCTCCCTGCACCGCTTCGCCGCGCTGCCCAACACGGTCGCCAAGCTGTCCGGCCTGGTGACCGAGGCGGGGAGCCGCCGGATCGAGGATCTCCGGCCCGCGGCCGACACCGCCTTGGACGCCTTCGGCCCCGGGCGGCTGCTGTTCGGATCGGACTGGCCGGTGTGCACTCTGGAAGCGGACTACCAGAGGGTCGTGGAGATCGCCGACCGCCTCACCGAAGGACTGCGGCCCGCGGAGAAGGACGCCGTGTTCCACGACAACGCGGCACGCGTCTACACCCTCCGCTGAACCTCAGCACCCGTTGCGCGCGCTGCTCACGGCCACGTCGTCGTACCAAAGGGTGTCCGCGCCCTCGCCGTAGCTCTCCCAGCCGAGGCGCAAGTCGGTCAGCGACGGCCGCCAGGTGCGGTTGAGCCACTGACTGTCGATGTCGTGGGTGGGCACGCCGTCCTGTCGCAGGCCGGGGACCGAGGTGCCGTTCAGCCAGGTCTCGATGGTGCCGTCGCGACCGTCGACCTTGAACTCGACGCAGTTCCACACGTTCACCGGCAGCGGGGCGGACAGGGCGACGCCGGCCGGGCTCTGCTCGGGCAGGGTTGCGTCGTCGGAGGCCCGGTTGAACTGCAGGGCGCCGTTCTGCCCGCCGAAGCGCAGGTCGCGGTTGCCGTCGGCGGCGTCGCGCATCGCCACGGTGGTGATGTGCGCGGTGGGCAGCGGGGTGGTGTGCCGCACCCAGTACCGCACGAACCAGACCGGTCCGGCGGTGCCGAGGATCCGGGTGTTGGCGGCGAAGACGTGGTTGCAGTAACCGGCCGCGCCGTTGATGCGCAGCGACGTGGACCCGCTGTGCGCCACCGTCCGGTCGATCGCCGCGGTGCCGGCGCCGGAGCAGTCCGGGTACGCGACGGTCCAGTCGCCGCCGGGCACCGCTCCTGCCTGCGTCTCGAAGCCGTCGCAGACGGCGGCGGGCACGCATCCGGACGGTCCGGGCGGGGTCGAGGCGGACGGCGACGGCCCGGGCGGCGTCGAGGTGGACGGCGACGGCCCGGGCGGGGTCGAAACAGACGATGACGGTACGGGCGCGGAGGTCACGCTGCCGGACGGCCCGGGCGTAGGCACGTCGCCGCTGCACGGGACTCCGTTGAAGGCGAAGTCGGCGGGCCGGGTGTTGGCGCCCGAATATGTGGCCTGGAACCCGAACCGGGCGGACGCGCCGGTGGCGAGGGTGCCGTTCCAGCTGACGTTCGACGCGGTGACCGACCTGCTGGTCTGGGTGACGGTGGCGTTCCAGCCGCTGGTTACGCGCTGGTCCCCGGCGAAGGTCCAGCTCAACGTCCACGAGGTGACCGGGGTGCCGCCGTTGGTCACCTGGACCTCGGCGGTGAACCCGGTCGACCACTGGTTCGGGACCCAGTCGACGGTGCAGGCCTGCGCCGCCGTCGCGGTCGGTGCACCGGCCATCACCAGCCCGGCACCCATCAGCACGGTTGCCGCCACCGTCGTCGGGATCAGTCGTCGCATCATGGCCCCTTCAGTTTTGGGAGCGCTCCCAAACATCGAGGACTATAACTTGATGGCGTCTCCTCGACCAAGTACGGGAACTACCGCAACCGGGACGCTCAGCTCGGCCCGTCCGGCGGCAGCAGGGCCTGGGCGTTACGCGTGTCGTCGCGGTCGCCGGCCGCGGTCAGCGCCTCGCCGGCCGGCCCGGCGCCGGTGCGGGGCGGGATCACCAGCACGTCGTACCGGCCACGGCCGAAGTCACAGATCATGGTCAGCAGACCGGCCGGCTGGGAGGTGAACCAGCTCAGCCGCAGCGACAGGTCCCCGGCCGGCATCCGGGCGGGGTGCGGCATGTCCCAGGCCGCCGAGCTGAGCAGGACGTGGGTGACGACGCCGCGGCTCCCGCCCAGAGCGGTGATCAGGGCGGGGAGCTCCGCCGCGAGGTCGGTGGTGCGCGGCCACCAACCGCCGTCGAGCACGGTGGACGGTGCCGAGCCGGGCTTCATCCGGAGTCGCGGAGAGTCTGCAACGGTGGTCGTCATGGCGAATCGCATCCTTCTGGCGGCGAGGCGACCAGCTCGGCGAGGCGGGAAAGCTGGCCGGCGAGCCGGTCGGCATGCTCGCCACGGTCACCAGCGATGGTCGCGCGGTCGCCGATCGCGTCGCCGCCGTCCGCACCGGCCCGGATCCACCGGCCGGAACATCGTCAGGAGCGACCGCGGAGGAACGGCGGGCCGTTGCGGGAGGCACGCGATCTCTCGCCTTGCTCGTGACGGCCCGCTGAACCAGTCGGGCCGTCACGAGCAAGGTTGCATCACATCGGCGAACATCGCCGGATGAGAGAAATCCGCCCGCCGGCGAATGTGCACCGGCACGGCAAGCGTGCATGGAAAATTAATTTCCTGTCGCCCAATCTAGCATGGAATTGCTGATCGAAACCGATTACCTGCTCACTGTTCGCGATCGTCGACTTTCACCGGCCGAAGTGTGGGCCAGCCCACTGTCCGGCGCCGGCGCCAGGGGCATACGAGCAGGTCTGAAGACTGATAAGGAGAGCTGGGCGTACATAATCTTCCGACGTCAAACGTCGCACTGATCGGTTAATACATTCGCAACGACCCGGATACTTCATTGTCGACGGCGAGAAAAACGGTGTGACAGTTTGCGGCCTCCTCACCGGGGTACCGCCAGGAGGACGACGTTCGATGTCGTCGGCATTCTGCCCTGCGCCGGTCACGAAACACCCCAGCTGGAAGCGAGCACCCCCCGATGACGGTCACGACCGGTCACAGCCGCACCGCGAAGGCGCCGCGATCAGCGGTCGTCGTCAACCCCGCGAAGATCGACGATCTCGACGCCCTCCGCCGGACCGTCGACGACACGCTGGCGGGCGCCGGCTGGCCCGCGCCCCGGTGGTTCGAGACGACCGCGAGCGATCCCGGCCTCGGCCAGACGCGGACGGCCGTCGAGTCGGGCGCCGAGGTGGTCTTCGTCTGCGGCGGCGACGGGACCGTGATGTCCGCCGTGTCGGCGCTCGTCGGCACCGACGTGTCGATGGCCGTGCTACCGGCCGGCACCGGCAATCTGCTGGCCGCGAACCTGGGGCTGTCGACCGATCTGGCCACCGGTCTCGCCGTCGCGCTGGAGGGTGGCATGCGGCGGCTGGACGTCGGCTCCCTCGACGGCCGGCACTTCGCCGTGATGGCCGGCATGGGCTTCGACGCACACATGCTCGACGCCACCTCCGACACGGCGAAGAAGCACATCGGCTGGCCGGCGTACGTCCTGGGCGCGATGAAGCATCTCAAGGACCGGCCGATGCGGGTGACCGTCCGCATCGACGGCGGAGCGCCGATGCGGCGGCGGGCCCGCTCGGTGCTGATCGCCAACGTGGGCCGGCTCCAGGGCGGCCTGCGGCTGCTGGGTGACGCGGAACCCGACGACGGCGTCCTGGACATCGCGATCCTCACGCCCCGGACCCTGCGGCGGTGGGTGGCCCTCGGCTGGGCGCTGCTGCGGCGCAGCGACCGGATCCCGTCGATGGAGGTGCTACGGGGGCGGCGGATCGAGGTGACCAGCAACCGGGCGCAGCCGCGTCAACTCGACGGCGATCTGGTCGAGCCCGGTGCCCGGCTGCTCGTCGAGGTCGTACCGCAGGCGCTCTGGTTGTGTGTGCCGCAGCCGGCCGCCGACCCGGACCTCGCCGTCGACGCCGACGCCGCCACCGACCGCCAGGCCGACCTGCTGAACCAGGCCGGATAGAGCTCGGCCCCGGCCGGTGACGGCCGGGGCTGAACAGGTCGTACGAGTCAGGCGCGCGCCCACTTCTGGTTGGCGGTGCCCCCGCAGTCCCAGAGCTGGAGCTGCGCGCCGTTGGCGGAGCCGTTGCCGACCACGTCGACGCAGCGGTCGGCCGCGGTGTTGACCAGGTCGCCGGCGGCGGTGAGGGTGAAGCGCTGGGCGGCGGTGCCGTTGCAGGTGTAGAGCTGGATCGCGGTGCCGTTCGCGGTGCCGGCGGCTGCCGCGTCCATGCACTTGCCGAGGGCCCGCACGGTGCCGTCGGCGGCGAGAGCCCACTGCTGGGCGGCCGTGCCGTTGCAGTCGTAGATCTGCAGGCGGGCGCCGTCGGCCGGGTTGGCGGCGGGGATGTCGACGCAGCGGCCGCTGAGGGCGGAGCGCAGCACCCCGGTGCCGGACGGCGGCGGAGTGCCGGTGTCGACGCCGGCCCAGACGTACGTGCCGACGGTCTTGGCCGGC
This sequence comes from Actinoplanes sp. 13, assembly GCF_056134165.1. NCBI lineage: Bacteria > Bacillati > Actinomycetota > Actinomycetes > Micromonosporales > Micromonosporaceae > Actinoplanes > Actinoplanes sp. 13. The sequence continues at coordinate 402,718 of NZ_JBVYOQ010000004.1, read as the reverse complement.
AGGGTGCTGGTGAACTGCTGGTTGCCGGCCCGCAGGGTGAACTGCTGGTCGGTGCCGGTGCGGTTGACCACGACGGTGGCCAGGCTGCCGTCCGGGTTGCGGAACGCCACGTTGGTGACCGTGCTCGCCGTGCCGTTGTTCGTGGCCACCCGCCGGGCGCCGCGCTGGATGAACTTCGAGAACTGGGCGGTCAGGTAGTACTCCGGCAGCGCCCACACGGTGTCCGGGGCGGACGGGTTCTGCACCAGCATGGTGGGGTCGGGTGCGCCGGTCCACTTCTCCGGGGCCCGGTTCTGGTCGAGCATGGTGACCCAGTTCTGATACATGACGGAGTCGTTGCGCAGATAGTCGACGATGCGGTTGGCGCCGGTCGTCCCCCAGACCGCCCGCTCCGTCATCGCCACGTCCTTGCTCGGGTAACCGGCCTTCACCTGGCCCATCACGCTCGGCTCGCCGGCGTAGTCGTGGAAGGCGAAACCGTCGACGGCGTTGAACGCGTCGTTCGGGCTGCCGGGTGCGCCGACGACTCCGGCGATGTAGGACTGGCCCTGCGCGAAGTTGTGGTCGAACGCCCAGATCTTGGTCGCGCCCAGGCCGTTGCCGGTGAACTCGGCGCGCATCGCGACGGCCAGGCGCCGTTCCTGGTCGGCGGAGATCAGCGTGCCGGGGTAGTCCGGCGGCTCGTACAGCGGCTCGTTCTGCAGCGTGACGGCGTGGATCGGCAAGCCCTGCGCGGCGTACGCCTGCACCGACTTGCGGTAGTACGCCGCCAGGGTCGGCACGTGCTGGTCGAGCAGGCTGCCGCCGATCAGGCTGTTGTTGGACTTCATCCAGGCGGGCGGGCTCCACACGCTGGCGAAGATCAGCAGGTTCGGGTTGATCGCCCGGGCCTGCTTGAGCACGCTGATGATGTTGTAGTCGATGTCCTTCTGGATGGAGAACCGGGACAGCGTGGGGTCGGCGGCCCCGTCGTCGTACGTGTAGAACGTCCGGCTGGTGAAGTCGCTGGCGCCGAACGCGATCCGGGCGACGTTGAAGCCGGCGCCGGTGCCCGGGTCGAGCAGCGAGCGCAGGGTCCGCTCCCGGGCGGTGGCGCTCATCCGGGACAGGTTGAAGATGGTGGACTCCTCAAGGGAGGAGCCGAAGCCGAGGATGCTCTGGTGCTGCCGGGCGGTGTCGGCCGTGATGGTCGCGGTGCCGGCCGCGGCGACCAGCGGGACGTCCGCCTGCCGGGACAGCTTGTACGGCGTGCCTGCCAGACCGGCGGCCGGGTTCGTGTACCAGTTGCCGTTGACCGGTTCGAAGCCGGCGGTCCGCGACTCTGAGCTCCAGTAGACCTGCACCGACGTGGCTGCCACGGCCGGGCCGGCCGGGCCGACCACACCGGCCAGCGCGACGGGCACGGCCAGCGCAACCGCGGCGAGCGTTGCGGCACGTGAACGGGACGACCCCACTACGTAACTCCTCAGGTCGGCAGTAAGTTACAGGAACGAAACAGCGTTACATCGCCGCCTGTCAACGCTTTCCGCCGTAGAAGCAGTTCCGGAACCGTCTTCCCGCGCCAGTCCGAGTTCCGGAACTGTAACGCTCTTGACTTTAAAGTTACTTGCCTGTTTCGTGCTGAGGAGACTCCGCCGACCGGCAGTTCCCCCATGGCGACGGGGTCGAAGACCGCCCCTCGACCCCGGGAGTCACCCCATGTCCCCTCCGAAGTTGCGTCCCCTGCTCGCCCTCACCGTCTCCGGCGTCGTGGTCGCGGGGCTCGGCGTCGCCGGCATGACGAGCGCGTTCGCCGCCTCGGTCGGCTCGCTGGTCAGCGCCTCCAGCGGCAAATGTCTGGACGTCGCGAACAACTCCACCGCTGACGGCGCCGTCATCCACCAATGGACCTGTTACAGCACGGTGGCCAGTCAGCAGTGGACACTGGCCGACAACGGGCAGGTGCAGAGCCAGGGCAAGTGCCTGGACGTCGCGAACAACGCGAGCGCTGACGGCGCGCTGACCCACCTGTGGACCTGCTACGACGCGGTGGCCACCCAGAAGTGGACGCGGAACGCGGCCGGCGCCCTGGTCAACCAGGCCAACGGCAAGTGCCTCGACGTCCAGAACAACAGCACCGCCGACGGCGCCCGGCTGCAGATCTGGTCCTGCACCGGCTCGGCCAACCAGCGGTGGACCCAGAACGGCACCGGAACTCCGCCTGCCACACCGCCGACCACCCCGCCCGGCACCCCGGTCACCAACCCCGACCTGGGCCCGAACGTCTCGGTCTTCGACCCGTCGATGTCCGCGTCGACCATCCAGAACCGGCTCAACCAGGTCTTCAACCAGCAGGTCACCAACCAGTTCGGCCCGCAGCGGTTCGCCATGCTGTTCAAGCCGGGCGCCTACAACGTCGACGCCAACGTCGGCTTCTTCACCCAGGTCGCCGGCCTCGGCCTCGTCCCCGGCCAGACCACCATCAACGGCCGGGTGCACGTCGAGGCGGACTGGTGGCCGGACGGCTCGCAGAACGCCACCCAGAACTTCTGGCGCGCCGCCGAGGGCCTCGCCGTCAACCCGACCGGCGGCCAGGACCGCTGGTCGGTGTCGCAGGCCGCGCCGTACCGGCGGATGCACCTGCGCGGCAACCTCGCGCTCTCGGACGGCGGCTGGTCGTCCGGCGGCTGGATCTCCGACTCCAAGATCGACGGGCAGATCGACTCCGGCTCGCAGCAGCAGTGGATCACCCGGAACTCGCAGATCGGCAGCTGGACCGGCTCCAACTGGAACCAGGTCTTCGTCGGCGTCCAGGGCGCACCCGGCAACAGCTTCCCGAACCCGCCGTACACCACGATCGGGCAGGCGCCGGTCGTCCGGGAGAAGCCTTATCTCTACGTGGACGGCGCCGGCGCGTACCACGTGTTCGTTCCCGCACTGCGCCGCAACGCCAGTGGCACCACCTGGGCCAACGGCACCCCGGCCGGGGAGTCGATCTCGCTGAGCCAGTTCCACATCGTCCGCCCGGGCGACAACGCCGCGACCATCAACGCCGCGCTGGCGGCCGGCCGCCACCTGCTGGTCACGCCGGGCACCTACAACCTCGACCAGACCCTGACCATCACCCGGCCGAACACCGTGGTGCTCGGCCTCGGCCTGGCCACGTTCGTCCCGCAGAACGGCATCGTGCCGATGCGCGTCGCCGACGTCGACGGCGTCAAGGTCGCCGGCATCATGTTCGACGCCGGAACCACCAACTCGCCGATGCTCATGGAGGTCGGCCCGAACGGGTCGTCCGCGGACCACTCGGCCAACCCGACCTCGCTGCACGACGTGTTCTTCCGGATCGGCGGCTCGATCGCCGGCAAGGCCTCGATCAGCCTGCAGATCAACAGCGACGACGTGATCGGCGACCACACCTGGATCTGGCGTGCCGACCACGGCAACAGCGGCACCGTCGGCTGGAACATCAACACCGCGGACAACGGGCTGACCGTCAACGGTGACGACGTGACGTTCTACGGCCTGTTCGTCGAGCACTACCAGAAATACCAGACCATCTGGAACGGCGAGAACGGCCGGACCTACTTCTATCAGAACGAGATGCCGTACGACCCGCCGAACCAGGCCGCCTACATGAACGGCTCGACCCAGGGATGGGCGGCGTACAAGGTGGCCGACTCGGTCACCAACCACCAGGCCTGGGGCCTCGGCTCCTACGCCTACTTCAACGTCAACCCGTCGGTGGTGAACGCCCGCGCGTTCGAGGTGCCGGTCAAGCCGGGGGTGCAGTTCCGCAACATGGTGACCGTCTCGCTGGGCGGCACCGGCACGATCAGCCGCGTCATCAACAACAGCGGCCTGACGGTCAACAGCGCGCGTCAGGTCACGCACCTGACCAGCGGCCCGTGAGGTAGCGGCGCCCGGGGCCGCACCGCCGTGACGGCGGTGCGGCCCCGCGGCCGTTATGCTGCGGAACAGCAGAGAGAGGCGCTGACGAGGACAGGGAGCGTTGTGACGCGAGGTGCGACGGTGCGGGACCTCGCGGCCCAGACCGGCCTGTCCATCGCGACCATCTCCCGCGCCCTCAACGGCCAGGCGAACGTCGCCGAGCACACCCGACGCCGGGTCCTCGACGCGGCCGACCGGCTCGGCCGCAAGGGCACCGGTGAGGAGGCCACCGGCGCCGTGTACCTGCGCTGCCCGTACGTCCTCACCGATTATTTCGGTCTGATCGTCTCCTCGATCGCCGAGACCGCCGACCTGCACGGCCTGAGCATCGTCCTCAACGCCGGGCGGGCCGCCAAGGACAAGGACGTGCTCAGCGGCCTCCCCGACCAGCCCGGCATCGCCGGCGCCGTGCTGATCCTGCCGCCCGAGGACGAGGCCGCACTGGCCGCGCTCCGCGACCGGCAGTTCCCGTTCGTCGTCGTCGACCCCCGGTTACCCCCGCCCCGCGACGTCGTCGCCGTCTCCGCCGCCCACTTCGCCGGCGCCCGCAGCCTGATGTCCCACCTCGTCCAGCTCGGGCACCGGCGGGTGGCGATCATCGGCGGCCCGCGCGAATGGCTCGTCAACGACAACCGGCTGGCCGGCTATGTCGCCCCGCTCGCCGAGATGGGCGTGCTGCCGGCGCCGGAACTCATGCGCTTCGTCCCCGAACCCAGCGAGGACCACGGTTACCGGGCCGCCTGCGAACTGCTCGACGTCCCGGACCACCCGACCGCGATCGTCGCGTTCAACGACAAGATGGCCGTCGGCGCCGCCCGCGCCGCCGCCGAGCGCGGCTTGCGGGTGCCCGGCGACGTGTCGATCGCCGGCTTCGACGACATCGACGTCAGCCGCGCCACGCATCCCCGGCTCACCACGGTCCGCCAGCCCCTGGCCGAGATGGGCCGGATGGCCGTCAACCTGCTGTCGCGCCTGCTGGAGCGGCACGAGCTCGACGCCCTGCACGTCGAGCTGGCCACCGAACTCGTGGTCCGCGAGTCCACCGGCCCTGTCCCCCGGCGCTGAACTACGGGCGCGGCCAGGGCAGCAGCACCGGGACGCGGCGCATGTGTTCCGCATAGTCCGGGCGGCGTTCCAGCGAGCGGCGTTCCATCATCGGCACGCTGACGAACGTGAACAGCAGCACCATCGTGACCGGCCCGGCGACCGTCCACCACCAGCTCGGCGCGGCCGCCAGCCCGAACAGCCACAGACCCCACCAGAACGTGATCTCGCCCAGGTAGTTCGGGTGCCGGGACCAGCGCCACAGCCCCCGGTCGATGACCCGTCCCCGGTTGGCCGGATCACCGGCGAACCGGTGCAACTGCCGGTCCGCGGTCGCCTCCATCACGATCGCCCCACCGGTGACCAGCACCGCGGCGACGTCGAGCGCTCCGAACGGCCGGCCGGTCACGGTGACCGCCGGCCAGACGGCGAGCAGACCGGTGAAGACCACCAGCGTCGGCATCATCTGGATGCCCGCGAGGTTGACCAGCCACCACGGCAACCACCCGGCCCGCTGCTCGCGCAGGCGCACGTAACGCCAGTCCTCGTGGCTCAGGCCCTGCCACGACCAGGCCCAGTTCGCGGTCAGCCGGATCGACCAGGCGAGCACCAGCGCCACCACCGCCGCCTGCCGCCCGGTGGTGACCGGCCACGCCCACGCCACCACGATCACCGCCGGGGCGACGCTCCAGTACGCGTCGTAGAGGCTCGCGTTCGCCACCACCGTGCTGGCCGCGAAGACGACCACGGTGGCCGCGACATCGGCCACGAACGTGACCGGCAACGGGTGCCGGCCCGGGAGCGCGAGGACCGCTGCCCACGCCGCGAGACCGGCCAGCCCGTAGGTCAACGCGACGACAGCGAACCCCACCGGGCGCGAGGTGTGACGGGCTGCGGGCACAGCAGGAGCGTAGGCCCGCATCGCGTTTCATCGATATCATACGGACGGCGGCTTCTCGGCCGGTGCGAAGTTCACCGGCGCGGTCGTCAGTCGTCCTGCGGCGCCAGCATCGGCGTCAGCCCCGACACGGCGGCGATCTGGCGGACGAGTGGACTCAGCCCGGCCGCCGTCACCGTGACGTCCCGGGCGCCCGCCGCCTCGTACACCTTCAGCAGCACCCGCACCCCGGCCGCGTCCAGCAGCGGCACCCCGCCCAACTGCAGGACGACCCGATGACCGGCGGGCTGTCGGCAGACCAGCTCCAGCAGCGCGGTCTGCAGCCGCCCCGCGTTGTCGCGGTCCACCTCGCCGGTGACGGTCACCGCCAGCTCGCCGCCCGGCGCCAGCGCCGCCCGCACCTCGAACGACGCCTCCCACCGCTCGGGACCCGCCGCCCAGCGGGGCACCCGGTCGGTCAGCAGGCCCTCGCGCATCCACGCCAGTACCCGCGACAGGATCCGGGAGACCTGCATCTGGGAGATGCCGAGCTCGGCCGCGATGTCGGCCTGGGTGCGGCCGCCGTAGTAGATCGAGATCACCACGAGCCGCTCCCGGCCGGGGAGACAGTTGATCAGCTCGGTGACCGACAGCCGGTCGGCGATCTTCTCCATCGACGGGTCCGGCGCCCCGAACAGGTCGCCGAACTGGGCGCTGCCGTCCCCGATCGGCATGTTCAACGAGAACGCGCGGTAACCGCCGGCACCCACCCGCGCCTGGTCCAGCTCGTCGGCCGCCAGGCCGGCCCGCTGCGCCGTCTCCGCGTCGGTGGGCGGCCGGCCCAGCTCCCGGGTCAGCTCGACCTCGTGGTGCGTCACCGCCATCGCGAGCTCCTGCATCCGGCGGGGCACGTGCACCGCCCAGCTCCGGTCCCGCAGGTGCCGCTTCAGCTCGCCGACGACCGTCTGCATCGCGTACGCGGTGAAGGAGCCCCGCTGCGGGTCGTAGCGGTCGACCGCCTTCACCAGGCCCAGCCGGGCCACCTGCTCCAGGTCCGCCAGCGGCTCCGTGCGGCCCCGGTACCTGCGGGCCAGGCGCCCGGCCATCGGCAGGCCCACGCGGATCATCTCGTCGCGCAGCCGGCGTGCCCGGACGTCGTCGGCCGCGTCCCGCTCGCGGGCGTAACGCTCGGCGATCTCGTCAAGGTCCTCCCGCACAGCGCCGGCATCGCCGGCGCACTGAACCACCACGTCGGCAGTCTGCCCGAACGACATGCTTCACCCCCTGGTCCGCGGAACCCGGCACCGGAGTGCCCGTGACAGATCAGTTCAAACGACGCCCGCCGATCGGCCCCCCGGGGCCGGATCATGAGCCGTTTGCGGTCGTGAGGCCGGGGTAGCCACCCCGCCGCGCCGGACCCCGGCGCATGTCGAGAGGACGGTTCGCGATGACTTCCACGATCACCACCGGGAGCGCGATCATCGACGGCAGCCCGGTGCCGGAGGTCTTCACCGTCGGGGTCGAGGAGGAATTCCTGCTGCTCGACCCGCTCACCGGCCGCAACGTCCCGGTCGCCGAGGAGGTGCGCGGCCTGCTGCCGGAGCGGCTGCGCGGGCAGAGTCGCCCGGAGATGCGGCGCAGCATGATCAAACTGGTCACCGGCGTCTGCACCGACCTGCGCGACGTGCGACGGCAGCTGACCGCGCTGCGGGCCACCGCCTCGGCCGCGGCCGAAGCGGCCGGCGCGCGCCTGGTGGCGATCGGCGCCACCCCCATCGGCGAACCGGACCGCGACGTCCCGGCCGGCGAGCAGCACCAGAACCTGGTCGACCGGTACGGCCCGGTGGCGCTCGACCCGGCGGTCTGCGGCATGCACGTGCACGTCGGCGTGCCCGACCGCGAACTGGCGGTCCAGGTCCGCAACCACATCCGGGTCTGGCTGCCGGTGATCCAGGCGATGACCGCCAACTCGCCGTTCTTCGAGGGGTCCGACACCGGGCACGCCAGCTGGCGGTCCCTGCAGCTGCGGCGCCGGCCCGGCGTGGCCGACCACGACCACACGGTGGCGGAGCTGCTCGACGCCGGCGTGCTGCTCGACGAGGCCACCGTCTACTCGTACGCCCGGCTGTCACCGACCTACCCGACCGTGGAGATCCGCGTCGGTGACGTCTGCACAGACGTCACCGACGCCGTTCTGGTCACCGCGCTGATCCGGGCCGCCGTGGCCACCGCCGTCACCGACGTCCTGGACGGCCACCCCGCCCCGCACCTGCGCGACTCCGTGGTCGCCGCCGCGCACTGGCGGGCCGCCCACGAGGGACTCGGCGGCTCGCTCATCGATCTGCGCCTCGGCCACGCCCGCCCGGCGTGGGACCTGGTCGACGAGTTCTTCGCCACGGTCAGCCCCGCGCTGCTCGCCTCCGGCGACCTCACCCTGACCGTCGACGGCCTGGCCCGGCTGCGGCACACCGGTGACGGCGCCGCCCGGCAGCGCCGGATCCACCAGGGCACCGGCGACCTGCGCGCGGTGCTGGCCAGCCTCGCGGCATGGACCAGCGCCGCCTGAAAGCAGTACATGGTGATTTCAGGTGCGCTCCACGCCCGAAATCCCCACGCTGCGTGCGGCAAGTCCGCGAGCCGAGTGGGAGATCTAACGAGCTGTGACCGGCCGGGTGACGACCCGTTACCGAGCATGACATTTCCTGGCTATTCGGGCGGCTGATCGTTGCCACCGGTCCCGGGCGCCGCGACGATCGTCGTCGCTTCGATCCCCCTCCTCCCGGGTCCGTCCCGGGCGCAGAAAGGACTCGGCGAACACGTGCAGTCACCCCTATTCCACAACGGGTCCGTCCCCGGCTCCGCGGTGCCCGGCACCGTCGACCTCACCGACCGGTGCGTCGGCAACTCGTACGTCCTGGTCTGCCCGGTGGGGCAGGGCGCCACCGGAACGGTGTGGCGTGGCGTCGACCGCACCACCGGCGAGCAGGTCGCGGTGAAACTCCTGCACGAGGGGCTGCTGCGCCAGCCCAAGCTGGTCACCCGCTTCGTGCAGGAGCGGACCATCCTGATGATGGTGCGGCACGAGAACATCGTCGGGGTCCGCGACCTGTTCAGCGTGGGCGAGTCGATCGGCCTGGTGATGGACTTCGTGGCCGGCGGCAGCCTGCGGGACCGGCTGCGCGCCGCCGGCACGCTGCCGGCCGCGGACGCCGCGCGCCTGCTGGCGCAGGTCGCGGAGGCGCTCACCGAGACGCACGCGCTCGGCGTGGTGCACCGCGACATCAAGCCGGACAACATCCTGCTGAGCGGTGCGGGGGACGACCCCGGCGTACGGCTGACCGACTTCGGCATCGCCCGCGTCCTGGACACGGCCGGGCTCACCACCCCGCACGCGATCATCGGCACCCCGCACTACATGGCGCCCGAGACCATCAGCGGCGGGGACGCCACTCCGGCGGCCGACGTCTACGCGCTCGGCGTCACGCTGTACGAGCTGGTCTGCGGGCGTACGCCGTACGTCGGGGAGCCGTTCGCGGTGTTGCAGGGTCACCTCGGTGACCCGCCCCCGGAGCCGGCCGGCGTGCCCGCCGAGGTGTGGGCCCTGATCGTGGAGTGCCTCGACAAGGATCCGGAGCGCCGCCCGGCCGCCGAGGAGCTGCCGGACCGGCTGCGGAAACTGGCCCGCCGCACCACCGGCGTGCCGGCGTTGCCGGTGCCGGCCGACGCGGTGCCCACCGAGCCCCGCGGGCTCTCCACCGGCCTGCCCCGGCCGCAGCCGCGCCCACCGGCCCGCCGGCAGCGCCCCGCCAACGGTCCGCGGAGCTGGTTGTGGGGCCGGCACGGCCTGGTGCTGGCGCTGGTCTCCGGCTCGCTGGCCGTGACCGGGTGGGGCGGCTACCACGCGTGGCAGCTGCGTGATGACCGGGACACGCCGGCCCCGGTCACCGCCCAGGCCCTGCCGGCGCCGGGCGGCGAGGGCGCGGCGAGCGTGGCCCCGCAGCCCGTCCCGTCCGCGGCGGCGAACCGCCTGTCCACGCCACCGGCCTTCGCCGCCGGGGGCCGCAGCGCCGCCGGCAGCACCGTGGCGCCTTCGGGTGCGGCACGTCCCGACGTGCGGCCCGAGACGGCGCCCGACCCCGGCAAGGCCGGGGTCACCGCCGGGCCGGGCCGGATCGGGGTCACCGCCGGGCCGGGCCGGGCGGGCGGCTCGGTCGAGTTCGGCCCCTGGACGTGCGGCGAGCAGTATTCCTGGGCGCTCGGGCATCCGGTGCTGGCTCAGCCGTGCCACGCCCTCGGGCCCTCGATCAAGGTGATGGGTGACATGGAGGCGGCGCCCGGCGTCCAGGCCGACATCTCGGTGGCGGTGCACGACGCCGCGACCGACGAGATCGTGGCCGGCCCGCACCGGTGCCCCGGCCTGATGTTCACCGACTTCGCGATCAAGCACAGCTGCGGGCCGGCCGAGCTGACCGTGCCCCGCGCCGGCACCTACGTGGTCGTGCAGACCTGGGAGTACACCGCGCGGCCGCTGCTGCCCCGCGGCACCACCCGGGGCCCGGAGTTCACCTGGCGGCCCGCCGCGACGGGCTGATCAAGGCGGCTACAGTCGACGCCGTGGCCGACGTGACAGTGATAGGCGCCGGGGTGATCGGGCTGACCATCGCCCACGAGCTGGCGACGGCCGGGCACCAGGTGCTGATCGTGGCCGAGCGGGACGCGTCGGCAAGCGTCTCGGCGGTGGCCGCGGCGATCTGGTTCCCGCACGACGTGCGGGTCTCCGGCCCGGTGGTCGATTCGTCCCGGGTCACCTATCAGCGCCTGGAGCAGCTGGCGCGGGACGACCGCACGGGGGTGCGGATGCGCACCGGCACGGTGCTGATCCGGCGGTCCGACCCGGACACCTCCTGGACCCGCGCCGTGCCCCACCACGAGGTCGTCCCGTCCGGGGTGCGCTGCACGGTGCCGCTGGTCCAGACCGACGCCTATCTGGACTGGCTCCGCTCGTCGGTGCTCGGCCTGGGCGTCCGGATCCGCACCGGGCGGGTGCGGTCGCTGGCGGAGGTGACGGGTGACGCGCTGGTGGTCGCGGCCGGCCTGCGCTCGGCCGAGCTGCTCGGCGACGACACCGAGGCCTTCCCGATCCGCGGGCAGGTGGTGCGGCTGGCCAACCCGGGACTGACCGAGTGGGTCATCGACGACGACAACCCCGCCGGCCTGACCTATGTCGTGCCGCGCGCCCACGACGTCGTCTGCGGCGGCACCGGCGAGGTGGGCTCCTGGGACGAGCGGGTGGACCCGGAGATCGAGACCGGCATCCTGAGCCGGGTCCGGGAGCTGGTGCCCGCCCTGGCCGGGCAGCCGATCCTGACCCGCGCCGTGGGGCTGCGGCCGGCCCGGTCCAGCGTCCGGAGCGAGGCCGTCGCCGGGCACCCGCGGCCGGTGTTCGCGTGTTACGGCCACGGCGGCGCGGGCTACACCCTCTCCTGGGGCGACGCCGCCCGCATCACGGAACTGGTCGGCCCCGCCTGAGAACGGGAACCGGCTGAAATACTCCGCGCCGTCCTCCTGAACCGGGGCGGCGCGCTGCCGATGAGCCCCACGTGACAGTGCATCGGTGGCGCCAGGCCCGCGCGGACCGCCTGCTCCTCGGCCTGGTGGCCGGCGCCGCCGGCCTGGTCACGCTCTTCGCCGCCGGTCTGCTGCCGGTGGTGGCCGCCTGGCTCGCGGTCGCCGCCTTCCACGTGTGCCTGATCGGGGTGGCGCGGTCGACCGCACGGACGCCCGGGCTCCCGGCCGCCCTCCGCCGATTCTGGTGGTCGGTCACGGCAGCCGGCGCGATCTATCTGGCCGGCGACCTGACACAGGTGGCCATCGCCGTCGCCGACCCCGCCGCCGGCATCGCGGCCACCGGCGGGCCGGTGCACCTGGCCACCCTCTCGCTGGGCAGCGCGGGGCTGATGCTCACCCTGCTCACCGTGCCGCTCGGCTTCGGCTCGCGCCGGGAACGCACCCGCTTCTGGCTGGACCTGGCCACGGTCATGGTGGCCGCGGTCGTCGTCGGCTGGCATCTCGTCGTGCCGGACCGGCCCGGCGCCCTGCTCGACATGGCGGCGCCGGTGCTGGCCGGGCCGGTGATCCTGCTCCTCTGCGTCTTCGTGGTCGCCAAGCTCGTGATGTCCGGCACCGCGCCGTTCACCCGGGCGTGCGGCCTGATCGCCACCGGCGGGGCGGTGCTCAAGTCGGCCGCCGACGCGGTCGCCCGCGACGGGCTCGACGGCGACCGGCTGCACTGGTATCTCGCCTGCACCGTCGCCGCGCACGCGCTGCTGGTGATCGCGTTGCGGGTCAACCAGACCCGGGCGGCCGGCCGGGCGAGCACGTCCGGGCCGTGGCGGCGCCGGCCCTACAGCTTTCTGCCGTACGGGGCGATCGCGGTCACGTACCTGCTGCTCACTGTCGCCGTCGTGCGCCCGGACCCGTCGACGGTGCCCGTCGCGCTGGCCGGCACCGCGGTCAGCACGCTGCTCGTGGTGCTGCGGCAGCTCACCGCGTTCCGGGACAACGCGCGCCTGCTCGGCGAGCTCGACTCCAAGGTGCGGGAGCTGCACGAGTCCCAGGAGGGGCTGCGCGTCCTGCTGGCCGAACGCGACGCCTTGGCGGCCCGGCTGCGCCACCACGCCTTCCACGACGGCCTCACCGGCCTGCCGAACCGGTCGCTCTACGCCGAACGCCTGGACGCGGCGCTGGCCACCGGCGGCCCGGTGGCCGCCATGCTCATCGACCTGGACGACTTCAAGCAGGTCAACGACGAGCACGGCCACGCGGCGGGTGACGCCCTGCTCCGCGAGATCGCCAAGCGACTGACAGCTTGCGTACGCCCCACCGACACCGTTGCCCGGCTCGGCGGCGACGAGTTCGCCGTCCTGATCAGCTCGGGCGACGACCCGCACGGCATCGCCGCCCGGATCGTCGCGGCGGTCGAGCAGCCGGTGGCGATCTCCGGCGCCGCCCCGGCCCGGGTGGGCGCCAGCGTGGGCATCGCCGTGGCCACCGAAGCGGCCCGGGACGGCGATGCCCTGATCCGCGAGGCGGACCACGCGATGTACGCGGTCAAGCGCGCCGGCAAGGGCTCCTACGCGCCGGCGCCCTGACCGTCCACCGGCAGGTCGCCCCAGACGGCCAGCTCGCCGCGGGCCAGGCACACGATCAGGAAACCGTCCGGGCCGGTGACCGCCCACGACTCGGCCTCGGCGTCGACGTCGACCAGGACCTCGGCGCCACCGCCGAAGGTGATCCTCAGCTCGCCCGCGTCGGTCGTCCCGGCCGCACGGACCACGTCACCGAGCAGAGTGGCGAGCGCGTCCGAGGGGTCGTCGCCGGGCTCCACATCGGCCCGGCCGTACGGGCCGTCCAGGTGGGCGACGGCTTCGATGAGGACCTGGCGCCCGCCGGTGAACCCCAGCACGACGGCGTGGCCCAGCAGCACGTACTCCAGTTTCCGCCCGACCAGCAGGTCGAGCGGCCGGCCTCGCCCGGGACGCCGGTCGGCGTCCCTGTCGGCGACCATGACTGTCACCATGAGCACCTCGTATGGCTCGTCGGACTACGGATGGCAGGACCGTATTCCGGACTTCCATAAGAGGGCCTTAAAGCGGCGAGAAAGCCGTCAGAACCAGCACGGGTGACCCTCCCGGGCCGCGCCGGTGGTCAGTTTCTTCTCCTCGGAGCCGTCCAGGCGCTCCACCACGACCTGCGGGCGGTTGTAGTCGCCGCGCACGTAACCGACCCAGTCGCCCGCCGGTGACCACGTCGGATCCATCTCGCGGGCCGGGCTGTCCGCGACCGGGCGCGCCTGCCCGCCGGCGGTGTCGATCAGCATGACGTCGGTGTTGTCCTCGTCGATCTCCCTGGTGAACAGCACCTTCGTGCCGTCCGGGGAGACGGCGGGGTCGACCGCGTTGCCGTGCGCCGCGGTGGTGACCGGGCGGCCGGGCTCGTCCGGGTCGTCGACGGACAGCGCGAAGATGGACCGGGTCCCGTTCCGCTCGGCCCAGTAGAGGATCGACCTGCCGTCGGCCGACCAGACCGGGTCGTCCTTGAGAGTCTTGGAGCGGGTCAGCTGCTTCGGCGTGCCGCCGTCGACCGGAATGACGAAGATCTGGTTGAACGTGCCGGCCTTCTTGACGAAGGCCAGCCTGGTGTCGTCGGCGGACCAGGCGACCCGGCCGCTGGAGACGCCGTCGATCAGCGGGCGGCGGCCGGCGCCGTCGCTGCCCATCACGAAGATCGTGCTGTTGCGGCCCTTGCGGTGCGTCACCGCGATCTGGCGGCGGTCGTGCGACCAGCGCGGGAGGGTGTCGCCGGCCTCGGTGCCGGGCAGGTCCTTGCGGGCGCCGGCGACCGGGTCGAAGTACTGGATGCGGGGCTCCCACCCGGGTCCGTTCATGTCACCGCCGGTGTCGGCCCGGATCAGCATGGTGTCGGTGGGCAGCGAAGCCGGTCCGGGGGCGGAGGCGGAGGCGGTGACTGCCGCGCCGGGGGTGGTGCGGGGCTTGTCCTTGCGGGCGTTGTTCAGCGCGATGCCGGTGGCGGTCGCGGCGAGGGCGACAACGGTGACGCCGGCGATCACCAGGGGGCGACGGCGCCGGGTCGCGGCCGGGACCTGGTCCGGGCCGGATCCGGGCTGGTGGACAGGGTGCGGGGAGTACGGCGCGGTGTCGGTGGCCGCGATGAACTGGGTGCTCGGCTCGCCGTCCGGGATCGGGTCGGGCGTGCGCGGGCCGGGGATCCGGGTGGTGGTCGCGGACCGGGTGATCTGTTCGGCCTCGGCGGCGGCGGCCAGGGCGGCGGCGGCCTCGGCGGCCTCGACGGCGGCCCAGGGGTCGGCGGGTGTGCGCAGGTCGGTGAAGTCCTGGTGCTGCCGCGGCGCGGGTGTGTAGACCGGCGAGGGCGTAGTGGCTACCGGGGCACCGGCGGCCGCGGCGGTGTGGGCCGGTCCACTGTCGGCGGCTTCGACCGTGACAGCGCCGCCGGCGGTGGCCGCGGAGGCGGGGGCGGTGGTCCCGGCAGGGGCGATGGTTTCGGCTGGAGCGGTGGTTCCGGCTCGAGCGATGGTTCCGGCAGGAGCGGTGGTTCCGGCGGGGGCGGTTGCGGAGGCGGCGCCCAGGGCGCCGCTGTGCTCAGGGTGCGAATCGGCCACGACCGGGCGGCCGAACTCGTCGGCCAGAGCGCGCCCGACCAGAGGGATCCGGGAGGAGCCGCCGGCGAGGAGGATCGCGCTCAGCTCGTCCGGCTGGACGTCGGCCGACCGCAGGGCGCGCCGGGTGGCGTCGACGGTCTCGCGCACCGAGTGCCGGATCAGGGCTTCCAGATCGGCCCGGCTCAGCCGGACCCGGGTGTGCCGGCCGGGCAGCGCCACCGGGACCGTCGTCTCGGTGTCGAAGGAGAGCGACTCCTTGGCCTCGACGCAGTCCCGCCGCAGCTGGGCCAGCGCGGGCGCGGTTTCCGGGTCGTCGCGGTCCAGGTCGCCGTCGAGGGTGCCCAGCACGTGTGCGAGCAGCGCCTCGTCGAAGTCGGCCCCGCCCAGCTGGTCGATGCCCTCGGGGGTGCCCAGCAGCACGAACCCGTCGTCCTCGCGGCGCAGCACGGCGGCCTCGAACGTGCCGCCGCCGAGGTCGTACACGGCGAAGGTCTGGCCGGGCTTGATCTGTTCGGTCTGCGCGTGCTGCCGCGCCACCGCCTCGGGCTCGCTGAGCAGGTGCACCGGCCCGGCGTCGGCGAGCCGGATCGCCTGATCAAGTTGCTCCCGTTTGTACGGCCCCCAGTGGGCGGGGTAGGTCAGCGCCACCCGGGCCGGCCGCTGCGGCACCGCGTCGAGCACGTAGCGCAGCAGTTTGGCGGTGAGCGCGTGGGCGGAGAACGGCAGGCCACCGACCAGGATCGGTCGCGGGTCGCCCATCCGCCGCTTGAACTCGCGGGCCAGCCGGTCCGGCTCGTGCCGGCCGCGCCGCTCCGCCGCCTCGCCGACCAGCAGCGAGCCGTCCTCCTTCACGAAGACCGCCGACGGGATCTCCATGCGCCGGGCGCCCAGGCGGGCCGACTCGATCCGCCCACCGGTGCGGACCGCGGCCGCGGTGTGTGTGGTGCCGAGATCGATGCCCAGGCCGTAGTCCGTCGTCACGCCCTCCGACCTTAGGGGTTGGCCGCACACATCGAATCCTCCGACTGGGTCGGCGTGCGCTGGCGTGAATCCGTTGACCCGTGGCATTTTCGCCACTGTGCCGGCGCCGGCCCGGCTCCTACCTTCGGTGATCGTGACGAAAGTGCTCCTCTCTCTGCACGTCCTCGCCGCGATCATCGCGATCGGCCCGGTCACCGTGGCGGCGAGCATGTATCCCCCGGCGGTCCGGCGGCTGGTGGCGTCGGGCCCGGACGACCACGGGACCACCGTGCTGCGGACGCTGCACCGGATCTGCCGGGTCTACGCCGGGATCGGGATCACCGTGCCGGTCTTCGGGCTGGCCACCGCGAGCAGCCTCGGCGTGCTCACCGACGGGTGGCTGATCGTGTCGATGGCGCTGACCGCAGTGGCCGCGGTCGTGCTGGTGTTCCGGATCCTGCCGGGACAGTCGGCGGTGCTCGCGGGCGCGGTGGATCAGCGGTCGGCGGCGCGGCTCGGCATGGTCACCGGGGTGTTCAACCTGCTGTGGGCGGTCGTCGTGGTGCTGATGATCGTCCGGCCCGGCTCCACCACGGGGGCGTGATGGTGCTGCGGATCGCGGCGTGGACCGAGGTGGTGTCACTGGCCGTGCTGCTGGTCAACCTGGCCACGGTGCACCTGCCGGCCGTCGCGTCGCTGATGGGGCCGGTGCACGGATGCGCCTATCTGGTGGTGCTGGGGGCGGTCGTGCGGGAGACGGGTGACCTGCGGACGCGGCTGCTGGCGGCACTGCCGGCGGTGGGCGGGCCGGTGGCAGTCCGGCGGATCGACAAGGCCCGCAACTGGGTCGCCTGACGTACTAGTCCGTGTTACGTTCTAGTAATGGACGGTGAGCGGTGGCCCAGTGACTGGATCCGTGCCGCGCTTCCCGTGGTGGTCCTCTCCGTCCTGCACCGCGGCCCCGCCCACGGTTACGTGCTGCTGCAGAGTCTGCGCGAGCTGGGGCTGGGCTCCCTGCGGGGCAGCACCCTCTATCCACTGCTCGCCCGGCAGGAGGAGCTCGGGCGGGTGGAGCACCGGTGGGAGCCGGACAGCGGCGGCCCGCCTCGCAAGGTCTTCTCCATCACCGGAACCGGGCGCCGCGACCTGGCCCTGCTCAGTCAGCAGTGGTCCGAGCTGAACCAGGTCGTCACGTCCGCCGCATCCGCTGCAGTCGCCGTCGCGAAGGGACAGTGATGAGCTACTACCGCCGGCTCGCCTACCAGCTTCGACAACGACGCGTCCCGGAGACCGAGGTCGTCGCGATCCTCAGCGAGGTCAGGGACCTGTCCACATCGACCGGGAAGGCGCCGCGGGACGAGTTCGGTCCCGCTGACGACTACGCGGCGACCTTCGGGCGGGCCACCGGCCGCCGGCCGTCCAGGCGCTGGATCAACTGGGCCTTCTGGCTGGCGGGCGGCGCCTTCACCATCCTCAACATCGAGCTGCGCCGGCAGGGCGGGCAGATGCTGCTGCCCTGGTGGGCCGTGCTGGCGGTGTGGCTGGTGACGCTCTTCGCCGGCGACGCCCTGCGCTTCGCGCTGGACCACCGGCTGCCGCGCGCCTTCACCACAGGCGCCGTTCCGGGCCCCGCTTCCGGGGCCGGCCATGCCCCCGCCCAGGAGGCGCCGGAGACGGCCGGGCCGATCGGCTACTACCGTGCTCTGGCGTTCAACCTCCGGCTCCGGCACCTGCCCGAGCCCGAGGTCGAGCGCATCCTGGAAGAGGTGCACGAGCTGTCGTCGGCGTGCGGAACGGCGCCGCAGGCCGAGTTCGGAAAGGCCGAGGACTACGCCGCGCAGTTCGAACACCGCAAGCAGCGGTACGGCCTGAGCCTGGCCGTCTTCCTCGCCTGCGTCCTGAGCAGCTTCCTGCTGGTGGTGGTCAACATGCTCGCCGAACTCCGCGGTGGCGATCGGCTGCTGTCGCCGGGACCCACGCTGCTGGCCCATCTGCTTCTGCTGGTGGGCGGTGCCGTCTTCGCGGTCGCCTACGAGCACCGCCTGCCCCGAGCCTTCACCCGCCGCCACTCCCCCGCCCACGACGCAAACCCCCACAACAGTGTGTGAAGTTCGGGTCCGATTCGGACCCGAACTTCACACACTGAAGCTGCACGGTGCGCGAGCGACGCGGGGCGGGAGCGGCGTGCGGGGAGTGCCGCGGTGCCTCGGGGCGAGCCGGTAACCTGCCGGGCATGCAGCCCGCCACCAAGCTGGAACGCCGGGTGACGGCCGCCGCCGAGGAGGCCCTGGCACGCCGGCGTCATGTCAGCCCGCTCGACGTGCTCACCGGGCTGGGCTGGGTGCCGCCCGGCCGGGTGACGGACTGGCAGCAGGGCCGCGTGCCGCACCTGGAGGCGATCGCGGCGGTGACCCCCGACCGGCTCGCCGACGCGCTGGAGGTCTTCCACCGCTGGGTGGACAGCCGCGGCCTGCGCCCCGGTGAGGTCGCATACCCGGCCGCCACCCGCGACCGGCGGCCGTTGCGCTTCACCGCGACCGGCGATCCCGCGCTGGAGCTGGCCTACCGCACCCACTGGACGCCGCCGGACCTGCCGGAGCAGCAACGGGAACGGCTGACCGCCAAGCAGAGCAGGCCACCGGACCTGGTCGTCGTGCAGCCGGCGCGGGATTTCACCTGCGCCGGCTGCGGACGGGCCGACGGCGACCTGCTGATGATGGAGGACGCCGGGCCGATCTGCCTGACCTGCGCCGACCTCGATCATCTGGTGTTCCTGCCGGCCGGCGACGCGGCGATGACCCGCCGGGCGAGACAGGCGAGCCGGCTGTCGGCGGTGGTGGTCCGGTTCAACCGGTCCCGCAGGCGCTACGACCGGCGGGGCCTGCTGGTGGAGCGGGCCGCGATCGAGCAGGCCGAGCAGCAGTGCCTCTCCGACGAGGACGCCCGCGCCCGCCGCCGGGAACGCGACCGGCAGCGGCGCGAGGTCGCGGACGAGTCGTTCCGGCAGGAGCTGGCCGACCACATCGGCCGGTGGTTCCCCGGCTGCCCGCCGGCCCGGGCCGCGGCGATCAGCCTGCACACCGGCGAGCGCGGCAGTGGCCGGGTGGGCCGCAGCGCTGCCGGCCGCGCGCTGGACCCCGAGGCGGTGACCCGCGCGGTGGTGGCCTCGGTCCGGCACGAGGACACCGATTACGACGAGCTGCTGATGAACGGTGTGCCGCGCGAGCAGGCCCGGGAGCGGATCCGCGCGGACATCGACCGGGTCCTGAACGAGTGGCGGCGCCCGCCGGCCTCTTGACGGCCTGCCAGCACCGCCCCGGCCCCTCGGGGCCAGCCCTTATCCTTGCCCGCGTGCCTGGATCTTCGCTGACCGCCGTAGTTCGCCCGGCCGTCGCCTCCGATGTGCCCGCCATTGCCCGGATCTGTTCCACGGCGTACCGGGACGCGTACCGCGACCTGCTCCCCGCGGGCTACATCGAGCGCAGCGTCGAGGCTTTCTACGACGAGCCGCGGGTGGCCGCGGACGCGGCGCCGGCGCCGCCGGACTGGTTCGGCTATCAGGTGGTCGAGGAGGCCGGGCGGGTGCTCGGCGCGGCCGGTGGCGGGATGACCGGCGCGACCTCCGGTGAGCTGTCGCTGATCTATCTGGAGGCCGGGTCGCGCGGCCGGGGCCTGGGCTCGCTGCTGCTGGAACGGGTCACCGGGCAGATCCACGCGGCGGGCGGCACCGAGATGTGGGTGTCGGTCTTCCTGGGCGACAGCGCCGGGATCGGCTTCTACCGGGCGCGCGGGTTCCAGCCGATGGACACGGTGCGGGCCGCCCTCTCCCGCGTCGACGACCACATCCGCAGCCTGCGCATGCGCCGCGACCTTTCGGTGCGCGCCGGCGGCACATCGGGCCGACTTCGGTTCGGCGGCCACGACGGCGACAGCAGCCGCCCGGCCGGGTAGGTGTCACCCGGGAGCTCGCAGTGTCGAGTACCCGTCATCACACGGTCCGGTGACTCGTCAGCCCGGAACCGGCGAGCTGCGACGATGCGGCCGCACGGAACCGCTACGCGGCCGGCCGAACCCCGGCAGTGCCAGCGGAAATCCGATTTTCCGGCGCATTCTCGAGCACGTCGTTCGAAGATCCACCTAAGTGGATCTCGATCGTTGCCGCCACGAAAGCAGGGCATTTCGCGCCTTCCATGCAACTTGCACGCACATTTCATCACCCGGATGACCGAACTGATGCCGATCGGGCCTTCAGCGGCAGTTTGCGCACCCGCTACGCTGCTGGCCTATTTGCCACGGACCCTGGCCTGGACGGCGCCGGGGGTAGAACATGGGTCCATCGAAGTGTGTCGTCGGAGCATAGGGGGGTCCCGCATTGACGCACGCCACCAGGAAAGACCCGGCGGGAGAGTTTCGCAGGACTCTCGTCGCCGCACTGGTCGACGTGCCCGTCACCGCCAGCCTCGCCGACCGCCGGCTTCTGATCAACCTGGTCAGGCGTGACGTGCGCACTTTTCCCGACGTCCCCGAGCGCGACCAGGCCCGCACTCACATCATCGAGATCATCCTGGCCTGCATCAGCACCCGGAACGGACTCCGCGCGCTCAAGGAGGCCCTCGTCGTCATGGCGCCGGAGGCGCCCGGCACCCGGCTGGCCGGCTCGCTCATCGACAGCGCGTCCCTGTCGAGCCTGCTCGTGCAGGGTGAGAGTCAGCAGGCTCAGGAGCTGCTGCGCCGCGCCGCCGGCGAGATGGCCGACCCCGCGAGGTGGCAGCGGGCCGCCCGGGCCGCGGACCCCGAGCTCACGCAGCCTTCCACCGACATCGCCCAGACGTTCGAGTCGCTGGCGGCGCGCGGCAACGGGCCCCGGAGCGCGGTCGCCGCCCTGACCTTCGTCCACCACATCTCCACCGAGGTGGAGGGGCCGCTACGGGCCGAGTTGACCTCGTGGGTCGAGCGGGTGGCGGAGCGACTCGACCTCGTCGAGGACGTGCTGCCGGCGCCCACACCTGCGACCAGCAGCGACGACGCACCGCCGGCAGAGTCACCGCACCAACCGGCCGCGATCGACACGAAGCAACGAACCCAGGAGCAGGATACCCCCAATGCGCGGGTTCGTCCGTTTACTGACCAAAATACTGTTATGGTCGATCCACTGAAAACGCGAGAATCGCTTATTTCTTCCGAAGTTTCCGACGGAGCCTCCGTGGAGGCCGATGCCGATGCCGCATCGGCGAACCAGGGCGACACGAGCACTGAGATTGGAGATGATATGGCTCCCGTCGCCAGCCGGAAGCTCGCCATGGAGAAGCTTCCGCAAGTCTGGGGCGATGTACCGCAGAGGAATCCCGACTTCACGGGTCGTGAAGAATTCCTCGAATTGCTCCACGAAGAACTCAGTATCCGAATGCAGACGGCAGTTCTGCCTCAAGCAATTCACGGCATGGGCGGTGTCGGGAAATCTCAGATCGCCATTGAGTACGTTCATCGCCACAGTCAGGAGTTCGACCTCGTCTGGTGGGTTCCGGCCGAGGATGTCGGCCAGATCCTCACCTCTTTGACCAACCTCGCGCGGCGCCTCAAGCTGGATGTCAGCCCGGAGGCGAACATCGCGGTTCCGGCTGTTCAGGAAGCATTGAGCACGGGATCCACGGGCTATCGTGACTGGCTTCTGGTCTTCGACAACGCCGAGGATCCCAAAGAGGTGCGACGATATTTCCCGACCGGCGGCGCCGGGCGCATCATCGTCACCTCCCGCAACCTCGAGTGGGAGAGAGGCACACGCGCCCTGGAGGTGGACGTCTTCACCCGGGAGGAGAGCGTCACCTTCCTGCGCAACCGCAATCCCGACCTCACCGACGACGACGCCGACCGCCTGGGCCAGGCGCTCGGTGATCTGCCGCTGGCGATCGAGGCCGCCTCGGCCTGGCGCGCGACGACCGGCATGGCCGTCGACGAATACCTGAAGCTTCTGAAGGACAAACGGCTCGAGCTCTTCGACGTGGACCCGCCGCCGGACTACCGGCTCACCGTCCGGGCCGCGTGGAGCATGTCGCTGGGCAAACTCGCCGAGAGCAATCCGGCCGCCCTGCAACTGCTGCAGGTCTGTTCCTTCCTCGCGCCGGAACCGATCTCCCGGGCGCTGTTCACCTGGTCCAGCGCGGCCGACATCACCACCGAGCTGGACGCGATGCTGCGCGACACCTACAGCATCGGGCGCGCCATCCGCGACATCACGCGACTGGCTCTCGCCAAATACGATCACCGGGCCAACACGCTGCAGATCCACCGCCTCATCCGGCTCGTGCTGACCGACAGCATGGACGAGGCTCAACAGGAGCGGATGCGCCGCGGCGCGCACACCCTGCTGGCCAACGCCAACCCGAGCGACCCGGGCCGCCGCGACTACTGGGACCGGTACGGCGCCCTGCGTGCCCACGTCGACGCCTCGGACGCCGTCAACTCGGACGATCCGCGGGTTCATCTCCTGGTCTTCGACGTCGTGCAGTACCTCTACTACTTCGGCGATCACAAAGGCAGCGAGACCCTCGCCGTCCAGGCCCATGAAGCGCGTGTCCGCGACCGGGGCCCCAGTGACGCGCACACGTTGCTTCTGGCCAAGTGGCTGGGCTGGATGTATTTCGTCAACGGCCGGTACGCGAAGGCGCGCGATCTCAACAGGAAGACGCTGGAGCTGTACCGGGAGGCCTTCGGCAACGACGACGAAGGAACGCTGAACGCGATGCTGACCGTCGCGTTGGACCAGCGGGTGAGCGGTGACTTCCGCGCCGCGTACGAACTCGACAAGCAGGCTTTCGAAGCCTGCGCGCGAGCCTTCGGCGACGACGACCCGGTCACGTTGCAGTGTGCGAACAACGTCGGGGTGGGGTTGCGGCTGCTGGGCAGGTTCCAGGAGGCGGAGAATCTCGATCGGCAGACCTATCGGCACCGCACGACGGTTCTCGGGACCGAGAACGACGCCACGCAGCTGTCCCTTTACAACCTGCTCATCGACAAGCGGGAATCGGGCGACTACGAAAGCGCGCGCAAGGACGTGGAAGAGGCGTACCTGCGCAGCATCGGCATCTTCGGCAAGGACGCTCCCGCAACGCTGCGGGTGGCCCGGGCTCTCGCGGTGGCGCGCCGCAAGGCCGGCGACCACCCCGGCGCCCTCCAGCTGTCGAGCGCGACCTTCGACCGCTATCAGCGCCGGTACGGCGACGACTACCCGGACACCATCGCCACGGCGCAGAACCTCGCGGTCGACCTTCGTCACGACGGGGACCTGGAGGGCGCACGGAAGCTGGGCGAGGACACGCTGGAGCGGTACCTGCGGCTGTTCGGCGCCAGGCACGCGTACACGCTGTCGGCTCGTACCAATCTGGCAGTGGTTCTCCGCCTCTGCGGCGACGCGACCGAAGCGCTGCGACACGACCGGGAATCCCTCGCCATCCTGCGCGAGACACTCGGCGACGCCCACCCGATCACCCTGATCTGCGCCACCAACTACGGCAGTGACCTGTACGCCACCGGTGACGTCCAGAAGGCGTTCGAGCAGGACACCGACACTCTGGCCCGATCCGAACGAGCCCTCGGAGCGGACCACCCGTCGACCCTGGCCTGCAGCGTCAACGTGGCGCTCGACCTGCGGGCCGCCGGACGGGTGGCCGAGGCGGATCGCGTCCTGTCGGACACTTTGGCACGGCTGCGGGAAGTGCTCGGTGAGCGTCACCCCGCCACCCTGAACGCTCTGCAGAACCTTCGAGCGGACTGCGACGTCGACCCGATGCCCCTGTGAGGACGGTCCGGAACGGATGACGCCGGGTCATGACCCGGCGTCATCCGTCACGTCAGTCCACGCGCAGCCCCGGGGGACCGGAACCTATGTTCGCGCGGGCGTGCTCGAGCTGGTCGAGCATCGCTGCCTGCGACTGCGCCAGCAGCTTCCGATCAGTCTCCCGCAACTCACCGAGGGACGTCACCGAAAGATCAACCAATTCCGTTTCGATCTCCGAATGATCGAGATCCACAGCGCTGATTCCCTTCTCGCGCCGGCCCGCGGAGCCGGCGTACGGCCCACCGGCCCGCATCGCGCATTCAGCCACGTCAGTGTCTCACACGGCGAGCGGGGGTAAGGAACAATCATCTCTACGCCCACCGGAACCGGCCTATACCGTAACCCTCGCGGCAACGAATCCGGGCGAATGTCGTGACGAGGCAGGAGCGGCGAAGATGCCACGAGAAGTGACTGCGGGAATCGTTACGGCGTTACCCCGGGAGTTCGCCGCCGTACGGCTGGTCATGAATGACGTCCGGGAACTCCGCGTGCCCGGCGACCCGGCTGGTTACCTGGTCGGCGACATTCCCAGCGCCGAACCCGCGGTCTCGCACCGCGTCGCCGCCACCTTGCAGACGCGGGACGGGACACGCGACGCGGCTGCCACTGTCACCAATCTGACACGGTCGTTTCCTTCGGCCCGAATAATTCTTCTGTGCGGGATCGCCGCCGGCGCGCCGCAGGCCGGCGTCCGTCCGGGAGACATCATCAGCGCCACCGAGGGCATCGTCGATTACGGGCACGTGCGTGCAGCGAACGGAACCCGGATTCTGCGCCGCCCGCCGGGGGTGGTCTCCGCGGCGATCCGGCGCGCCGACAACCACCTGGCGGAGCGGGAGATACGCGGGCAGCGGGGCTGGGAGCCGGCCCTGGCCGCGCTCACGGGCAGCGCCGCGTTCGCACCGCCTCGGGAACCCGGGCAGCCCGTCGTCCACCGTGGCGCCGTGGGCAGCGCGGACGTCCTGCTCAGAGACGCGGCGCTGCGGGACGAGCTGGCCCGCGAACACGGGGTCGTCGGTTTCGAGATGGAGGCGTCCGGGCTGGCGACCGCCGCCGGGTTGCACGGCCTCGAGTGGTTCATGGTTCGTGGCGTGTCCGATCTGGCCGATGCGGCGAAGGACGACGGGTGGCACGGCTACGCCGCGGCGGTCGCCGCGGCCTATCTGCAGGCCCTGCTCCAGGCGACGGCACCGATCGCCCCGAACCCCACCTCCGCGCGGCGGACCGGCCCGGGGACAGTGGCTGCGATGTCCCGCCTGGTCGACGGCATGCTCGCCGTGCGCGGGATGAGGGACGAGCACGAACGGCAGCGCCTGCTGGACGAACTGCCGGCTCACATCCGGTCCGCGGTCCCGTACAGCCCGACACCACGGACCCATGTCATCGCCATGGTCCGCACGTGTGACAGCTTCCCCGAGGGCGAGGACGCCTTGATCAGCGCGCTGGAACTGTTCCTGGGCAGCGCCTCACCGGAGTTCCAGCAGCTGGTGCACGTGATCCGGGAGAACTGGCGGCGCGGGTGACGTGGTCATGAACCACTCCCCCAGGTCCGGGCCAGCCACTCCACGAGTGCGGTGGGCCGGGCGTCCTGGTCGCGCAGGGCGAGGTGGACCGCACGGACGAGGGACGGATGGTCACGAAGGACCAGGCCGGCCGGCGCGTCGATCGCCAGGCCGAGGCCGGTCCACGCATCCAGATCGGCGGGATCGGCTTCGATCCGCTGCAGGAAGCAGGCGGCCGCCGTCGCGGAGTCACCACGCACCAGGGCGGCGTCACCGCCTCCGGCGGCACCCGTCCGGCCCTTCGCGAGCCACCGGCGAATCATCAGCAGCCTGGCCTGCGACCAGCGCTTCTCCCCGGCCACGACGCGATATCCGGGGTCCGGCACAGGCGCGTCCGCGCCTCGCGACCAGGCGGTGAGCAGCTGTTCGACGGCCGATCCGGACGGCTGGAGATGACGAAGGCGCCAGCCCGTGCGGTGCGCGGCGGCGGCCAACCGCGCTGACCGGTGTGCCGCCGTGGCGAACGAGTCCTCGCCCCAACCCCGCACACGCTCGGTCAGCCCGGCGATCAGGCGCTCACCGAGCGCGGTGAGGGCGCCGGAGCCATCGGCGACGGCCAGGGCCTGCTCCACCTGGGCCCGGGCGTACAAATATTCGAAAGCCGCGTAACTGTCGTGGGTGAGCCGGGCCTGGGTCCGCCAGAAGGACGCGATGCCGGCGAACGCGTAGATGCCCTGGACGAGTCCGGGCAGCGGCCGCGGATCATCCCGCCACGGCGCGTAGTACACCTCCTCCTGCCCGCCGGAGGTCACCGGCAACAGATGCAGCAGACCACCCAGCTGGATGTGGGCGAACTCGTGCACCAGGGCCACCGCCAGGGACAGCGCGTCGGCCGGCTCGGAGACCAGGACTCTGCCGAACGCTTCCCCCGTGGACGCGCTCCGGGTCTCGCCGGAGTCGTTGCCGGGCAGAGGCACGACGTCGACGACTCCGCCGGCCATCGCCCGCGCGGTTGCCGGGTGCGCTGTGCAGAGGATGTGCCAGGCGCCGGCCAGGAGCGGCTCCCATCGTCCGGCCTCCGCGGCGGAGAGGCGTCGCGGCTCGGTCGGATCACCCAGATCGCGGTACGGATCGATGTCGTCGAGCGTCACGTTCAGGACCGGATCGGTCCCGGCACTGATCCGGCGCAACTCCCACCACGTGGCGTCGCCGGGCGCGGCGGTGCCGTCGGCGGACAGATGCAGCTCGTGCTCGTGGTAGCGCAACGTCACGGCACCGTCGCGCGTCTCGGCACGGACCACGTCCCACGCCGCTGCTCCGGGGAGGACCGCCATCCCCAGCGTGGGCAGCATGACGGCGCCGTTGCGGGCCGGTACGGCAGTCGCCCACTCCCGGCCGTCACGCACGGCGGTCACGAATGCCAGCGCGTGCAGCATCCCCAGGTCCACCCACAGCGGTGCCGGGGCGCCGACGAAGCCGTGCAACCGGCGCAGGACGTAGGACGCCCAGCTGCCGACGCCAGGGTGCAGAAGGATCTGCCGGAACAGGTTCCGATCGGCGTCGTCGACCTCTTTCAGCAGATCCACGGCCGCGAGGGGCGCGGGCAGCGGGCCCATCAGCTCCGGACGCCGGGCTGCGGCCTCCAGGATCGCGTCGATCAGCAGGAGCCGGCGGCTGAACTCGGTCCGCCAGAGTTCCCCGGTCAGCTCGGCGCTGCCGTGCCCTCGGCACAAGAGCTCGAGGTAGGGCTCCTTGATACGGTGGTTCGACAGCGGCATGGACGCCCCCAGTGTCGTGATTACACGGCGTGCCGACCTCCTCCACAATAGGCATGCGATGCCGGCCGGCGCCTGATGCGGATCGATGCTCGGCAACTCCTCGCGCAGCGGCACGCGGGAAGTCGCGACAGAGCACGTCAATGTCTCGATAGTGAGGCCATCCGTCACATCCTCACGTTGTGCGTGTACCGTGCCCCGCGGACACGGACCACCATTTAAGACAATTGGGAGTGTGGCGTGGGTGGTGAGGCTGCGCATGGGCGCCCGGACGAGGGTGACGCTGACTTCGCTGGTCAGCGGGCCGCCTCGTTGCGGCGGATGTTCCCGAACCGGCCGCCGGCCCGGATCGCGGCGCCCGGGCCGATCAGGCCGGAGCCGGCCGCGGTCACCGCGGTGCCGGCGGCGCCCGAGCGCAAGCCCCGGCGCTGGGGCCTGGTGTTCACCGGCCTGCTGGTGGCGCTGATCGCCGGCGGTTCGGCCGCCGCGTTCCGGGTGGTGAGCGCCGGGCCGTCCGTCCCGGTCAGTGGCCCGGCACCGGAGGGCTTCCCGGTCGTCGCACCACCGTCGTTCGCGCCGTCCTCGACGCCGGCGCTCGCCGGCCTGCAGTCCGCGATCCGGGCCAACGTCCCGTCCGCCGCGCCGTCCGGGTCGTCCGGGCCGCCGCGGGCGGCCCGGACCCCGCACCAGGCGGTCCGCACCGCCACGCCGGGGGCGTCGAAGAGCCGCAGCGGGGCGAAGGCCGGCCGGATCACCGCGTATTCGGCCTGTTCGGCGAAGGGCGCGATCACCCTCCGGGCGACCTTCACCGGCACGTTCTCCTGGCACCATGTCTTCATCGACGCCGACGGTGACGCCGGCACCGGCTATCAGGGCGAGGAGACCGGTGGCCTGGGCGCCGAGTTCATGATCGAGGACGACCTGGCGTACCGGTCGACCGGCTCGCAGTGGGGCTGGGCCGAGTTGACCGGCGTCAAGCCGTTGATCTCCCGTTCGGGCGGCGCGTTCCGCTGGCAGCTGCGCCCCGGCAACGGGGCCGCGGCGGTCGTCTTCAACGGCGCCACCGACGACACCGACGTGTCCACCCCGGTGGTGCGGGTCAAGGCCTGCTGACCGGTCCCGCGAGTCCGGCCAGCGTGGCCGCGGCCCCGGCGGCCAGAGCGGCGGTGAGATCCGCGGCGGAGGGCACGTCGGTGATCAGGTCGACGCCCTCGCCCGCCCAGACCGGCAGTGGCGGGATCACGCCGCGCCGCACGTCGTCCTGATAGTCCTGCCGGGCCCGCGGGTCGGCGGCCAGCTCCGCCTCGCGGTCCCGCCAGCGGTCCAGGTACGGATGCCCGAGCGTGCGCGCCGTGTACCGCGGCGGCCACGCCGAGCCGCGGGCGATGTCGAGGACCCGGTTGCGGTCGGTGTCCTCGGTGCGCCCGCCGACGATGGCCTCGACCACCCGCGGTTCGGCGAGGGACTCGACGGTGGCCTGGAAGCGGGTGCCGATCAGCGCCCCGGCCGCGCCGAGCGCGAGGGCCGCGGCCACCCCACGGCCGTCGGCGATGCCACCGGCGGCGAGAACCGGCGCCGGCGCGGCGAGATCCACCACGACGGGTACGAACGGCAGCGTCGACCGTCCACGCCGGGCGCCGTGGCCACCGGCCTCGGTCCCCTGCGCCACGACGATGTCGGCGCCCAGGTCGACGGCCCGCCGTGCCTCCTCCAGATCGGTCACCTGGATGATCAGCAGCGCGCCGGCGGCCCGGACCCGCCCGGCGAACGGTCCCGGATCGCCGAACGACAGCATCACCGCCCGGGCGCCCGCGGCCAGCACCCGCTCCACCGGTTCCACCTCGGCCGCCCAGCTCAGGAAACCCGCGCCCCAGGGCCCACCGGCCGAGGCGACGATCGGCAACTCACGGTCCAGCCAGGCGCGGTCGCCATATCCCGCGCCCAGGATGCCCAGCCCGCCACCGCGGGTGACGGCCGCGGCGAGCGCGCCGCCCGACGCGCCGCCCATCGGTGCGAGGGCGATCGGATGGGTGATCCCGAGCAGCTCGGTGAAGGGCGTTCGCAGGCTCATTACTTCTCCCTACTCCGTCGCGTCCGGTTTGGTCGATCATGAGGCGGGTAGACTTGCCGAGATGTCGATGATGGCGGCAGTCTCCTACCGAACCGATCCCGACGGCGACACGGTCCACGCGACGATCGCCGGCGAACTCGACCTGGCCGAGGCGGACCTGATCCGGGACAGTCTGGCGGCCAAGGCCGCGGAGATGTCCGGCTCGCTCCTGCTGGTCGACGTCGCCGAGGTGACGTTCCTCGACTCGTACGCACTGGGCGCCCTGGTCAGCGCGCGCAACACGGCGGCCGGCGCCGGCGTCACCCTGCGGCTCGCCAACCCCTCCTATCCCGTCCGCAAGGCGGTCGAGGTGACCGGCCTGTCGGACGTCTTCGGTCTGGGAAAAGAACGGCCCGCCGGGGACGCGCCCCACGATGCGGGACCGGGCCCGCAGGCTTAGGGTTGATTCATGGGCGTCCGTACGTGGATCGAGGGCTGGCCGGTCTACCGGCAGCTCACGGGCACCGACCCGCTGGGCCGGGGAGCCGCCGCGCAGTCGCAGCGCTCGCGGGACCTGACCGCGCGCACCGAGACCGCCGACTCGATGGCCCGTTCCGTCTGTCCGTACTGCGCGGTCGGCTGCGGTCAGCGGATCTTCGTGAAGGACGGCGAGATCGTCCAGATCGAGGGTGACCCGGACAGCCCGATCTCCAAGGGCCGGCTGTGCCCGAAGGGTTCGGCCAGCAAGAGCCTGGTCACCAGCCCGCGCCGGGTGCGCACGGTGCTCTACCGCCGGCCGTTCGCGACCGACTGGGAAGAGCTCGACCTCGACACGGCGATGGAGATGATCGCCGACCGGGTTCTCGCCGCACGCGAGGAGACCTGGGAGGACGCCGACGACGAGGGCCGGCCGCTGAACCGGACGCTCGGCATCTCCAGCCTCGGCGGCGCCACGCTGGACAACGAAGAGAACTATCTGATCAAGAAGCTCTTCACCGCGATGGGCGCCATTCAGATCGAGAACCAGGCGCGGATTTGACACTCCGCCACCGTTCCCGGTCTGGGAACCAGCTTCGGCCGTGGCGGGGCCACCGGATTCCTCCAGGATCTGGCTAACGCCGACTGCATCATCATCCAGGGCTCCAACATGGCGGAGGCCCACCCGGTGGGCTTCCAATACGTGGTGGAGGCGAAGAACCGCGGCGCCAAGGTCATCCACGTCGACCCGCGGTTCACCCGGACCAGCGCGCTCGCGCACTCGTACGTGCCGGTGCGCGCCGGGGCCGACATCGCGTTCCTGGGCGGGGTGATCAACTACATCCTCAGCAACGAGAAGGACTTCCGGGAGTACGTGGTCGCGTACACCAACGCGTCCATGATCGTCAGCGAGGATTTCCAGGACACCGAGGACCTCGACGGCCTGTTCTCCGGGTTCGACCCCGAGCTCAAGGTCTACGACCAGAAGAGCTGGCAGTACGCGGGGCAGCAAGCAGGTCAGGGGCAGGACGAGCAAGAGGCGCACGACGACCGGGAGACCGCCTCCGGCCTGGAGCAGGAGTCGCACGGCCCGCCGATCCCACCGGACGTCCCGCGTGACCCGACGCTGCAGGACCCGCGCTGCGTCTACCAGGTGCTCAAGCGGCACTACGCCCGCTACACGCCGGAGATGGTGGAGCGCGTCTGCGGCGTGCCGCAGGACAAGTTCCTCGAGGTCTGCGAGGCGTGGACGGCCAACTCCGGGCGCGAGCGCACCACCGCGCTGGTCTACTCGGTCGGCTGGACCCAGCACAGCGTCGGTGTGCAATACATCCGCACCGGCGCGATCATCCAGCTGCTGCTGGGCAACATGGGCCGGCCCGGTGGCGGCGTGATGGCGCTGCGCGGGCACGCCAGCATCCAGGGCTCCACCGACATCCCGACGCTGTTCAACCTGCTGCCGGGTTATCTGCCGATGCCTCACCACGAGCAGCACGAGACGTTCCAGAAGTGGATCGCCGGCATCCGGCACCCCGAGCAGGCGGGCTTCTGGGCGAACGCCGAGGCCTACGCGGTCAGTCTGCTCAAGGCGTACTTCGGCGACGCCGCGACCGCGGACAACGACTGGGGTTACGACTGGCTGCCCCGGCTCACCGGCGACCACGGCACCTACCAGCAGGTGCTGAACATGATCGACGGCAAGGTGAAGGGCTACTTCCTGCTCGGCCAGAACCCCGCGGTCGGTTCGGCGCACGGCAAGGCCCAGCGGCTCGGCATGGCCAACCTCGACTGGCTGGTGGTCCGCGACCTCTTCATGATCGAGAGCGCCACCTTCTGGAAGGACGGCCCCGAGGTCGCCACCGGTGAGATCGTGCCCGAGCAGTGCCGGACCGAGGTGTTCTTCATGCCGGCCGCCTCGCACGCCGAGAAGGAGGGCACGTTCACCCAGACCCAGCGGATGCTGCAGTGGCGGGAGAAGGCCGCCGAGCCGCCCGGCGACTGCCGCTCCGACCTCTGGTTCTTCTATCACCTCGGCCGCATCGTCCGGGACCGGCTGGCCGGTTCGTCCCGCGGGCGCGACCAGGGCCTGCTGAACCTGACCTGGGATTACCCCGTGCACGGCGAGCGCGGCGACGAGCCGGACGCCGAGCACATCCTCAAAGAGATCAATGGGTACGACCTGAGCACCGGCGAGCTGCTACCCGGCTTCACGGGGCTCAAGGCCGACGGCAGCACCTCGTGCGGCTGCTGGATCTACTCCGGGGTCTACTCCGGCGGGGTCAACCAGGCCGCCCGCCGCAAGCCCGGCAGCGAACAGGACTGGGTGGCCCGCGAGTGGGGCTGGGTGTGGCCGGCCGACCGGCGCACCCTCTACAACCGCGCCTCCGCGGACCCGGAGGGCCGGCCCTGGTCGGAACGGAAGAAGTACGTCTGGTGGGACCCCGACGCCGGCGAGTGGACCGGGTACGACGTGCCCGACTTCGAGAAGACCAAGCCACCGTCGTACCGGCCGCCGGACGGGGCCACCGGTGTCGCGGCGATCTCCGGCGACGACCCGTTCATCATGCAGGGCGACGGGAAGGGCTGGCTGTACGCCCCGGCCGGCCTGATCGACGGCCCGCTGCCGACCCACTACGAGCCGGTCGAGTCACCGGTGCGCAACCCGCTCTACAGCCAGCAGGCGAACCCGACCCGCAAGGTGTACGACCGGGAGGACAACCCGGTCAATCCGCGGTCGGACGTGTTCCCGTACGTCTTCAGCACCAGCCGGCTCACCGAGCACCACACCGCCGGCGGCATGAGCCGTCAGCTGGCATACCTCTCCGAGCTGCAGCCGGAGATGTTCGTCGAGGTCTCCCCCGAACTGGCCGCGGAACGCGGGCTGGAGCACCTCGGCTGGGCGCACATGGTGACCGAGCGGGCCGCGATCGAGGCCCGGGTGCTGGTCACCGACCGGCTCACCCCGCTGCGCATCGACGGCCGGACGGTGCACCAGATCTGGATGCCGTACCACTGGGGCAACGAGGGCCTGATCACCGGCGACTCGGCGAACGACCTGATCGGCATCACCCTGGACCCGAACGTGCTGATCCAGGAGAGCAAAGTGGGCACCTGCGACATCCAGCCCGGGC
Source organism: Actinoplanes sp. 13 (assembly GCF_056134165.1). NCBI lineage: Bacteria > Bacillati > Actinomycetota > Actinomycetes > Micromonosporales > Micromonosporaceae > Actinoplanes > Actinoplanes sp. 13. The sequence goes on along the minus strand of NZ_JBVYOQ010000004.1, from coordinate 369,939 downwards.
GCCGCCCGACCGGACCGGCGCTGCTGGACTATGTCGAGGGATACCGGAAACGTGCGGAGGGTCATGGGTAACAACAGCCTGTACGGCCCCCTCGAACCCGCGCCGGACGCGGGCTGGACCGACGCGCCGCCGCGGATGGGGTTCTTCACCGACACCAGCGTGTGCATCGGCTGCAAGGCCTGCGAGGTGGCGTGCAAGGAGTGGAACGCGGTCCCGGACGACGGGTTCACCCTGCTCGGCACGTCCTACGACAACACCGGCGGGCTGTCCGCGAACTCGTGGCGGCACGTCGCCTTCATCGAGCAGCCGGCGGCCCGCTCCGGCGGCGGCACCGACACGCCGGGGGCGTTCGCCGGTCTGCCCACCGGACCCTCGGTGAGCGCGCAGACGGCGGTGACGGCCTCGCAGACCGCACCGGACACCGGCACCGCTCCGGGCGTACCCCCGGCTGTTGATGCTCTGGCGGCCGCCGCGACCATCGTTGCGCCGTCGCCCGCCGCACCGGCGAAGGCGGGGCCGCAGTTCCTCGGCATGCCCGGCAGCGACCTCCCCGGCCGCACCATGGACGCCCCGCGCAGCGACTTCCGCTGGCTGATGATGTCCAACGTCTGCAAGCACTGCACCCACGCCGGCTGCCTCGACGTCTGCCCCACCGGCGCGCTGTTCCGCACCGAGTTCGGCACCGTCGTGGTGCAGGAGGACATCTGCAACGGCTGCGGTTACTGCATCCCGGCCTGCCCCTACGGCGTCATCGACCAGCGCAAGGACGACGGCCGGGCGTGGAAGTGCACGATGTGCTACGACCGGATCGGCGACGGGCTCACCCCCGCCTGCGCCAAGGCCTGCCCCACCCAGTCCATCCAGTACGGCGAGCTGGACGAGCTGCGCGCCCGCGCCGCGCACCGGGTGGAGAAGCTGCACGAGCAGGGCGTCACCGAGGCCCGGCTCTACGGCCACGACCCGGAGGACGGCGTCGGCGGCGACGGCGCGTTCTTCCTTCTGCTCGACGAGCCCGAGGTGTACGGCCTGCCCCCGGACCCGATCGTGACCACCCGTGACCTGCCGGCCATGTGGAAACGGGCCGGTCTGGCCGGCCTGACGATGGCCGCCGCCGTGGTGGTCTCGTTCCTGGGAGGACGTTCATGAGCCCGCGTCATGGTGGAGGCGGCCGCGGTGGTGGCCGTGGCGGCGACCGGGCCGTGGTGCCGCCCGCCGACTTCCGCTCCTACTACGGCCGGCCGATCATCCGGCCGCCGGCCTGGCATCACGACATCGCGGCGTACCTGTTCACCGGCGGTCTGGCCGCCGGCTCGGCGCTGCTCGCCGCGGGGGGCGCCGCCACCGGCCGGCCCGCGCTGCGCCGCGCCGGCCGCACCACCGCGCTCGGCGCCCTGGTCGCCAGCACCTACTTCCTGATCAACGACCTGGGCCGGCCGGCGCGCTTCCACCACATGCTGCGGGTCGCGAAACCGACCTCGCCGATGTCGGTGGGCACCTGGATCCTGAGCGCCTTCGGGGGCGCCGCCGGCGTCGCGGCGGTCGCCGAGGCCGCCCCGCTGCTGCCCGAACGCGGCGTGCTCGGCCTGGCCCGCCGGGTGCTGCCGCCGGTGGGCACCGCCGGGCAGTACGGCGCGGCCGCCCTCGCCCCGGCACTGGCCACCTACACCGCGGTGCTGCTGGCGGACACCGCGGTGCCCAGCTGGCACGAGGCGTACCCCGAACTGCCGTTCGTCTTCGCCGGCAGCGCCCTGGCCAGCGGCGCCGGCGTCGGCCTGATCGCCGCACCCCGCGCCCAGGCCGGCCCGGCCCGGCGGATGGCCGTCCTCGGCGCCGGCCTCGAACTCTGGGGCGCGCACCGGGTGGAAACCACCAAGGGCCTCCTCAGCGAGCCGTACACCACCGGCCGCGCCGGAAAATATCTGAAGGCCGGACGCGCGCTGACCGCGCTGGGCGTCGCGGGAGCGGTGCTGGGCCGGCGCAGCCGGGTGGTGTCGGCGCTGAGCGGGCTGTCGCTGCTCACCGCGTCGCTCGCCACCCGCTTCGGCATCTTCGAGGGCGGGATGGCGTCGGCGAAGGACCCGAAATACACAGTCGTGCCGCAGCGCGAGCGACTGGCGAACCGGCAGGCCCCGGCCGCCCCCGAACAGTCCCGTCCCCCATCAGCCGCCGATGCGGGCCTGCCGATTTCGCACGACGGACATATGTGACAGCACGGGCGGATGCGGCACGGTCGGCTGCGAGCGGGCCGGCTCAGCCGACGATCACGGTGATGCCATCGCGGGCCGGGAGCAGCTCGCCGATCACCGGGTAACCGGGGACCTCACCGGCCACGAGCAGGCCGCCGGAGGTCTGCGCGTCGGCGAGCAGCAGCAACTCGTCCTCTGCGGTGCCGCCGCCGTCCAGGTGCGGGCGGACCCAGTCCAGGTTGCGGCGGGTGCCGCCACTGACGTACCCGTCCGCGAGAGCCTGCCGCGCCCCGTCCAGATAGGGCACCGCGGCGGCGTCCACACGCGCGGTCACCCCGCTCGCCCGGGCCAGCTTGTGCAGGTGGCCGAGCAGCCCGAACCCGGTCACATCGGTCGCGCAGACCGCGCCGGCCTTCAGCGCCGCCTCCGCGGCGTCCCGGTTCAGCATGGTCATCGCCGCGACAGCCTGCGGGAACACCTCACCGGTCTGCTTGTGCCGGCTGTTCAGCACGCCGACACCGAGCGGCTTCGTCAAAGTCAGCGGGATCCCGGCCGCCCCGGCGTCGTTGCGCATCAGCCGGGCCGGATCGGCGACGCCGGTGACAGCCATCCCGTACTTCGGCTCCGGGTCGTCGACGCTGTGCCCCCCGGCCACGTGGCAGCCGGCTTCCCGGGCCACGTCCAGGCCGCCGCGCAGCACCTCGGCCGCCAGCTCCATCGGCAGCACCTCGCGGGGCCAGCCCAGCAGGTTGACCGCGACGACCGGGACGCCACCCATCGCGTAGACGTCGGACAGTGCGTTCGCCGCCGCGATCCGCCCCCAGTCGTAGGCGTCGTCGACCACCGGCGTGAAGAAGTCCGCGGTGGCCACGATCGCGGTGCCCGCGGCGATCCGGACGACCGCGGCGTCGTCACCGTCGTCCAGGCCGACCAGGAGCTCGCCCGGTCCCTGCGGCGGGGTTGCCCCGACCAGGCCGGCCACCACCGACTCCAGCTCACCGGGCGGGATCTTGCAGGCACATCCGCCACCGTGGGCGTATTGGGTCAGCCTCGTCACCCTCGCACTTTCGCACACCCCGGGCCACCTCGCCCGGCGGAGATCCCGGGCCCCGCCGCGCCGGCGGCGAGGCCCAGGACGGCGACCCGCGGGTCAGCGTTTGAGCGTGAAGGTGAAGTCGCCGGAGAGCGTGCCGCTCAGCCGGACCGTCGACACGAGCCTCCCTTCGGTGAGCAGCCTCTCGACCTCGGCCCGCGGAAGGCCACATCCGTCAGCGATCAGCCGCAGCGGCCGGACCGGGATCCGCGCCGCGAACCGGACCGAGACGTCGAGCACCTCCACGGAGCCCGAAGGCTCCGAACTGCCGGTGTCGAGACGCCAGGCACCGTCCCAGTCCAGGGTGATGCGGTTGCGGCGTTGCAGGACCGGGTCCTGCAGCAGCGCCGCGGTCAGGCCGGGATCGTTGGCGTGCAGCCGGTCCAGCAGCTCCGGCCGGATGGAGCGCACGTTCGTACGCTCCAGAATGGTCAGCTTCGCCGTCTCCCCGCATCCGGTGCAGAGCACCAGGAGCCAGGCGTCGAGAAGCTTGTGGTTGGCGTTGACACGGAATTTGCCGCTCGCCCGGAAGCGGCCGGACGCGCAGCCGTGGCACCGGCGGCGAACGAGGGGCAGGCAGGTGGGTATGACAACCCAGTTCTCGAGCACAGAAGTACACCGATTCTGTGAGAAATCCGCAGCAGGAAGGAGCGCGGCGCGCAAAACGCGACGCGCGACAGATCAGCGCTCGGGAGGTCTCACAGGGTGTACAACGGCACGTCCTTGTCCGGACAACACGGTCGCTGGCACGGTAAGGGCGCCCCGCGTCGCGGCGCCACCGGATTTCCGCGGCCCACGCCCCCCACGACCGCAACCAGTGTGTGAAGTTGAGGTGCGGATCCGACCACAACTTCACACACCGGTGCGGGCGCTCGGCAGGTCTGGAGCGGCGTGCCCCGGTGCCACACAATGACGCGGTGAATCGGATCAGGCGGTGGGTACGGATCGCGGCCGGGATCACCGGGCGCGCCCCCGGGAACGCCGGCTACGGGCGGCCGTCGCCGGCCGGACCGTGCTGGTCACCGGCGCCTCCGAGGGCATCGGCGCGGCGACCGCCCGCCGCCTCGCCAGGGCCGGGGCCACCGTGCTGCTGGTGGCGCGCACTGTCGAACGGCTGGAGCAGGTCCGCGCGGAGATCGAGGCGGCGGGCGGGCGTGCCGTCGTACACCAGGCTGATCTGTCTTCCCCGGACGCGGCGGCCGCGCTGGCCGCGGACCTGGTGGCGCGCTATCGCCGGATCGACGTCGTGGTGAGCAACGCGGGCCGGTCGATCCGGCGCTCGGTCGCCGACACCGCCGACCGGTTCCACGACAACCAGCGCACGATGAGCCTGAACCATCTGGGGCCGGTCCAGTTGCTGCTGGTGCTGCTGCCGGCGATGCGGGCGACCGGCGGCGGGCACGTCGTCAACGTCTCCACCGCCGGGCTGTCCCTGCGCTCGCCGAACTGGTCGGCATATCTGGCCTCGAAGGCGGCCTTCGACACGTGGCTGGGCAGCGCGGCCGTGGAGTTGCGGCGCGACCGGGTCACCGTCAGTACGGCGTACCTCAATCTGGTCCGCACCCGGATGAGCGCGCCGACGCCGCACTACCGCCGGGCCCCGGCGATGTCGGCGGCCGAGGCGGCGGAGATCGTGTGCCGCGCGGTGGCGCACCGGCGGTCGTGGTGGCCGTGGTGGGCCCGGATCGGCGTGGTCGTCTCGGCGGCGATGCCGCGCACGGTGGAGCGGGTGCTGGCGGCCGGGGTCCGAGCCGTCGACGCGGTCGAGCCGCTGCGGGTGCTGGCAGCGACCGGCCTGTGGCGCCCCGGCCGGCTGATGCGGCTGCTGCGCGCGGGCCGACGGCATGGGCGCAGCCTGGCCACCGCACTCGCCGCCGGGCCGCCCGCCGGGCTCGCGCTGGTGGACGCGGACGGGCCGGTCACCTTCCCGGAGCTGGACGCGCTGGCCGGGGTGTGCGCGGCGAACGCGGCCGCCAGGCTCGGTGTGCGGCCCGGCGACCGGGTCGGCGTGGCCTGCGCCGGCCACCGGGGCTTCGTGGCGGCGGCGGCCGGGCTGGCCCGGCTGGGCGCCGACGTGGTGCTGCTCCCGCCGGACCTGCCGGCCGGGCGTCTCGCCGAGGTGCTGCGCCGGGAAGAGGCCACCGCGCTGGTGCACGAGCCGGGCGCGACCACTACCGACCTTCCCGCGATGACCTGGCCGGACCTGCTCGCCGGGCCCGCGGCGGCGCCCGCACCGGCGCGGCCGCCCCGCCCCGGCCGGATGTACGTGCTGACCTCCGGCACCACCGGGGTGCCGCGCAGCGTGTCCCGACCGCTGCCACTGGGCATGCTGCTCGGCCCGGTGACCACCCACCTGAGGCTGACGCCGGTGCGCCGCGGCGAGCCGATCGTGGTGGCTACCCCGCCGCACCACGGGTACGGCCTGACCTATCTCTGCGCCGGCCTGATCCTGGGCGCCCCGGTGGTCCTGACGCCCGCGGACGCGCCGGAGCGGATCCTCGACGCGGTTGCCGAGCACCGCGCCGGCCTGCTGTTCGCGCTGCCGCTGCAGCTGAGCCGGATCTGCGACCTGCCCGCCGGCCGGTGGCCCGCCGTCGACTCGCTGCGCGGTGTGGTCAGCGGCGCCGCCCCGCTGACCGCTGCCCTGTGCGAGCGGCTGCGCGAGCAGTTCGGGGACCGGGTCTTCAACATGTACGCCACCACGGAGGCCGGCTGGGCGGCGATGGCCACCCCGGCGGACCTGCGGGCCGCCCCCGGCACGGTCGGCCGGGCGCCGCGCGGGGTGCGGGTGCGGATCGCCGAACCGGACGGCACGCCGCTGCCGCCGGGGCGGATCGGCGAGATCCAGGTCCGCGGCTGGCACCCGGACGGGCGCTGGCTGGGCACCGGCGACCTCGGCCACGCCGACCCGGCCGGCCGGCTGTTCGTCGACGGCCGACTCGACGACATGATCGTCTCGGGCGGGGAGAACGTCTTCCCCGGCCCGGTCGCCGCCGTCCTGACCAGCCACCCCGACGTCGCCGACGCGGTGCTGGAGCCGGTCGCCGACGCCGAGTTCGGGCGGCGGTTGCGGGCCACCGTGGAGGTCCGCCCGGGGCGTTCGCTGACCGCCGGCCAGCTGCGGGAGTGGCTGCGGCCGCGGCTCTCCCCCGCCGAACGGCCCCGCGACATCACGATCGTCGCGGAGCTGCCCCGGACCGCTACCGGGAAGCCGGTCCGCTCTTCCTGAGCTCGAGAATGTAGGCGGCGGTGAGCGCGACGCCGCGGTCCTGGTCACCGGACAGCTCCCGCAGGGCACGGGACGCCCCCTCCCCCGGGATGTCCGCGAGCGCCTGGGTCAGCCGCCGGCGGGCGGACGAGTCGGCGGCGTCGGCGGCCAGACGGGTGACCAGGCCGGTGACGATGCGGTCGGTCACCGCGGGGTCGGCGGCCAGCGCGCTCAGCGCGTCGGCGGCGTCCACGTCGTTGACCTCGTGGACGATCATGTCGAGGAGCGTCGGCACCGCCTGCGCGCCGCCCCGCGCCCCGAGCGCCAGGGCCGCGCACCTGCGGACCTCGACGTCGGAGCCGGCCAGGGCCGCCCGCAGCAGCCCGGCGGCCTGATCGCCCGGGATCTCCGCGATCGACTGGACGGCCCGCTTGCGCACCGCGGCCACCGGCGCGTCGAGACCCCGCGCCAGCAGGGCCAGGCTGTCGTCGCCGGCCTGCGTCAGCGCCCAGCGCAGCGCACCGGCGACGTTCGGGTCCGACTCGGTCAGTGCCGCCTCGACCAGGGCCTCCACCGGCACCGGGCCCGCGGACAGGGCGGCACGCTGCCGCTTCCCGGCGCTCTCCGAGCCGAGCGCGTGCAGCAAGGCGACGGTCCGCAGGACGTCCGCCCAGTCCGCGGGCTCCGCGGCGCCGACCCGGCGCAGAGACGTGAGCAGCTCGGTCTCGGCCGCGATGCGCTCCCGGGTTCGGCGGATCAGGTCGTCGACAAGGCCCGCGGGCGTGAACGCGGGATCCTCAAGCGCCCGCCCGACCTCCCGCAGCGACAGCCCCAGCGACCGCAGGCTCTCGATGTGGAAGATCCGCCGGATGTCCTCGGTGGAGTACTCCCGGTAGCCGGCATCGCTGCGCCCGGTCGGCCGGACCAGGCCCAGCGACTCGTAATGCCGCAGCATGCGGGCGCTCACCCCGGAACGCCGCGCCACCTCGCCGATCAACACTGCCGTCTCACCCCCCTTCACCCCTCGAAGCCGGGCGCTCCCCGGGCCATGACGCGCGTCGCCTCCGCGACGGCGAGTTCGAACCCGGCGTCCGGGTCCCGCAACAGCCGTTCCGTGGCGATCGCGTGCCGGCGCACCACCGGCTCGTCACTCGCCGCCGCCACGCGCAGGGCCGGCGCGATCACCTCGCCGAGCCCGGTCAGCGCCCGGCTGAGACTCATCTGCGTCTCCCGGCCGCCGCGCCCGAGCTGGCCCACCAACAGCGCGGCAAGCTCCGGCTCCTCGCCCGGCGGAACCAGCACCACCGCCGCCCGCCACGCGCTGCGCGCCACCTCGTCGTCGGCGTCGGTCAGCACCGGCCGGGTGATCGCCGGCCACGCCCGCCTGTCCCCGATCTTGGACAGCGTGTGCAACGCCTGGCTCCGCGCCTGCGGACGTGCCGACCGCACCTGCTCGACCAGCCGGGGCACCGTCACCGCCGCCGGATGCCGGGTGAGCGCCCAGGTAAGCATGTCCCGGACGAAGAAGTCGGTCTCGACCGCGCACCGCTCGACGAGCACGCCGACCACCTCCGGGTCCGGACTCGAACCGACCGCCAGCGCCGCCTGCAACCGCACCGACGGGCTGTCGCTCTCCAACCCCCGCAGGGCTTGCGTCGTGGTCACCGCAACCACCTCCTCGCACCCCAGTGAAGACCTTGCCACAGTGTCAAGGTCAAGGTCCTTCTTCGGGTACGCGCAAAGCTGTCCCCCCGCACCAGGCCGTCCCTCAGCCGGCCAAGCTGCCGGCCTCGGCCGGCCAAGCTGTCAGCCTCAGCCGGCCAAGTTGTCGGCCTCACCCGGCCAAGCTGTCGGCCTCGGTCGCCGAGGTGTCAGCGGAAGGCGTCGACGTTCCGCGCGGCCCACGCGGCGAACGGCCGGGGTGGCCTGCCCAGGATCTCCGCCACGTCCGGGCTGATCCGCTGCTCCCGCGCGGTCGGCGTGCCGAGGATCGCCAGCGTGCCCTCGACCACCGCGGGCGGCATGAACCCCAGCATCTGCTCGTGGGCCTCCGCCGGCGTCTGCTCGGCGAAGTGGACCGCCTCGCCCAACACGGCGGCGAGATCGGCGGCCCGTTGGCGCGGCGTGCTCAACGCCGGACCGGTCAGCTCGTAGGTGCGGCCGTCGTGCCCGCCCTCGGTCAGCACGGCAGCGGTCACCTCGGCGATGTCGTCCGGATCCACCACCGGCAGCCCGACGTCGCCGAACGGAGCGGCCACCCCGCGCCCGGCCCGCACCGACGCGGCCCATGCGAAGGCGTTCGAGGCGAACCCGCCCGGCCGCAGAATCGTCCAGCCGAGACCGGACCGTCGCACCAGATCCTCGATCGCGCGCAGCGGCGCGTGCGACACCGCCTCCGGCCGGGTGCCGGCCGCCTGCGAGGACTGCAGTACGATGCGCCGCACCCCGGCGGCCGCGGCGACCCGCAGGAGCTCCGGCATGTCTAGGCTCGCCCCCGCGCCCTCCACGAGCAGGAACATCGCTTCCGCACCGGCGAGCACCGGGCGCAGGCTTTCCGGCCGCTCCAGGTCCGCGCGATGATGGCGGACCCCGTCCGGCACCGCGACCGGACGACGGCCCCGGGACACCGCGGTCACCTCCGCACCCGCCGCGGCCAGCACCGGCACCAGTGTCCGGCCCACGTTCCCGGTCGCACCTGTCACCACGATCATGTCTGTCTCCCCGTCCGGGCCACGTCGTTCGCGCGGCCCGACGGAGACGCTAGTAGCGTCGATATAGTAGGTACCCAGAGGATAGTAATGGGATTGTGACGGAGGGCACATGCAACGATCGGCGATCCCCGAGCTGGCGTGTCCGGTCGCGCCAGTCGTGGACATCGTGTTCAGCCGCTGGACGACACCCATCCTGTGGACCCTCCACGAACACGGCCGGCAACGGTTCGTGGAGCTTGCGCGCCGCCTCACCACCATCACACCGAAGGTGCTCACCCAGCGGCTGCGCCAGCTCGAACGCGACGGGCTGGTCGCACGCACCTACTACGCCGAGGTGCCACCCCGCGTCGAGTACGAGATCACCGAGCTGGGCGCCAGCCTGGGCCCCCTCTTCGCCCACCTGGCCACCTGGGCCGACACCGGCCTCCCGGAGGTGGAACGCGCCCGCCATGCCTACGACGCCCGCCGCTGAGCCGGCGCGGGCGAGACCGTACCGCCTGCTACGCCCGCCGCTGAGCCGGCGCGGGCGAGACCCGGACCGCCTACCATGCTCCCGATGAGCGCCCCTGGAACGCGACCCGACGATCTCCCTCCGGCTCTAGCCCGGGCGGAGGAGGCCCTGCGGCTGCTGTCCGGCCCGCCGATCCAGCTCGACGCCGCTGCCAAGCGGCTCCCCCGGGGCGGCGGTGTCTACGCGTGGTGGGCTCCCCCCGCGGTCCTTCCCGACCTGCCCGGGCCCGCGAACGTAACCGACCCCTCCCTGCGACTGCTCTATCTCGGCCGGGCGACCAGCCTGCGAGGCCGGATCCTGCGCAACCACCTGAGGCGGTCCGGCAGCTCGACCCTGCGCCGTACGCTGGCCGGGCTTCTGACGTCCGAGGATTACCGGACCACCTGGACCGATCGTGTCGTCCTGGTGCCGGGGGACGAGGCGCGGCTCACCGCGTGGATGTCCACGCACCTGCGCCTGACGTGGGCCGAGGACGTCGAGCCGGTGAGCGTCGAGGCCGAGCTGGTCCGCCGCCTGCACCCGCCGCTGAACGTCAGCGGCGTCGATCCCGCCCACGTCCAGGCGGCCGTGGTCGCCGCGAAGAACGCGTACAACGCCTCGTGCCGGCCGGCCGGGGAGCCGGCGCCGTGAATCTCAGCGGGCGGCCAGCGGTTCGAGGACCCAGCGTGCGTGATCGGCCGGCTCCACGTTGCTGCCGCAGATGACCGTGGCGACGCGGCGCCCGGCGAAGCGCCCCCGATCCGCCAGCAGTGCGGCGATGCCCAGGGCGGCCGACGGCTCCACGACGAGGCCGGCGTGCTGGTAGAGCAGCCGCATACCCTCCTTGATCGACTCCTCGGTGACCAGCGTGACGTCGTCGAGCACCACCAGCAGGTCGTCGAGGACCTCCGGGATCGGGCAGCGGCCCGCCACGCCGTCCGCGATGGTGTCGAGGGAGTCGGTCTCGATCACCCGGCGCTGCTGCCAGGACCGCGCCATCGCGGGTGCGCCCAGCGGCTGCACGCCGATCACCTCGACGTCGGTGCCGAGGGCGCGCGCCACGTAGCCGACGCCGCTCGCCAGCGCTCCGCCGCCGAGCGCGACCAGCACGACGTCCAGCCCGGCGACGTCGCGCAGCAGTTCGAGGCCGATGGTGGCCGCGCCCTCGCAGGTGGCCAGGTCGAGACTGTCCTCGACGAGGTACGCCCCCTGCTCGGCGGCCAGCTGCCGGGCCCGGACCCGGGCGTCCTCGATGTCGGCGCCGGCGAGCTCGACGGACGCGCCGAGGGCGGCGATCTGGCGCAGCTTGAGCGGGTTCGCGGTGTGGCTCGCCACCACGGTGACGGCGATGCCGTGGCGGGATCCGCTGTATGCCAGGGCCTGCCCCAGGTTGCCGGCGCTCGCACAGACCATCCGGGAGACACCGGCCTCCAGTGCCCGGGCCGCAACGGTCTCCGTGCCACGGCCCTTGAAGCAGCGCACCGGGTTGACGGTCTCCACCTTGAGCGTCAGCGAACAGCCGAGCAGTTCGCCGAGGGACGTGGCCGGCAGCGCGGGCGTGTCGAGGAAGACGGGATCGATGACCGCGGCCGCGTGCCGGATCCGGTCGAGGTTCAGCCGGACGTCCGCCGTCACCGGGCGGCGCGCCATTTCGCCCGCCACTGCGGTGCGTCCCACGGCTCACCGAAGTAGATGGTCTCGCGGGCGATCCGCTCGTCGCGGAACTCCAGGATGTCGACGCCGAACTTCCACCGGCCCTCGTCGTAACGCAGGCGCAGCTCGGCGGTCCACAGGTCGGCCGCCCCGCGGAACCGGTCGACCCGGAACTCGACGCCCGACGGGTAGCCGTTGCGCCAGGGCTCGAAGTTGGCCACCCCCTCGAAACGCTCACCGGACTGCGGGAACTCCAGCACCGCGTCAGGGTGATAGACGGAGTGGTCGTTGGTGTCCAGATTCTGCCGCAGGGCCGCGAGCGCGGCGTCACGCTCCATCCCCCGACGGTACGCCGGATGAGCGCGCCGCGGGCCCGCCGGTTACGGTGATCGGCGGAGGCGTTCAGGTGGCTGGTGCCCCTCGCAGTCTTCAAAACTGTTGCGGCCCGGTACCCGGGCCGGGCGGGTTCGATTCCCGTCCGCCTCCGCCAACCACACCACCGAAGGGGACGAGCGTGGACGATCATCGGCGACGCGTACCGCGTACCGATGTGGTTCTGGCTGACGCCCGGCTCCGCGCCGCGGCCGACCGTCTGGGCCGGACCGCCGTCAAGGCCGCGGTCGTCGCCGCGCAGCAGCGGGCCCGCGCCGGTGAGATCGCGCCCGAGCAGGTCGTGGAGGTGGCGGTGGCGGGGCTCCCGGCGACCGCGGGCGGCCTGCGGACCGTCCTCAACGCCACCGGCGTCGTGCTGCACACCAACCTCGGCCGGGCCGCCCTGTCCCCAGCGGCGGCCGAGGCGGTCGTCGCGGCCAGTGGCTACACAGACGTCGAGCTCGACCTGGGCACCGGGCGGCGGGCGCGGCGCGGGCGCGACGCGCTGGCGGCGCTGGCGGCTGCGGTCCCGGACGCCGGCGGCGTCCACGTGGTCAACAACGGCGCGGCGGCCCTGGTGCTGATCGCCACCGCCCTCGCCGCCGGCCGGGAGATCGTGGTCAGCCGGGGCGAGATGGTGGAGATCGGTGACGGCTTCCGCCTGCCCGACCTGCTGGCCTCCACCGGCGCACGGCTGCGGGAGGTGGGCACGACGAACCGCACGTCGGCCGCCGACTATGCCGCTGTGATCGGCCCGCAGACCGGGTTCGTGCTCAAGGTGCACCCGTCGAACTTCGTGGTCCGCGGCTTCACCAGCGAGGCCCGCATCGCCGAGCTGACCGGGCTCGGCGTGCCGGTCGTCGCCGACATCGGCTCCGGCCTGCTGCGACCGGACCCGCTGCTGCCGGACGAGCCGGACGCGGCCGGCACCCTGCGCGACGGTGCGGACCTGGTGGTGGCCAGCGGCGACAAGCTGCTCGGCGGCCCGCAGGCGGGTCTGCTGCTCGGCGACGCGGACCTGATCGAGCGGCTGCGCCGGCACCCCCTCGCCCGGGCGTTGCGGGTGGACAAACTGACCCTTGCCGCGCTGGCCGCCACCCTCACCGGTCCGGTCACCCCGACGTGGCACGCGCTGCGCGCCGATCCCGCCGCGCTGCGCGAGCGCACCGACCGGCTTCGCCGCCGGATCAGCGTGCCGGCCGAGGTGGTCGAGTCGGTCGCGGTGGTGGGCGGCGGCGGCGCACCCGAGCTCACGCTGCCGTCGTGGTCCTTGTCATTGCCGGAGGGGTACGCCCGGAGCCTGCGTCTCGGGACTCCGCCCGTGGTGGGCCGGGTCGAGCGCGGCCGGCTGCTCCTGGATCTGCGGTGCGTGCCGGCGGAGCTGGACGAGGCGGTTGCCCGGGCCGTTGACGCCGCCGCGCAGCTGGACGAGGCGGTGGCCCGAGCCGCCGACGCCGCCGCGTCGATGGACGAGGCGGTGGCCCGAGCCGCCGCGGAGCGCTGACGTGCACGTCGTCGCCACCGCCGGGCACGTCGACCACGGGAAGTCCACGCTGGTCCGGGCGCTGACCGGGATGGAACCGGACCGCTGGGCCGAGGAACGCCGCCGCGGCATGACCATCGACCTGGGCTTCGCGTGGACCACCCTGGGCGCGGGGACGACAGTGGCCTTCGTGGACGTGCCGGGGCACGAGAAGTTCGTACCGAACATGCTGGCCGGGGTGGGTCCGGCGCCGGCGGCGATGATCGTGGTGGCCGCCGACGAGGGGTGGATGCCGCAGTCGGCCGAGCACCTGGTGGCGCTGGACGCGCTCGGGGTGCGGCACGGCCTGCTCGTGGTCACCCGCTCCGACCTGGCCCCGCCGGCACCCGCCCTGGCGCAGGCCACGTCGGAGATCGCGGCGACGTCGCTCGGCACGGTCGAGGCGGTGGCCGTCAGCGGGCGCACCGGTGCGGGGCTGGACGAGCTGCGGGCGGCCCTGGAACGCCTGGTCGGCGCGCTGCCGGCACCGGACGGTGAGGCGCCGGTGAGGCTCTGGGTGGACCGGTCGTTCACGATCCGGGGCGCCGGGACGGTGGTGACCGGCACGCTCGGCGCGGGCACCCTGCACACCGGTGACGAGCTGGAGCTGACCGGCCTGTCCCGGCCGGTGCGGGTGCGCGGGCTGCAGGTCCTCGGGTCGCCGGTGCCGTCGGCCGGCGCGGTGGCCCGGGTGGCGGTCAACCTGCGCGGCGTCGACAAGGATCAGGTGGCTCGCGGGGCCGCGCTGCTCACGCCGGGACGGTTCCGGCTCACCGAGGTGATCGACGTGCGGGTGCATGGCGACCCGGTGGCCGAGCTGCCGGCCACGATCACGCTGCATGCCGGGTCGGCGGCGGTCCCGGTGCGGGTGCGGCCGCTGGGCGCGGACACCGCCCGGCTGCGGCTGGCCCGGCCGCTGCCGCTGCGGATCGGCGACCGGGCGCTGCTGCGGGACCCCGGCGCGCACCGGGTGGCCGGCGGCGTGGTGGTGCTGGACGTGGCGCCACCCGCGTTGAACCGGCGTGGCGCAGCCGCGCGGCGCGCGGCGGACCTGGCGGCGATGAGCGGCGTCCCGGAGCTGGCCGGGGAGCTGCGCCGGCGGCGGCTGGCCCGGCGGGAGGACCTGGTCCGGATGGGGGTGCCGCCGGCGGGGGCGGCTCCGGTCGCCGGTCCCTGGTTCGCGGACCCGGAGCACTGGGCGGACCTGGGCGACCGCCTCACCACCGAGGTCGCCCGGCACGCCGCCGAGAACCCGCTCGAGGAGGGCACGCCCCTCGAGGACCTGCGACGCCGGCTCGGCCTGCCCGACCGGGCCCTGGTCGAGGCGCTGCTCCGGCCGCCGCTGCGGATCGCGAACGGGCGGGTCGCAGCCGGTCCGCCGGCAGCCCCGGCGGACCTGGTCGCGGCAGTGCGGCGGGCCTTCGACGACCCGGACGAGCGGCCGTTCGCCGCGCCCGAGGCGAACCGGCTCGCCGAGCTGGGCCTGGGGGTGCGCCAGATCGGCGCGGCGGTCCGGGCCGGCCTGGTCGTCCGGCTCACCGGCAACGTGCTGCTGCCGGCCGGCGCGCCGGGCCGGGCCGCGGAGGTGCTGGCCGGGCTCCCCCAGCCGTTCACCTTGAGCGAGGCCCGGCAGGCGCTCGGCACCACCCGGCGGGTCGCGGTGCCACTGCTGGAGCTGCTCGACCAGACCGGCGTGACCCGCCGCCTCCCCGACGACCGCCGCACCCTGACCTGACCCGGCGTGGCGCCGGCGGTGCGACTACTTGCGTGTGAAGTTGCGGCCCGATACGCACCCGAACTTCACACACGGCGCGTTCGCGGCTCGCCCGATCGCGTGATTCGGGCGATCATGGCTGGTCAGGCCACCGCGACCGCGGCAACACGCGGTGGAGGGGTCAGGCCTGGCGGACGGAGGTCAACTCGGCCAGGCCGGAGATCTCCAGCAGCGGGGCCAGCAGCGGCCCGGTCAGCACCTGGATCCGCTCGGCCTGGGCGAAGAGCGCGGCCAGCCCGGCGCTGTCCAGGTATTGCACCGCGGTGAGGTCGACGAGCAGCCGATCGCTGGCGGCCGTCGCCGCGTTCAGCGCTTCCGCGAACGTCTCCGCGTTGCTCATGTCGATCTCGCCGACGGCGGTGAGCACCGCCGCGCCGTCGGGCCCGGAACCGGTGGTGAGGGTGAGCGCGGTGGTCATTGGGCGATCCTTGCCTGCATGTCGACGATGGTTCCGGACGTTCCGGAAGTGATGGTGACCCCCTGCATGAACGCCTGCATGAGTTTGATCCCACGTCCCCGGTACGGGTTCGTGGCCGGGTCGGGAATCTTCCACTCGCCGCTGTCCGAGATGCGCAGGCGCAGGTTGCCGGCGGTGGCCGCGGCGCGCAGCCGGATCCGGCCGCCGGGCCGCTGCCGGTGACCGTGTTCGATCGCGTTGGCGCACGCCTCGCCGACCGCGACCAGCACGTTCTGGCTGGTGGCCGGGTCGATGCCGCACCGTTCGAGCCAGCCGCGCAGGGCTGAGCGCACCGGCGCGAGCCGGCCCGCCTCGGCCGGGAACTCCAGTTCCAGCGGGCCGGGGTGACGGTAGAGCAGCAGGGCGACGTCGTCGTCGTACCCGCTGTCCGGGGTGAGCCGGTCCATGATCTCGGTGGCCAGGTCCTCGATCGGGCTCTGCAGGCCGTGCCGGACGGCGACGGTGGCCTCCTCGATGCCGGCGCTCAGCGGACGGCGGCGGCGCTCGACCAGGCCGTCGGTGTAGAGCAGCAGGGTGGCGCGGGCGGGCACCGTGTACTCCGCCTCGCGGCGGTCGCGCGTACGGCGTACCGCCACCGGGCAGGACCGGCCGTCGGCCAGCAGGTGGGTGGTGCCGTCCGGCAGCCCGACGATGGCCGGCGGGTGACCGGCGCTGGAGTACGCCAGCCGGCCGGTCTCCGGGTCGAGCACGCCGCAGAAGACGGTGGCGCAGGCGGCGCCGGGCAGCAGCGCGGCGAACCGGTCCAGGGCCATCAGCGTGCGCGACGGGCTGGAGTCCTGCAGCAGCAGGGCCCGGCAGGCGCTGCGGAGCTGGCCCATGACGGTGGCCGCCTGCAGGCCGTGCCCGACGCAGTCGCCGACGACGATGCCGATCCGGCCGTCGGCCAGCACAATCGTGTCGTACCAGTCGCCGCCGACCTTGAGCGGGCGGGTCGCCGGCTCGTACCGCACCGCGAAGCCGGCCGGCAGCTGGGCCGGCCCGAGGATGGCGCGTTGCAGGGCGAGGGCGGTCTCCCGCTGCTCGTCGATCTGGTGGATCCGGTGCAGGCCCTGGCTGATGTGGCCGGCCAGCAGCGCCAGCAGCGTCTGGTCCTGCGGGGTGAACGGGCGACCGTCGGCCAGCTCGATCCACAGGCCCATCGCGCCGTCCGGGTGTTCGAGGGCGATGCCGGTGCTGGACCCGGGCTCGGCGACCGGCGTCAGCACCGGCCGGTCACGCAGCGCCATGATGGTGCGGCGGCGCTCCTCCGGCAGGCCGGTCCAGCGCAGGGCCGGGTCGGTGGCGGTCACCGCGGGCGCGGCGTCGCCGTTGTAGACGGCCGTCAGCACGTACTTCGCCTGCCACAGTCCCTGCAGCTCGCGCAGCACCAGGGTGAGCGCCTCCTGGAGGTTCTCCGCCTGGGACAGGCGCATGCCCAGCGCCGCCAGTGCGCTGTCCCGCTGCACCGCGTAGTGCTCGGCGGTGACGTCCCGGAACGTGCCGACGATGACGCGCTGGCCGGTGTCCGGGTCGTGCACCTGGTTGAACGCGGCCGCCACCCACAGCCGGCGGCCGTCCTTGTGCCGGACCGGGATGGTGTACGTCCCCTGCTGCTCGGCCAGCAGCATGGTGAACGCGTCGGCCACCTGCACGTGCGCGTCGCCGTCCGCTGTGGCGTCCGGCCACCACGGCGGCACCGGCGGGTACGGCAGGCCCTCCGGCCCGTACCCCAGGATGTCGGCGAAGGCCGCGTTGATCTCGATGACCGCGCCGTTCTCGTCGCAGACGAAGAACGCCTCCTGCAGCGAGTCGATCAACGCCGTGCGCCAGCGCGCGTGGTGGTTGCGCAGCCGGGCCAGCTGCACGTTGCCCCGCACCCGGGCGAGCAGCTCGGCCGCGGAGAACGGCTTGAACAGGTAGTCGTCCGCGCCGGCCTCGAAGCCCTCGATCGACGCCTCCTGACCGGCCCGCGCCGAGAGCAGCAGCACCGGTGTGCCCGCCGTCCGCGGATCCGAGCGCAGCGCCGCGACCAGCTGCAGACCGTCCATCCGGGGCATCATCACGTCGCTGACCACCAGCTCGGGCACGTCGGCGCGGGCCGTCTCCAGGGCGGCCCGCCCGTCGCTGACCGCCGTCACCCGGTGGCCGGCCGAGCGCAGCAGCCGGGTCAGGTAGTCGCGCATGTCGGCGTTGTCGTCGGCGACCAGCACGGCCGCGCCGCCGCCCGGCTGCGCGGCGCCGTCGATCGTGACGCCGTCGCTCGCCGGTGACAGCGCCGACCCGTCGTCCTGCAGCTCCGGGCCCGCGTCCTCCGGCAGCCAGCGCAGCGCCTCCTGCAGGAACGGGTCGGCGTTGGTGGCGAACCCGGCGCCGTCGCCCGCCGAGACCAGGGCCTCCGCGGGCAGGTGCGCCTTGCCGAACGGAACCTGGACGGTGAAGGTCGTGCCCCGCCCGACGGTGCTCTGCGCGCCGATCGTCCCGCCGTGCAGCCCGACCAGCTCCTGCACCAGAGCCAGGCCGATCCCGCTGCCCTCGTTGGACCGGGACCGGGCGTTCTCGATCCGGTGGAAACGCTCGAACAGCCGGGGGATCTCGTCCGCGGCGACGCCGATCCCGGTGTCGGCGACGGTGAGGACGGCACTGCTGCCCATCGCGCGCAGGGTGACCCGGACCCCGCCCTCGAAGGTGAACTTGAGCGCGTTGCTGAGCAGGTTGAGGACGACCTTCTCCCACATGCCGCGGTCCAGGAGGACCGGCTCGGGCAGGGTCGGGCAGTCCACCTCGAACGACAGCCCGGCGCGCTCGATCGCCGAGCGGAAGACGCTGGCCAGCTCGGCGGTGGCCGCGGCCAGGTCGACCGGCTCGAACCGCGCCTGCATCCGGCCCGCCTCGATCCGGGAGAAGTCGAGCAGCGCGTTGACCAACCGGCCCAGGCGCAGCCCGTTGCGGTGGATGACCTCCAGTTCCTCACCGACCCACGGCTCGGCGTCGGCCAGCCCGGTGCGCAGCTCGTCCAGCGGGCCAAGAATCAGGGTCAGCGGGGTACGGAACTCGTGGCTGATGTTGGAGAAGAAGGCGGTCTTGGCCCGGTCCAGTTCGGCCAGCTCCTCGGCCCGGCGCTGCTGGGCCTGATAACTGCGGGCGCTGGCGATGCCCGCCGCCACGTGACCGGCGGTCAGCTCGACGAACCCGCGGTAACCGTCGTCGAGCGGCCGGTACCGGTTCAGCCCGGCCGCCAGGAACCCGTACGGCACGCCGCCCTGGCGCAGCAGCGGCACCACGAGCGCCCGCTGCGGCGGTTCCGGCCAGTCGCCACCGGGCAGGCCGTCCTGCTCCAGGGTGACCAGGACCGGTTCGCCGTCGGCCAGCGCCGCCGCCGGCCAGACCGCGTCCTTGTCGCCGGCCGGGAGCTCCGCGGGGGCCATCGGGTGCCCGGCGGAGATGCCGGTGGCGGCCGCCAGGTACGCGTCGCCGTCCTCGGCGAACAGATAGGTCAGGGTGAACGGCAGATCCCGCAGGTTGCGGCCGAGCTGGTGGCCGGCGAAGGCCAGCATCTCCTGCTCGGTGCGGACCACGCTGGGGTCGGAGCCGAGGTCGCGCAGGGTGGCCATCCGGCGCTCGCCGATCACCCGCTCGGTCTCCTCGCTGACCACGCACAGCATGCCGACCAGGGCGCCGTCGTCGTCGCGCAGCGGGCTGTAGGAGAACGTGTGGTACGACTCCTCCGGATATCCGGAGCGCTCCACGAACAGCAGCAGCGCCTCGTCCCAGGTCGCCTCGCCGGTGGTCAGCACGGTGTCGATGCGGGGGCCGATGTCGTCCCAGATCTCCGCCCACACCTCGCCGGCCGGCCGGCCCAGCGCCCACGGGTACTTGTCGCCCAGGGTGTCCCGGCGGTACGCCGCGTTGCAGAAGAACGTCAGCTCCGGCCCCCACGCCATCCACATCGAGAACCGCGACGACAGCAGGATGCTGACCGCGGTCTGCAGGCTCTGCGGCCAGTCGTCCGGTGGGCCGAGCGGGGTCGCCGCCCAGTCGACCGCCGCGAGGTCGGCGCCGACCTGCTGGTCCACGGCGAAGACCTCGATCCCGCTTCCTGGTGACGGCCGGCGTCCGCTCCCGCTCATCGCTGTCGTCGTCTCCTTATCAGCAGCCGTCCCGAAGGTAACCGCTCTTGTACCCCAACCGGGAACCGGGTCACTCCACCGGCGCATTTCCGGCCGGCGATGTGATCCTTGTCCTGGAGCAGGGGATTCGGCGCGAGGCCGGTGCGGCGACGATCGACGCGGGGATGCCGGTCGTCTGCGGCCGGGGCCTTCGACGGGGTGGACGTCGCCGCCGCCTGAACTACATTGCGGGAAACGCGAAACGTGAGGCGGCCCTCGATCGTTGACTCTCGATATGGGGACACGCACGAGTAGTTTTCGGACACATCGGACGGCGCTGTGTTGACCGTCTCGCGACGCCCGCTCGCCGGGGTGCTCGTCGCGCAGGCCTGCACGCTGTCCGCCAGCCGGATCCTGGCGCTGGCCGTGCCCTGGCTGCTGCTGACCGGCACCGACGACCCGGGCCGCGCCGCCCTGCACGCCGGCGTGGTGGTCTTCTTCCAGACCGCTCCCTACGCGCTGACCCAGGCGCTGGCCGGCCCGCTGCTCGACCGCTGGGGGCCACGCCGGATCAGCGTCGCCGGCGACCTGGTCTCCGCCGCCCTGCTGGCGCTGCTGGCCCTCACCCCGCAGGCGCCGGTGTGGCTGATCGCCGTGGTGCTGGCCGGGGTGGGCGCCGCGGACGGCCCGGCCACCGCGGCGAAGCGGCTGCTCGTGCCGGTCGCCACCACCGCCGCCGGGCAGCCACTGACCCGCGGCGCCGGGCTGGCCATCGCCCTGGAACGCGCGGCCACGGCCTTCGGGCCGGCCCTCGCCGGATGGCTGGTGGCCCTGGCCGGTGGGGCGCCGGCCCTGTGGGTCACCGCGGCGCTGCTGGGGGCCGCGGCGCCGATCGCCGCGGTCACGTTCACCGACCCACCGGCCGACCCGGAGCCCGAGGGGTACGGGACCCGGCTGCGCGAGGGCGCCGCCTATCTGCGCCGGCACCACTTCCTGCGGTCGCTGGCCGTGATGTTCACCGTGACGAACCTGCTGGACCAGGCGCTGATCAGCGTGCTGCTGCCGGTCTGGGCCCGCACCGGCGGGCACGGCCCGGCGGTGATCGGGCTGGCGCTCAGCGCGGCCGGGGCCGCCTCGGTCTGCTCGGCGCTGGTCACCGCGTGGATCGGCGCCCGCCTGCCACGCCGGGCGACCTATGTGGTCGCGGTGGTGATCAGCGGGCCGACCCGTCTCGTCGTGCTCGCCCTCGGCTGGCCGCCGGAGGCGGTGATCGCGGTCTGGGTGCTCGCCGGGCTCGGGTCCGGCCTGTTCAACCCGCTGCTGGAGACGCTGCAGATCGAGTCCGTCCCGGCGGCGTTGCGCGGCCGGGTGCTGACCCTGATCAACGCCCTCGCGTGGGCCGGGATACCGCTCGGCGGGCTGGTCGGGGCGGCGCTGCTGACCGGCGCGGGACTGCCCGCGGCGCTCGGGATCTGCGGGGCCGCCTATCTGGTGGCCGTCCTCTATCCGGCCCGGCGGATCAGCAGCCGCTCCCCCGCGGCGGTGGCGGCGGCCGGGACGGAGGCGCCCGCGGTCCGGGTGCCCGCGCAGCGCCGGCCGGCGCCGGAACGCCGGATCACCACGTCGGTGCCGCCACCGGCGCGGATTGCCGGCCATGACGACCACACCCGCCGGCACACCGTACGCCGCACGATGACCACCCGCTGAGCGCGCCGCACGTTTCGCGCGGTACGCCAGCACGCACCAAACCGGTCGTCGGGACGGGCACCGGCCTGCCGGACGGATTCGAGCGGTTCGCCGCGAAGGAGCACGGAGCACCGCAGCGCCGTTCTGGGGAAGCCGGAAACGGTCCCGCAGGCGACGGTCAGCGAGTGAGTTGCCGGACGCGATCAGCAGCACCGGCACCGCGGCTGTCAACCTGCGGAAACCACCTTCTTAGACCTCCTTACGGTACGACCTCGGGCGGTCAGCCGAACCAGCCCGGCACGTCGACCCGTAATCCCCCGTCCGGCACGACCCGCCGCAGCGACGACTCCAGCGCCGCGACCTGCTCGGAGCCGAGTTGCCGGATCCAGCGCGCCCGCAGGTCGTCGAAGATCTCCGCCGACCTGGTCAGCGAGTCGAGGCCGCGCGGGGTGAGCCGGATCAGCTTGCGCCGAGCGTCGCGCGGGTCGTCCACGCGGTCGACGTAGCCGAGTTCGGCGAGCCGGTCGACGGTCTTGCCGGCGGCCTGTTTGGAGACGCCGAGGCGGCGCCCGATCTCACTGGCGGTCGCGCCGTGCACGCCGATCGCCTGCATCGCGAACCCGTAGGCCGGGCGCACCTGCGGGTGCCCCTGCTCGGCCAGCTCGGCGTGCAACTGGTCGATCAGTGACCGGAACGCGGCCAGCAACAGCAGGGGCAGCTCGAAGCCCGCCGGCTCATCGTCAGCCATTGGTAAACCCGACAACCTGGTTTACTGTTTCGACAACCATGTTGACGATTCTAACGGAGTTCGCATGTTCCCTCAGCACACCGTCGAATCCGCCCCCGCCGGCTCCCGGCGGTTGATGCAGTCGACCGTCGAGCACCTCGGCCACCTGCCCCCGGCCGTGGCCCGGCTCGCCGAGTCACCCGAGATGCTCGGCGGGTTCCTGCAGGCCAGCGGCCTGTTCGAGACCAGCACCCTCGACCCGCTCGGCCGGGAGGTGGTGGTCATGACGATCGCCACCCGCAACGACTGCCGGGTCTGCGTCGCCATGCACACCGGGCGCCTGCGCGACCTGGACGCCGACCCGGCACAGATCGCCGCGCTGCGGACCGGGCAGCCGTTGGACGATCCGCGACTGGAGGCGCTGCGGCAGTTCACCCTGCGCGTGCTCGCCACCGCCGGCGAGGTGCCGCAGGACGAGGTGGCCGAGTTCCTGGACGCCGGCTTCACCACCCGCAACGCACTGGAGGTGGTGCTGGGCATCGGCACGTACACGATGTCCACGCTGGCGAACCGCCTCGTCCGCGCCTGAACCG
The DNA here is from genome assembly GCF_056134165.1 of Actinoplanes sp. 13. Classification (NCBI taxonomy): domain Bacteria; kingdom Bacillati; phylum Actinomycetota; class Actinomycetes; order Micromonosporales; family Micromonosporaceae; genus Actinoplanes; species Actinoplanes sp. 13. The sequence continues at coordinate 347,361 of NZ_JBVYOQ010000004.1, read as the reverse complement.
CTTTCAAGATCCAGGGCTGATTTCGACCATCCACAATGGCATGATGCTTCGACGATCTTGATTACGGGGGATTTCGCATGCATCTGTTCAAACGTTTCGCGGTCGCTGCCGCCACGACGCTGCTCTCGGTGGGCGCCGCCGTCACGCCCGGCGCTCCGGCCTCGGCGGCGGTGAACGCCACGTACAACATCTGGATCTGGAACATCGCCGGCTCGAGCATGCACGGCGGCAGCACCACCGACGGCCTGATCACCGCGGCCGCGAACTCGATCGTGAACCGGGACGCCGACTTCGTGGCGCTCAACGAGATCTGTGAAGGTCAGTACCACGCGCTGATCAGCCGGCTGCGGGAACTCAACTACCCGGCCGACGACAGCAACTTCGCGCGGTTCTCGCCCACCAACGACGCGGTGGAAGGCTGCGTGCCGGGTGCGGGCAAGACCCAGCCCGGCGGCAACGCCGTCTTCAGCCGGTTCCCGCTGAACGGTGCCCAGCGCTGGACGCTGCCCTCGGACACCAGGCCCGAGCAGCGCAACCTGACCTGTGTGGCGCCGACCGCGCAGCCCAAGATGCACTTCTGCACCACACACATCACCACGAACAACGAGACCGCGCCGAACGGCAAGCAGTACAACGAGAACCAGCTCGACTTCGTGCTCGGCAAGATGGAAGCCTTCAACAGCGCGGGCGACACGGCCGTCATCGGTGGCGACTTCAACGGCCAGCCGCATTACGGGCGTCTCAACAACTGGTATTCGCCCACGCTGAACGTGGCCAACAACGGCGGCAACACCGGCGCCTACCGGGAGCTCGACGACAACGACTCGGGCAACTGCCCGGGTTACGGCGAGTGGACCGCGGCCGGGACGCCCGGCGCCACCCCGCCCTGCGGCGGGCTCTCCAAGATCGATCTGATCTTCGCCCGGCAGAGCCGGCTGGTCGGCTCCTACAGCAGCGACTCGCTGAGCATCTCGACGGCCTGTTCCGGCATCCCGGCGACCTCCGCCTACCCGGCCGGCTCCTGCTCCGACCACCGCATCGTCATCGGCACCGCCACCGTCTCCATCGGCTGACACCCGCGACGGCCCCCGGAGCACCCGCCGGGGGCGGTCGCGTTCGCCAGGTGGTCTGGGAATCGGCACCTGCACGATGGCCACGCCGGCGAACCGCCTCGCCGCGCCTGAATCCGCCCGAGTGAAACCTGTCGTACCGTCTCGCTAGCCTTCCGCGCATGCTGTTCGGGAGAAAGCGCAGGTCGTCCGAGCGGGACCTGCCGGCACTCGAGACGGACCCGACCAGCGGGCAGTGGGTGTCCGCGCAGGGCCTGCTGTGGATGAGCCGGTCCCCGGTCGAGGCAGGCTGGTGGAGCGCGGTGCACCAACAGCACGCACGGACCGGCTGGTGGCCGCTGTTCTTGAACAGCCTGGACCCCGGCGCGCCGCTGCGGCCCTGGGAGAGCGGCGAGCTCGATCGGCGCCAGGTCACCAGCGATCCCAGCGACCACGACCCCGCCGTGCTGCTCCGCGACTGGTTCGCGGGCCAGGTCCCGCCCGACGACGAGCTCGACGAGGCGCGCGAGATCGTCGCGCCCTTTCTCGACGGCTGGCCGGGCATGGCGCCACCCGGCACCGGGCCGGACCCGGACGAGCACGCCGCCGACATCGCCGAGCTGCTGGTCGACTTCGACCGGGTCACCGGCGCCCGGCTCGGCCTGGTCCGGTGCACGCGCGGCGCCGACGTCCCGGCGCTGGTCGGCTGGGCCGGCATGGTGAACCATGAGGGTGACACCGCCAAGATCTCCGCGGTGCTGCGAAGCTGGGAGGACCGGTTCGGCGCCCGGCTGATCGTTCTCGGCTTCGACACGATGACGCTGAGCGTGGCGGCCCCACCGCGAGACCTCGCCCACGCCCGGCTGGTCGCCGCCGAGCATCTGGCCTTCTGCCCGGACAACATCACTCAGGGCACCGCGTCCCTGGAGGACTACGCGGCTGAGTTGGCCGGAGCCGAGCAGTGGGACTTCTGGTGGGACTGACCACACAACCGCCCGCTCACGGCTGGTACGGCGGTGCGACCCCCCATCCCCACTTCGGCACCGGGGCGTCGCGCACCACGTCCGCGCCGGGCTGGGAGTTGAGTTTGGCCAGCCGGGTGCCCCATTCGATGTACCCGAGGAACGCGGCGCGGAACTCCGGGTCCTCGGGCAGGCCGACCTCGTCTGCGGCGTCCTGGATGAGGTTCACCCAGCGCCGCCGCTGGGGCTCGCTGATCGCCATGCCCACGTGCATGGCCACCATGTGCGGGTAACCCCCGTGCTCGGCGGTGTAGGCCGCCGGGCCGCCGAACACCTCGGCCAGCCAGACCGCCACGGCGCGGGCGTGTTCCGGTGGCATCCGTTCGAACAGGGGCGCGAGCAGATCGTCCTTCACCACGCGGGCGTAGAACGCGTCGGTGAGTCGCACGAACGCCTCGGTGCCCCCGGCCCACTCGTACAGCGTCGTCTCCGTCATGCCGGACAGCCCATCAGGGGCATCGATCAATCCGCAAGTACGAACATAATGGTGCGTGCTCGAGCGAGACAGCTGTCCGGTGGAGGTGACCGTCGACGTGATCGGCGGCCGATGGCGCACGGTGATCCTGGCCCGGTTGAAGGAGGGTGTGAGTCGTTACGGTGAGCTGCGCCGCAAGGTGCCCGGCATCAGCGAGAAGATGCTCACCCAGCGGCTGCGCGAGCTGGAGGCCGACGGCCTGGTGTCCCGCCGCGACCTCGGCACTGTCCCGCCGCACGTGGAGTACGAACTGACCGACGAGGGCCGCAGCCTGATCCCGGTCCTGCAGGCCATGTACGACTGGGGCGTGGCCCGCACCGCCCGCACCGCAGACAGCTGAGCCCTCTGTGTGTGAACTTCGGGTCCATATCGAGCCCGAAGTTCACACACTCCGATTGCCGGGCGGGTGTGTGAACTTCGGGTTCGTATCGAGCCCGAAGTTCACACAGCCGAGGGGTGGAGGGGTCAGGCGGGCAGGGTCCACTTCTGGTTGGCGCCGCCGTGGCAGTCCCAGATGTGGATCTGCTGGCCGTCGGCGGAGCTGTTCTGGCTGACATCCAGGCAGCGCCCGGACTGCGGGTTGCGGACACTGCCGTCGGCCTGCGCGGTCCAGCTCTGCGCACCGGAACCGTTGCAGGTCCACAGCTGGACCTTGGTGCCGTTGGCGGTCGCGCCGCCGGCCACGTCGAGGCACTTGCCCAGCGCCCGCAGGGTGGTGCCCTGCCGGGTCCAGTTCTGCGCCGTGCTGCTGTTGCAGGTCCAGAGCTGGATCTTCGTACCGTCGGCGGTGGCGCCCCCGGCGACATCGAGGCACTTGCCGGCCAGGCCCTTGATCGGCGTCGAGGTCACCGGCGGCGGGCCGCCCAGCTCCTTGATCCGGATGTTGCGGAACGAGGCCTCGTCGCCGTCGCCGTGGTTCTGGATGCCGATGTGGCCGGCGAGCGAGCGCACCGGGTCGGTGTTGGTGAAATCGTTGATCTGTACGCCGTTGAGGAACACCCGCAGCCGTTCCCCTTCGACGAGCAGCTCATAGGTGTTCCAGGCGCCGGCCGGGTTCAGTGCGGCGTCGCGGGCCGCCAGGTCCGCCGATTTGAACGTGTAGACCGCGCCGGTGGTGCGGTCGGCGGCGTCGGTGGCGTCGATCTGCACCTCGTATCCGTTGTTCACCGCGGACCACGGGTCGCTCGACGGCGGGAAGCCCAGGAAGACGCCGGTGTTGTCGTCGCCGGCGAGCCGCCAGTCCAGCTTGAGGGAGTAACTGGTGAACTGCTTCGCGCTGTACCAGTAGAGGCCCATCCCGCCGGTCGAGGTGAGTGTGGCGTCGGCGCTGGTGAACGCGCCGGGACCGGCCTGCGACCAGCCGGTGGTCGAGCCGTTGTAAAGCGGCGTGTAGCCGGTCTCCGGCCGGCAGTCCGCCTTGGCCTGGCCGGCCGCGTACCGGATGCCGCCGAGGAGGTGGGCGCGGAAGGCGCTGTCGGCGTACGACGCCACGGTGTGCCCGCCACCGGTGTAGAAGGAGCGGCCACCCTGGTACGGCTTGCACCACGCGTGCGGGTGGTCGGCGCCCATCCTGCCGCCGGAGTACGACGACTCGTCCAGAGTGGCCAGCACGTGCGCGGTGGAGCGGGCGTTGGTGCGGTAGTCGTACCACTCGTCGGTGCGGTTCCAGACCTGCGGCAGGTGCGCGGTGGCCGCGTGCGCCCGGTCCTCGACCTTGACGTTCGCGGGTTGGATCGCCGGGTGCGAGGCGAACCAGGCGCCGACGAGCTCGCCGTAGAACGGCCAGTCGTATTCGGTGTCGGCGGCGGAGTGCACCCCGACATAGCCACGCCCGGAGCGGATCCAGGTCTCGAACGCGCTCTGCTGGGCGGCGTTCAGCACGTCACCCGTGGTGTTCAGGAAGATCACGGCCTCGTACGAGGACAGGCCCGCCGCGCTGAACACGGCCGGGTCCTCGGTGGCGGTCACCGTGAAGCCGTTCGCGGCGCCCAGTTCGCGGACCGCCTGGGTGCCGGCCGCGATCGAGTCGTGCCGGAACCCGGCCGTCCGGGAGAAGACCAGCACGTCGTACGGGGTGTCGGCGTGCGCGGCGACCGGCACCCCCAGCGTCGCCGCGATCATGGCGAGGAGCAGCAGGGTTCTTCTCATGACAGCACCCACTTCTGGTTGGCCGCCCCGCTGATGCAGTCCCAGATGTGGATCTGTTGACCGTCGGCGGAGCTGTTCTGGCTGACGTCGAGGCAGCGGCCGGACTGGGGGTTGCGGATCGTGCCGTCGGCCTGCGGCGCCCAGTTCTGCGCCGTCGAGCCGTTGCAGGTGTAGAGCTGCACCTTGGTGCCGTTGACGGTGGCGCCACCGGCCACGTCGAGGCACTTGCCCAGCGCGCGGAAGGTCTGGCCGGTCCGGGACCAGTTCTGCGCGGCGGAACCGTTGCACGTCCAGAGCTGGATCTTGGTGCCGTCGGCGGTGGCCGCCCCGTTGACGTCGAGGCACTTGCCGGCCAGGCCCCGGATCGGCCCGGCGGTGGCGGTGGCGCTGTTCAGTGTGAAGGCGTCCACGTCGAAGAGCGCGCCGGTGCCGCCGGCGAAGGTGAGGTACAGGGTGGTGGTGCCGGCCGGCGCCCCGGTCACGGTGCCGGTGACATTGGTGAAGGTCTCCCAGCCGCCGGTCACCGGCACGGTGGCCGAGCCGAGCACGGTCCCGGTCGGCGAGCCGGCCCGTATCTGCAGGGTGCCGCCGGTCCCGCCGGACGAGACCCGGGCGGTGAAGGACGTGACGGTGCCGAGCTGGTACGGGTCGAAGGCGATCCAGTCCCCGTTCTGGATGTCACCGACGGTGCGGCCGCCCTCGGCCGGGGTCTTGGTGAACGTGCTCACCCCCGACGAGGTCTTGAAGTGCTCGGCCTGCCGGTGCCGAGGCTGCAGGATGTGCTGCTTGTGCGTGGTGAGCCCGGACGCGTCGGTGTATTCCGCGTCGAAGACCGCGAAGATGTTCGCCGCCTCGTCGTGCTCGCCGTCGACCGGAATGGTGATCACACCGGTGCAGCCGTTCGCGGAGGTGATCTGGTGACCGTGGCTGTCGTGCCCGAGGACGTAGGTCATCTTCGCCCGGCTGCAATTGATCGTGCCGTCCTCCGGGTCGCTGGGCGTGAACGAGAAGGGCACCGTGTCGCCGTACGCGAAGAGCTGCCCGTCGCCCGGCGTGCTGATCGTGATCGACGGCGCGGTGTTGCCCACCCCGATCTGCACACTCGCCGTGCCGGTCGCCCCCTGCGGGTCCCGGACCGTCAGCGTCACGTTGTAGGTGCCGTTCGACGCGTACGTCTTGGTGGGGTTGGCCGCGGTGGACGTGGTGCCGTCACCGAAGCTCCAGGAGTGGGTCAGCGCACCGCCCTCCGGGTCGGCGGAGCCGGCCGAGGAGAAGGCGACGGTGAGCGGCGCCTGGCCGGAGGTCTTGTCGGCGGTGGCCACCGCGGTCGGCGCCCGGTTGCCGCCACCCACGTAGTCGTACCGGTAGAGCGCGGAGTTGGCGTCGCCGTTGAAGTAGCCGGTGCCGTAGTCCAGCACGTAGAGCGAGCCGTCCGGGCCGAACGCCATGTCCATCACCTGTTTGCCGCCCCACGCGAAGTCGGCGATCTCGCCGACCGCGCCGTCCACGCCGACATGGATCGGCTTGATCCAGCCCCGGCCGAGCTCGCCGGCGAAGAAGTGGCCGTCCAGCGTCTGCGGGAACTTGGTGGCCGACGGGTTGGCGGCGTCGTAGCGGTAGACCGGGCCGGCCATCGGCGACTCGGAGCCACCGCCGAACGCCGCCGGGCTGCCCGCGTCCCCGGCGTAGCGGATCCAGGCCGGGCGGGCCGGCGGCAGCGTGGTCTGGCCGGTGTTGCGGAACGAGTTGTTGGTGGCCCCGCCCGCACAGTTGTACTTCGGCCCGGTCGTCCCGGTGGCGAAGTTCCACTCGTTGTAGGTCTCGGTGGTGGTGTTCGTGCCGGTGCAGTACGGCCAGCCGTAGTTGCCGGCGCTGGTGATCCGGTTGAACTCGACCTGACCGCTGGGCCCCCGGCCGGCGTTGGTGGAGCCCGCGTCCGGGCCGTAGTCGCCGAGGTAGACCACGCCGGTGGCCTTGTCCACGCTCATCCGGAACGGGTTGCGGAAGCCCATCGCGTAGATCTCCGGGCGGGTGTTGGCCGTCCCGGACGGGAACAGGTTGCCGCTGGGGATCGTGTACGAGCCGTTCGCGTTCACCTTGATCCGCAGCACCTTGCCGCGCAGGTCGTTGGTGTTGCCGGCGGTGCGCTGCGCGTCGTAGGCGGGGTTGCGGTTGGTGCGCTCGTCCAGCGGTGAGTACCCGGCCGAGTCGAACGGGTTGCTGTCGTCGCCGGTGGACAGGTACAGGTTGCCGGCCGCGTCGAAGTCGATGTCCCCGCCGACGTGGCAGCAGATCCCCCGGGTGGCCGGCACGTCGAGCACGGTGACCGCGCTCGCGGTGTTCAGCGTCCAGTCGGCGTTGAGGGTGAAGCGGGCCAGCCGGTTGACGCCGTTCCACGCGGAGAAGTCGGTGCCGGTGATGGGCGCGTCCCCGGCGGGCGTGGACAGCGGCGGCGCGTAGTAGAGGTAGATCTGCCGGTTGGTGGCGAAGCCCGGGTCGACGCCGACGCCCTGCAGGCCTTCCTCGTCATGGGTGTAGACCGGCAGCGTGCCGATCACGGTGGTGGCGCCGCCGGCGTCGGTGCGCCGCAGCGTGCCGTTGCGGGCGGTGTGCAGCACGGAGCGGTCCGGCAGCACCGCGATGGCCATCGGCTCGCCGACCTCGGCGACCCCCTTGGCGAGGGTGACCTGCTGGAAGTCGGCTGGGTTGACGGGGTGGGCGGAGGCCGGCGGTGGCGCGGCCAGGATCAGTGATGGAAGCAGGAGCAGCGATCCGAGGACGGAGAGACCGCGTCTGAGGTGCATGGCAGGTCCACATTTCTGATGGACGCCAGGTGCGGGGACCTGCGCCGACACACCGACCCTGGCAGAGGGGAAGCGGGACCGAGGGGGAGTCTCGCCTGGTTCCTCGGACATTAAGCACTTTCGATGATCCTGTCCATACTTTCATCGAGATCGGCGAAAGTCCGGAACCGGGGCGCCGCCGGCCGGCGGCGCCCCGCCCGCGCTACGACCTGGACGGAGTCGGGCCCGGGACCGGCGGAGTGCCGCTGATCGCCAGCTCCGAGCTGGGGAAGGGGCTGAACGACGGGTTGATGTCGCTCTCACCGGCGCCGCCGTCGCAGCGCCGGTCCGGGTTGAACATCAGGTAGGTGCCGCTGCTGCAGGCGAACGCGATCTCGGCGTCCCCGCCGACCACCACGGTGCCGGACAGGTTGGCGCCGCTCTGGATCAGCGCGTTGTCCCTGACCACCGCGTTGCCGCCGACGGTGCCGCCGTTGACCCAGCCCAGGCCCTCGATCCGGGCGTTGCCGGTGACGGTGCCGGCCATCACGGCGGCCTTCGGCCCGACGTACGCGGTGGACGCCACGGTCGCGTTGCGGGCGACCCAGCCGCCGCCGTTGGTGTGCCAGCGCCCGCCGTTCGCCGGCGCGGGCTTCACGTGACCGGGCTCGAACCCGGACGGCGTCGCCCCGGAGAGCCGGAACTCGTAGGGGAAGCGGCGCGCCTTGGGGTAGCCGTCGAGGAAGGCGTAGTGCGGCACCGCGCTGGGCGTACCGGTGACGACCAGCCAGACCTCGCTCTCACCGGACTGGAGCTGGAAGTCGATCTGCCCGTCCGTGCCGGTCTGCAGCGGCGAGTAGCGCGGGGTGCCGCCCCGGACCGCGACCAGGCCGAACGTCCAGCCGGTGGCGCCGGTCTCGGCGTGCCCCTTGAGCCGGAGCCGGACCAGCCCGCCGTCGCTCGACGGCACCAGCTTGATCTTGTTGAAGCCGTAGTCGGAGGGCGCCTGCCGGGCGCTGATCCGGTAGTGGCTCTGGCTCTGGTCGACCGCCTCGACGTTGCCGCCGTTGTACGCGGTGAGGAACCCCCGCCCGTACACGTTGTTGATGAACGGCATCAGCGTCGACCGGTTGCCGAAGTCGTAGGTGACGGTGCGGGTCGCGTACTCACCGACCCGGCGGTTGAGCTCGGTCTGGCTGATGCCGGTGATCCGGCGGTAGGTCTCCAGCGGGTGTTCGGTGTTCCGGGCCTCGTTCCAGATCCGGTTGAACATCGCCAGGCCGTCACGGTCCTTGATGTACTGCGCCAGCATCCAGGCGCCGTAGTGGTGGCGGCTGGAGCTGTAGTAGAGGTTCTCCGAGCGCAGCCACCGGGTCAGGTCCCCGGCCGCGGTGGTGGGCAGCGCCTGCATGGCCATGAACTCGGCGCCGGCCTCCCAGAACGTGCCGGCCCAGGCGGCGGTGAACCCGAATCCCGGGCGGCCGAGGAACGTGTAGTTCTGGAACACGTGGGCCAGCTCGTGCGCCAGCCCCCACGAGCCGGGCAGCGCCGCGCCGGGCGCCACGTTGATGACGCCGACCCGGCCGTCCACCGAGCCGCCGGTGGCCCACGCGTTCAGCTCGGTCCGGTTCCAGGTGTTCGTGATGATCACGATGATCTTGTGCTCGGCGAGGAGCCCGGTCTCCGGCGTGAACTTCATGGTGTCCACGTAGAAGCTGTAGAGGTTCTCCAGCTGCGTGATGATGTTCGCCGGGTCGAAGGTGTAGGGCGACGGGGCCGACTGCGGGTTGCTGCCGGACTTCTCCCCCCAGAGCAGGATGAAGTTGTCGGACTCCCGGGTGCGCTCGGCGGCCCACGGCACCTCGCCGGTCTGGGTCCACCGGGCCGGGATGTAGACGGTCTTGGCGGCGGCCGACGCGCGGGACATCACCTGCGGTACGAGCGAGACGCCGGCGAGCAGCGTCAGGGCGACCGCGGCGACGAGCAGCAGGCGCCGCCGTCGCGATCGGGCAGGGGGTAGCTGCATGGCTGGTGACACCATCCGATCAATGAGGCCGCGACGGATCGCGGTGGGGATACCGGGCCACCGGCGACTGGGGGGTCGTCGATGGCCAGGCCTCTATGTCGGGGCCACTCTGGTCTACGAAAACGTTTTCGGCAAGCGTCGTGGGAGCGATTCCACGACTACTGCCGGCGCACCAGCGGGGCGGCGATCTCCCGAGCGCTCGCCGTCCACGGCGTCGGGCGCATGGTGGCCGGGTCCAGCCGCACGTTGACCCGGCGGCCCTCCGCGAACACCGTGTCGCCGTCGGTGGAGACCACCCGGAACAGGTACTCCGCGCTGGTGCTGCCGAGCCGCTCCAGCCAGAAGTGCACGACCACCTCGCCGGTGCCGCGGACCGGCCGGTGGAACGTGACCGCGTACTCCCGGACCACGGTGAACGCGTCCGGCGTGGTCGGCCGGCCACCGGTGAACGAGACGCCGCGCTCCGCCCACCAGAGCGTCATCGCCCGCTCCACCAGCACGGCGTAGCGGGAGTTGTGCAGCACGCCCATGGCATCCAGGTCGTCGAAGTGCACGGGCATGCGCATCACGTCGCCATAGGCGACGGTCGCGGTGACAACGGTCATGACTTCTCCGAGCTCGAAGGAAGGATCGCCGGGTCGGCGGCGAGGGATCTGAGGTGGTCGAGCAGACCCTGGCGGGCCTGCCGATAGGTGGCGTCCGGCCCGAGCACCGGCGCCTGCATGACGGCGCAGACACCGAGCGCCTCGGTCTGATAGGCCAGCGCCGCCGGGTCCACGCCGGCCCGCACCTCACCGGCTGCGACCGCCTCGGCGGCCACCCGGGTCAGGAAGGTCATCCAGTCGGCCATCTCGGCCGCCAGCCGGTCGCGGATCACGCCGGGCCGCGCGTTGAACTCGAAGTGGGCGTTGGCGAAGAAGCACCCGCCGGGCAGGACCCGGGCCTCGTAGAACCCCATCCGGCGGTCGTGCACGGCCCACAGCCGGCGCAGCCCGGACGGCTCGGCGAGCGCGGGCCGCACGACGCGGTCGGTCCATTGCGCGCGGGCATGGTCGATCACCGCGAGCTGCAGCGCCTCCTTGGAGCGCCAGTGCGCGAAGAGACCGGACTTGCTGACCCCGAGGGCCTCGGCCACCTGGCTCAGCGACAGGCCGTCGAGCCCCGCCGAGGTGGCCAGCACCAGGGCCTGGTCGAGGACCGCCGTGCGGGTCCGCTCACCACGGGCCAGCCTGCCGTCGTACGTCATGGGGGTCAGCCTATAAATAAGACCGACCGGTCGTAAATATAATTCGGCTCACCGTCGCCGATGACCTCCCCGGCGGCTTCGCCGGTGGCCGGCGAGCAGCAGCGCGACCAGGCCGGCCACCGCCACCGGGATGAGCAGCAGCGCGATCGGCGGCAGCGCGAACGAGGAGACCGGCGCGGGCGGCGGCGCCGCGACCGGGGCGGGGGCGGCCGGCACACGGGACGGTGACTTCGAGGGCGCCGGCGACTTCAGGTCCGACTTGATCACCGAGAGGATCCACGGCGCCACGAAGTCGACCCGCGTCGCGATGTCCGGGCCGGTGTGCGGGCAGTCCGGGCCCCGGCTGACCACGCCGACCACGACCGGACCGCTCTTGGTCTCGGTGAAGTACGGGCCGCCCGAGTCGCGTTCGCACGGGCTGGTGCTCTGCCGGGGCGCGACGCCGGACAGCCCCATCTCCGACCTGCTGACCGAGGTGACCTCGAACTCTCCGGTGCGCAGCCGGTCCGGCGTCCGCTTGGCGCCGGGACTCGTGAACCCGTACCCGACGAGGCGGGCCGACAGGCCGGTGGCCGGCTTCTTGCGATGCAGCCGCAGCGGGGTGATGCCGGTGATCGGCCGGTCCAGCCGGACGAGCGCGACGTCCGCCCGGCCGTGCTGGCGCACCTCCACCACAGTCGCGGTGAAGCCCGCCCGGCCGGTCAGATCGGCCCGGCCCACCGTGGCGGTGGTCTTCTCGGCCACCGTCCGCGACACCCGGTTGCCGTCCGGATCGCGGAAGCAGTGCGCCGCGGTCAGCACCCAGCGCGGCGAGACGAGGCCGCCCGAGCAGGAACTGTCCCGGGTGCCGCCGTCCGCGGTCGGGATGCCCCACTCGTTGATCTTGACAGCGAACGGGTACCGGCCGTCCGGCACCCGGTCCCCGTTCGCGATGGCGTGCGCGGGTGCGCCGAACAGCGCCGCCCCCACCTGGAGAGCGGCGAACGCCGCGACGATCTTCCGCTTCGTGCCCACCGGTCGTGCAGCGTAGATGCCGCGGGCAAGGGTAGTGCCGGTCACGCCTCCCTGACGGCCACCCCGCCGAAACGGTTGCATTTCCCCCTGGGTTCCGCCCTTCTCGAAAGTTTCGGCCCGGCAAACCACTTCCAAAACCCCCCTGGGGGTACGACCAAAGCGAAAGTTCCGCCGGGCGTTGACATGTACCGGGCGCGCCTCGAAGCTGAACATCGACCGCGATCGCTTTCCCCGCCTCTCCGGAAAGGAGAGTTCCAGTGATCACCGTTCGTTCCACGGTCCTCGCCGTCACCGCCGCGGCCCTCATCGCCGGCGGCGTGGCCGTCTCCCTCCCCCGAGCCACTCCCGCCCAGGCCGCCGCGGCCGTCGAGGACGAAGGGGCCGGCTGCCCCGCACCCGCCCTGCCCGACGCCGGCGCCCTGCCCACCGACGCCCGCCTCCCCGACCCGTTCCGCAGGCTCGACGGCACCCGGATCACCACGACCGGCGACTGGACCTGCCGGCGCAACGAGATCAAGAAGCTGGCCGAGAAGTTCGTCTACGGCGAGAAGCCGGCGAGGCCGCAGACCGTCACCGGCACCGTCACCAGCAGCTCCATCACGGTGAACGTGGCACACAACGGCCGCGGCTCCAGCTTCTCCGCCTCGGTGAGCCTGCCCAGCGGCACCGGCCCCTTCCCCGCCGTCGTCGTGCTCGGCGGGTTCGGCGCCGACACCGCGACGATCCGCTCCGCGGGCGCGGCCGTGATCAGCTACGACCCGTACGCGGTGGGCCGCGAGGGCACACCGCGGACCAACAAGCAGGGCGCGTTCTACAGCATCTACGGCAACACCAGCCCGACCGGCCTGCTCGCCGCCTGGTCGTGGGGAGTCAGCCGGATCATCGACGTCCTCGAGCAGTCCGGCGGCTCGATCCTGCGGGCCGACGCGACAGGCGTCACCGGCTGCTCCCGGTTCGGCAAGGGCGCGTTCGCCGCCGGCGCCTTCGACCAGCGGATCGCGCTGACCATGCCGATCGAGTCGGGCAGCGCCGGTGTGCCCATCTACCGCGGCATCCCCGGCGAGGGCGCACAGAGCCTGAGCAGCGCGTACGGTGAGCAGCCCTGGCTCGGCGACGCCTTCGGCTCGTTCACCGGCAACCCGAACCGGCTGCCGATCGACACCCACTCGATCGTCGCCATGATCGCGCCGCGCGGCCTGTTCGTGATGGACAACCCGCACATCACCAACCTGGGCCCCCGCTCGGCGAGTGTCGCCGCACTCGGCGGCGCCGAGGTCTACAAGGCGCTCGGCGCGGGCGGCAACATCACGTACTGGTCCGACGTCCAGAACGGCAGCCACTGCGCGAACCGCCCGGAGTGGACCGTGCCGCTCCAGCAGAACATCCGCAAGCACCTGCTGCGCACCGGCAACGACCCCGGGGCCGTCCGCATCTCCAGCCGGGCCGCCGGCAACCTGGCCGAGTGGCGTGACTGGACCACCCCGATCCTCGGCTCGTCGCCGCCCTCCCCCTCGCCGTCCTCCCCCTCCTCCTCGCCGTCCTCCCCGTCCTCCCCGTCGCCGTCATCGCCGTCGCCGTCGCCGTCGTCGCCCGGCCCCCAACCCGGTGGCTGCACCGCCTCGGTCGCGCTGAACTCCTGGAACGGCGGCTTCGTGGCGACGGTCAAGGTCACCGCCGGCTCGGCGCCGGTCGACGGCTGGACGGTGTCGGTGCCCCTCCCGGCCGGCGCCACCGTCACCAGCTCCTGGAACTCGAACCGGTCCGCCACCACCGGGGCCGTCCAGTTCACCAACGTCGCCTACAACGGCCGGCTCGCGGCCGGCGGCAGCACCGAGTTCGGCTTCCAGGCGACCGGCTCGGCGGGCGCGCTCAGCCCCACCTGCGCCGCCACCTAGACGCTGCGGGGAGGCCTGACTGGACCGGGCCTCCCCGCAGCCCTTTCCCCCGTCGGTCGCCCTCCGCGACGGTGGGCACCACGGGCGGCCACAAATTCCTTGCTATTCGCGGGATCAGCGTCGAACCGGGCACCGTCCGTAGCCGTACCCTCCACGGGGAATGATCGATGTGCCGCGAGGAGACGCAGTGGAGCGGGTGGGCTCAGAAGATCACGGCAGGGACACTCCGCCGTCGCTGCGCGTTGCGGGATATGTGACCGGCCACGCTGAGCACAGCGCCGACGAGGAGATCGCACGACAGGCCGACGGGGTCACCCTGCCCAACATCTCCGACTACTGGCCGGACGCGCCACACCGCCGGTCCGCCGCTGCACAGCCCGCCACCGAACGACTCGCCCCCGCACAGCCCGCGACCGAACGGCTCGCCCCCGCACAGCCCACCACCGAACGGCTCGGTGCCGCCGCCCGCCCCGGTGCCGGGGAGATGCCCGGTGACCCGCCGGCCTGGCAGGTGCTGCTGCCGACGACGCCGCGGCCGACGGTCCCCGGCCGGACCGGCCGAGGCGACGGCCTCCGAGCCCGGGTCGCGGACTGGACCACGAACGGCGACACCGGCAGCCACCCGCGGTGGCGTCGCCCGGTCCTCCTCGCCGGCCTCCTCGCACTGGTGATCGGCAGCGGCACAGTGCTGCTCGTGCGTACCGCCAACGACAACGACGACCGCCAGCAAGCCGTTCCACCACCGGCTCCCACCGTGTCGTCCGCCCCGGCACCGACCGGACCGGCCAACGTGGCACCGCCACCCCCGGCCGCCACCAGCACCAAGCCTTCCCCGACCGCCGAGCGCACCTCACCGGCACCGGCCGCCCCGCCGCCGAAGAAACCCCTCCCCGACCGGGTCCACTTCGTGCTGGCCGACGGCGTCACCGAACTCTCGGTCCGCACCGCCGACCTCGGCGACGACCCCTTCCGGGTCAGCACCGCACCGGACTCCGGGCTCGACGTCGACACGTCGTTCGACGACGGCCTGCTCCGCGTCGAGACCGACTCCGACGGCGACGGCACCGGCAGACTCGAGGTCCGGCTCAACCGGAAGATCATCTGGCATGTACAGCTGAACGCCGGGGTCCGGATCGGCGCATTCGACCTGGACAGCGGCACGGTGAGCCGGATCGACCTGGACGGCGGCGCCGAGCGCTTCGACATCTCGCTCGGCAGGCTCTTCAGCACGCTGCCGATCCGGATGACCGGCGGCGTCAACAAGTGGCGCATCGAGACGGCCGAGGAGGTGCCGGTCAAAGTCAACGTCGGCAACGGCGCCGGCGACGTGGACGTCTACGGCCGGTCCAGCGGCGGCGTGGGCGAGGGCGAGACCATCCGCTCCGGCAACGTGCGCGAGAACCCCGGTCTGGACATCGACGCCGCCGCCGGCCTCGGCTCCCTGAAGATCTTCAAAGACTGACCTGCGTGTGAAGTTCGGGTGCGCAACGAACCGCAACTTCACACACCAGCAGGCGGTACGACGCGTGTGAAGTTCGGGTGCGCAACGAACCGCAACTTCACACGCACGGTGCCCCGACGACTGGCGTGTTTTGTTTTTGGGCGATTGCCCAATACGATCGCCCAATGCGGACGGCGAAGGAACGCGGAGAGGAAGTACGGCAGCGGTTGCTGACCGCTGCGGCCGAGGTGATCGCCGAGCGGGGCTGGACCGCTGCGACCACCCGCGTGGTGGCCGAGCGGGCCGGCGTGGCGCCCGGGCTGGTGCACTACCACTTCTCGTCGGTCCAGGGGCTGCTGATCGAGGCGGTGCTGCGGCAAGCCAGGGAGCTGACCGGTCAGTTGACTCCGCTGCTGGCCGGGGCCGCCGATGCCGGCGACACGGTCACGCTGCTGCTGGGCGCGCTCGATGAATACGACGGCGCCGACCCCGTTTCGGTGTTGCTGATCGAGGCCTATCTGGCGGCGACCCGCGACGAGCAGCTCCGGCACGCGCTCGCCGCCGAGATCAGCACCCTCCGCGACGAGCTGGCCGGGCATCTCGCGGCACACGGGGTCACGGATCCCGCCGCCACCGCCGCCGTGCTGCTCGCCGCCCTCGACGGTGTGCTGCTGCACCGCTCCCTGTCGGGTGCCGGCGACGCGGCCCCCGTCCTGCGCCGGCTGGTGACCCGATGCGAGTGATCATCTGCGGTGCCGGGATCGCCGGGCTGGCCCTCGCGCGGGCGCTCGGCACCGGCGCCGTCGTCCTGGAGAAGGCGCCCGCGCCACCGGCCGGCGGCTACATGATCGACTTCTTCGGGCCGGGATACGACGCCGCCGAGGCGATGGGCGTGCTGCCGCGCATCCGCGAGCTGGGCTATCAGGTCGACGAGCTGGCCTACTGCGACGAGGCGGGCCGGCGCCGGGCCGGGCTGCGGTTCGCCGCCTTCGCCCGGGCGGCCGGCGGCCGGGTCGTCAGCATCATGCGCCCCGACCTGGCGCGCGCATTCGGCGCCGGCGTCGACGTGCTGTACGGCCGCACCATCGTCGCGCTCGACAACCGCGCCGACGGCGTGACCGTGACCCTCGACAACGGCGAGACCCTCGACGCCGACCTGCTGGTGGGCAGCGACGGCATCCACTCCCGGGTGCGCGCGCTCGCCTTCGGGCCGGAGGACCGGTACGTACGCCACCTGGGTTTCCACACCGCCGCCTACATCTTCGACGACCCGCGGGCGCACGCCGAGGTGGCCGGACGGTTCTGCCTGACCGACAGCCTGCACCGGACGATGGGCTTCTACGGCCTGCGGGACGGGCGGGTGGCGGTCTTCGCGGTGCACCCCACCACCGATCCGGCGCTGCCCGCCGACCCGCGGGCCGCGCTCCGCAGGGAGTACGGCCCGCTCGGCTGGATCGCGCCGCGGGCGCTGGCCGCGTGCCCGCCACGGTTCTACTACGACCAGGTGGCGCAGACGGTCGCGCCGCGGTGGGCCGGCGGGCGGGTGGTCCTGCTGGGCGACGCCGCTCACGCCGTCTCGCTGCTGGCCGGGCAGGGCGCGTCCCTCGCGGTCGCGGGCGCCCGGGTGCTGGCCGGGTCGCTCCGGCGGTGCGGGTCCATCGACGAGGCTCTACGGGTGTACGAACGGACCCTGCGCCCGATCGTCGAGGAGAAGCAGGAGCGTGCCCGTGGCGCCGCCCGGTGGTTCGTGCCGCGGACCCCGGCGCAGCGGTGGATGCGGCGGACGGCGTTGCGGGCGGCGGCGCTGCCGTTCGCGGACCGGCTGGTGACGACGTCCCTGGTCGGCAAGCAGGCCGCCCTGCTCACCGAGTGATCAGGCGGCGCGGGAGCGGCGCGGCCCGATCAGCCGGGGCGGTGCGGATCGGCCGCGCCTTCCACCACCTCACCCCCCACACGATCAGCAGCACCGTGACCAGGGGAGCGCCGGGGAACTTCACGAACCGGGTCAGCCCGCTGCCGTCCGGCAGCACCGAGAAGGCGGCCGCGACGTTCACCAGCATGATGACGCGGGTGTGGACGGTCGTGGCGGCGAGCAGGGTCAGCGGCCACAGGGCGTACCACGGGTGGAAGACCGGCGCGAGCAGCACCGTGGCGGCCAGCGCGAGCGCGGCCCCGTGCAGGGCGGCACGCACCGGCTCACGGTCCCCCAACGCCCGGACCCACAGCAGGACCAGCACGGCGGCGAGCAGCACCATCGCGGCCGCCCGCACAGCCGGCACCGCGTCGAAACCGGGAACGACCGTCCGGCCGAGATAGGTCAGCGTCATCCCGACAGCGGTGGGCGGCGAGGTGAACTGGATCAGCGACTCCCCCACCCGCATCGCGCCGACCCAGCCGAACCCCAGCCCACTGACGGCTGTCACCGCGCCGAGCGCCCCCACCGTGGATCCGCTGATGACGGCGCTCGTCCTCGCGTACCCCAGCAGGGTCTTCCGCACCGGCATCCCGCCGGAGGCGCGCCGCACCGCCGCCCCCGCGATCAAGATCGCGAAGGGGATGACCACCACCGCGATCGCCTTGACCGCGACCGCCAGCCCGAGCAGCGCACCGGACCCCAGCAAGGCGACCACACTGCGTGGCCACCGGACCACGACCGCCAGTCCGCCCACCGCCAACCCGAGCATGACCGCGTCGTTGTGCGGCGCCGCCACCAGATGCGCCCCGACGAGCGGCCCGGCCAGCCCCACCCACAGCGCCCGCGCCGGCGGCACACCGCACCGCCGGGCCAGCACCGGCAGGCAGACCGCGACGGCGACGACGCCGGCGAGCGCGAACAGCCGGAACACCACGAGGGCCCCGGCGAGACCACCACCCACCGCGACGGCCACGGCCGCGAGCATGATGAAAAGCGGGCCGTACGGCGTGACGGTGTCCCGCCAGATCGGCGACACGGTCTCCAGCCAGCCGCACGGCAACGCGTCGACGCCGTGGACGTAAGGGCTGATCCCGTGCCGGAACATCTCACCCTGACACGCGTACGAATAGAAATCCCGGCTCCCCATCGGCGGCGCGACCAGGAACGGCAGCAGCCACAGCACCGCGGTCACCACCACCCAGCGCGCCGACGGGAGCCGGTCCCGTCCGGCCCACCAGGCGTACGCCTGCAACCCCGTCCCGGCCAGCCAGAAACCCAGGATCAGCGGACCGAACCGGCCCACCGCGATGCTGACCGGGTCGGCGGCGAGGTCGGCGCCCGGAAGCGCGCCGCCGAGATGGCCGGCGGTGACGAGCAGGACCGACCCGGCGAATCCGGTGAGGCGCAGAAGAGCGGAAGACACCGCGAAATGCTCACCGGAGGGGATGAGCAGCGAACCGGGAACCGGTGGACGGCAGGCGACCGGCAGGAAGCCAGCCGTCTGTTCACCGGACGGTCAACGCCAGGTCAAGGGCAGTCCGCGTCGCACTCACCCAGCGGCACCAGCAGATCGGCGGTGTCCCGCTCGGGCGGCCAGAAGTTGTCCATGCTGACCGCGATCCAGTTCCCGGCCGGCGTGCGGTCGAACTCCATCCGATAGGTGCCGTAGTACTCCACCTGCTTGGTCACCGGCTCCGGGTCGCCCTCGGCCGGGTTCCAGTAGTGCACGGACAGCAGACACCGGTTGATGTTCGGGCTCGGAAACACCATCTCCCCGCTCCGGCGCGGAATGCTGAACCATCGATCGAGTACGATCCTGTCCGGATCCGGCACGTCGAGCGAGGCGATCCCCTCATCCAGCCGAACCTCGGCGAGCCGGTCAGCGAAGGCATCCGGCTGGAACGGCTTGTCGTCGAGGGTCATACCCGTCTGCCAAGGCTTGCCCTCACGAGCCGGCGGCGGCGACGCGACCTGCACCCGCCGGTAAAGCGCCGGCGGCGGATCGGTCGTCGCGATGCCGGCGGCGGCGTACGGATAGCCGAGAGGGGTCCCGACGGCGAACCGCAAAGCGTGGACGCAGGCGCCGACGATGTCGACCGCGGCGTCACTGAGCGCTACACCCATGTCGCTGTATTCCCCCTGGCTGACACACCCATTTATGGATGACAATGGTTGATTCGGACGGAGAGACCCGAAGGGGGTCGCACGAGGCGTGACCGACAACCCCTCTCGCCCTCCGACACAGATCACCGGCGAATTGGCCGCGACCTGGCGTTCATACCTGCCTGAGCATGCCATCGGTCTTCTCAGGAGCAGCGGAAGTGTCAGCAATCTGCCGCTGACCGAGCAGACCGAGGCGGTGGTGCTGTTCGCGGATGTCGCCGGCTTCACTGCCATGGCCGAAAGTCTCACCGGCTCCGGCAGTTACGGCACCGAGCGACTGACCTCAGTCATCAACCGCTGGTTCGCGGTCACCGCGGAGGCGATCACCACCGCGGGCGGCAGCGTGGTCGACTTCGCCGGTGACGCCCTGGTCGGGATGTTCCGCTACACGCCCGAGTCAGCGGGCTCGGTGGGCCGTCGAGCGGTCCAGTGCGCCGAGCTGATCCGGGAGGCGACCGCCTCGGTCGATCCGGTGCCCACTCCGGACGGCCGCCGGTCCCTGGCCATCCGAGTCGGCATGGCAGCCGGCCCGCTGCAGATCATGGTGCTCGGTGACCCGGCGATCCGACTGCAGCATCTGATCGCCGGTCCGGCACTGGACCGGGCGGTCGCAGCACTCCACCGGGCCGAGCGCGGAGACATCGTCGTTGACGACGATCTGCGCAGCGTCGCGTCATCGAGCGCACCAGGCCCGGCACCCGACCCCAGCGCCGTGACGCCGATCGCCGAGTTGGAACGGCTGCTGACGCCTTTCCTGCACCCGGCGATCCGCGCCCGGCTCCGGTCCGGCCGGTTGGAGCTGGTGAACGAGCATCGCAAAGTGACCACAGCCTTCGTCCGGCTGCCGGACCTGTCCTTCCACGATTCACGAACGGTCGAGGCGTTGCAGCGCTACCTGCGGACTGGTGTCGCGATCATCGACCGCTACGGTGGGCATCTACGGCATCTCATGGCCGACGACAAGGGCACTGTTCTGGTGGCCGTCTTCGGCACCCCGGTCAGCCACGAGAACGACGCGGAACGCGCCCTGCGCTGCTGCCTGGATCTGCTGGCGTTACCCGGCGGACCGTACCGCGGCGGTGTCAGCACCGGGCACGTCTACTGCGGCGAGGTCGGCTCGGACGTCCGGCGGGAGTACGCCGTGGTCGGCGACGCGGTCAACCTGGCGGCGCGGCTCATGGAGAAGGCGCCGGCCGGGCATCTGCTCCTCGACCGGGACACCTACGAGCAGGTACGCGACATCGTCTCTGGCAGCCGGCCCGCTGCGATCTCCGCCAAGGGCAAAGCGGCACCTGTACCGGTGTGGATCGTGCGTGAGGCGCAGGAGGCCGCGCCGCCGATCATCCGGACCACGGCCGAGCCCGAGCCGCTCGTCGGCCGCGCCGGTGAGCTGCACCTGCTGGACAGTCTGGCCCGGCAGGCGGAAGCGGGCCACGGCCAGTTGATCTGGCTGCACGGCGAGGCCGGCATCGGCAAGACCCGGCTGGCTCAGGAAGCCTGCCGGACCCTGCGAAGCCGGGGCTTCATCGAGTTCGGCGGAGCCGGTCGGTCGCACGGCACCTCCGCCAGCTACCTGGTCTGGCGATCGATCTGGCGCAACCTGCTCGGGATCGACACCGGGCTTCCGATCTCCGAGCAGCGGTCCGCGCTGACCGAGCGGATCGCCCGCTACGACGGGTCCGGGCAGCGGGCTCCGCTGGTCGCCGCAGTGATCAACCTGCCGATGCCGGACAGTGAGCTCACCGCACAACTCGAACCCGTCGGCCGTGAGGAACTGCTCCGCTCCACCCTGCTCGCGGCACTCCGGGAACGGGCCGCAGCCGGTCCGATCATGCTCCTCCTGGAGGACTGCCACTGGATCGACCCAGCCTCGCAAGGGCTGCTCGAACACCTCGTCCAACAGATCGTCGAGTTGCCGGTCCTGGTGGTGGCTACTTCCCGAGAACGGATGCCGGAGAAGTTGTCCGGCCATGTACATGTGGCGGACCTCCGACTGGCTCAGATGACGCGCGCCGAAGCTGACGATCTGGCGACACTGCGGCTGCATGATCGATACGGTGACAGCGTCCCCGTGGCGCCCGAGTTGCTGCGGCACATCGGGGACCAGGCCGGCGGCAACGCGTTCTACATCGAGGAGCTGGTCAGCTATCTGCACGGCCGGAGCATCGACCCCGGTGACCCGCGCGCGCTTGCCGGCGTGACCGTGCCGGACAGTCTGCAACGCCTGGTGATGGCCCGTATCGACCAGCTCTCCGACGATGAGAAGGCAACCATCAAGGTGGCCAGCGTGATCGGCAGGCGGTTCCAAGCGCCGTGGATCACGTCGGTCTATCCGGCCGCCGGCACGGTCGCACAGGTGAGCGATCACCTGAGCCGCCTCGACACACTGGACCTCACGCCCCGGGTCTCCGGCGAGGCCGGCCCCGAGTACGAGTTCAAGCACCCGGTCACCCAGGAGGCGGCGTACCAGAGCATCACCTACGACACCAGGGCCGCGCTGCACGAGCGGGTCGGCCGGCTCATCGAGGAGACCTACCCGGACCGGCTCCCGCAGTACGTCGACGTGCTGGCTCACCACTACGCCCGCACCGAACGAACCGACAAGCAGCGCGACTGGTACCGGGCGGCCGGCGACCGCGCCCGGGAGATGTTCGCCAACGAGGCGGCCACCTACTACTACGGCCTGCTGTTACCGCTGCTCGACGTGGCGGAACGCGCGGAGCTGCACATCGCGATCGGCAGTGTGCATCAGCACACCGGGCAGTGGGCCGAGGCCGAGGATCACTACCAGCAGGCGATGCGGCTGGCCGAGGCAACCGGGCGCCGGGAGATCCTGGCCGCCGCCCAACGCCAGCTCGGCGACCTGTTGATCTACACCCACTCGGATGCCGAATCAGTCACCTGGCTGCGGCGCGCCCTCGTCGGATTCGAACTTCTCGGCGACACCGCCGGCCAGGCGAGCACCATGGACCGCATGACTTTCGCCCTGTACCGACAGGGTTCCTACGCCGAGGCGCTGGCCATGGCTCAACAACATCTGACCATGGCGGAAGCAGCCGGCGACGACTCCGCCATGAGCGTCGCGCTAGAACACACCGGTCTCGTCTACCTGAACACCGGCCGTTTGGAAGCGGCGCTCGATCACCTGCGCCGTGCCCTCGTCACCGCTGAACGTGCTGGTGATCGCCAGCGCATGCTGAATACGGCCGGCAATCTCGGCTGGGCCTCGTTGCGCCACGCCGACCACGCGCAGGCCATCTCTTCGTACAAGCATGCTCTGGATGTGGCCCGGGACATCGGGGCCCGACAGGCTGCCAACGTGGTCGTCGGCAACATGAGCGAGATCTACCGCGACGAGGGCGAGTTCGAGCAGGCACGGATCAGCGCCATGCACGCGCTCCGCGTCGGCGTCGAACTCGGCGATTGGCTCAGCGTCGCGGATCAGCTGGCTAATCTGGGCGCTATCGCGGCCGGTGAGGGACGGCCCGACGATGCCGAACGTCTGCTGGAACGCGCCATCAGACTGGCTCGCCGGCTGCACGCGCCTTATTACGTCTGCGATTGCCTGCACCGCCTGGCGCGATTGCATTTCACCGCGGACCGACTCGAGCATGCCGACCGGCTGAACACCGAAGCGCTGCACATCGCCGAGGAGCACGATGAACGCGACGTACGCGTCAGCGCGTACGCCCTCTCCATTCGCCTGGCCGTGACCACGGGCCGCCTCGAAGTGTCTGCCGCGACCAAACTGCTGCGCGAGGCCGCCGTCGAGTGGGACAAACCGCACGAGGTGGCGACCCTCCTCGACACCGTCCGCCGCATCGACCCACGCGACGAGGACGCCCGCACCACAGCCGCCGGCATCTACCAGAGCCTGTACGAGCGGGCACCCAGCGTCGAGTACCGCCGCGCCTACCGCCGCCTCACCGGTGTGACGCTGCCACCCGGACCGCCCCTTCCCGAGCTGCCCGGGTGGATCGCCGCGGAGGGCGGCGCCGACCTCGAGGAGCTGCTCGACCGGATCGACCGCTCGGCCTGACCCGTCAGCGCCCCACCAACTCGTCCAGCGGCCTCTCCCCCGCCAGCAGCCGCAACGCCCGCCGCGACGGCGCGAACGCGTAGACCGACCCCGTCGTGGTCACGAACCCACCGAAGGCCGCCGCCGGAATCCCTCGCGCCGTCTCCGGCCCCAGCCGCTCCCCCGCCCGCCGGGCGCTGTCGCCGAGCACCGGGTCCAGACCGTCCACCCGCCCCTGCGGGCACCGGCCATGACGGGCCAGCGTGTTCGCCGGGAAGCCCGGGTCCTGCGCCCATTTTCGCTGCACGAACTCGAACTGGTCCTCGATGCTCGCCATGTACGCGTTGAAGAACATCCCCCGCTCCCGCCCGTCGTCCGGCATCCCGCGCCGCAGTGGGGGGCCGAACGTGATGCCCCGGCGCAGCATCTTGTGGCCGCGGTCGCGGAACACACCGTCCTCGCGCGGGTTCACCTTGCGGATGTGGGCGTACGTCGGTGTCCGCGCCCCGTCGTCGTCTCCCCGGTAGCTGAACGCGTTGAGCTCGCCGTCCGTCTCCAGGCCGGCCAGGGGACGGCCGTCGAGGTGCCGTCCGAGGGCGCGGGCCGCCGCCTCCTCCGGTGTGCCGCCGTCGGCGCTGAGTTCGGCCATCCGCTCCCACCAGCCGGCCACGTCCTGCCGCAGCCGCCGGAACACCTGGAACGAGCCGTCGCGCATCCACGGCGCCGGCGTCGGGCGGGGCTTCCAGGACGGCGGGCGCCGCTCTCCCGCGTACCCCAGGAGGAATTCGCCCGCGGCGATGACCGGCGATCCCGGCCGGGCCCGTTCGCCGTCGGCGAAGCCGCGGATCCCGGGCTGCGAGATGCCGTCGGCGAACCCGAAGTGTTCGACGCGGTGTCCCTGCTCGTTGCGCAGCGCCTCGCCCACCTGCGTCGTCAGCACTTTCACGCCGTTGCGCGCGGCCGCGTGCTCCTCCTCGTCCACCGCTGCCCGCAGCGTCTCCGCGTCGTCCGCGGCGAGTGTCAGCAGCGCGTCGACGGGGATGCCCGGGCCGCCGACGGTCCACGACTCCGGCTTGCTGTCGCCGACGTCGCCGAGCAGCGCCGGCGCCGTGGTGAGCAGCCCCGCGTCGTCCACCCGGGTGCCCAGCGGCCCCTGCCAGAAGGCTTCGTGCGCGACCAGGTCACCGGCCGTCTCCGGGTGCAGCAGAACCAGCCCGGACGCGGTGAGCCCGACGTTGAGCTGCGCTTTGTTCGGCTTCTGCCGGTGCTCGGCGCGGGTCTGCGCGATCTGGTCGGTGCCGGCCACCCGGTCCGCCAGCCCGGCCAGCCATTTCCGGGCGCCGGCCCGGTCGCAGCTGAACGAGAGGAACAGGAACGCTTGGTGCTCGCCCCGGAACGCCCGCACGATGTTGCCCTGGATCTGCTGTAGCTCGGCGATTGCTCTGGGCATGCTCGTCCCCCGGTTCGGATCAGCGCGTCCCCCGGACGATGCCGAACAAACAACCCCGCGGCATCCCTCCTGTCGCGAATCCGTCCTTCTTCAATCCTTTTTGGTACGCGTGACCCGCGCCCCGCCGAACTACGCGTACCCGAGAGTCAGCGCGACCGGCTGCCGGTCCGGGCCGATGCGCGGCCGCCGGGCTGAATCAGTGGTCCAGCCCCACCCCGTCCCGCCTTCCCGCCGCTCACCCTCCAGCCCCTCCCACGGCTGCCCCGTCCCGCTCGAACCAGCCGTCCGAACTTCCGCGTGGGGACTTGAGGTGCGCTCCGCACCCGAAGTCCCCACACAAAGTGACCGCTTGCGTGACCAGCAAGCCGCGGCCGGGGACGGCGGGCGGCGGGCGGCGGGCGGCGGGCGGCGTCGGATCGGGGCGCGTGGGGTACAGGGAACGCGTGCACGAGACGAAGCGCGCGAGTTTCCTCGGCGGCATGCGGGTCGGTGCCGGGCTGGCCGCGGCCGGGTTCGTCCTGGCCATCACGTTCGGGGCGACCGCCCGCGAGCAGGGCTGGGCACCGGTCG
This sequence comes from Actinoplanes sp. 13, assembly GCF_056134165.1. NCBI lineage: Bacteria > Bacillati > Actinomycetota > Actinomycetes > Micromonosporales > Micromonosporaceae > Actinoplanes > Actinoplanes sp. 13. Next base: position 322,146 of record NZ_JBVYOQ010000004.1, on the reverse strand, counting down.
CCGCGATCCTGGCCTCCGTAGTCATCTTCTCCGGTTCGGCGCAGTTCGCCCTTCTCACCGGGCTGGCCGCAGGCGGTGGCCTGGCACCGGCGATCACCGCCGCCATGCTGATCAACGCACGTTTCCTGCCGATGGGCCTGGCCGTCGGCCCGAGCCTGTCCGGTGGCCGCTTCCGGCGGGCGCTGCAGGGTCAGGCCGTGGTGGACGGCTCCTGGGTGGCGGCGCACCTCGGCGGCGGCCGTTTCGACCGCTGGAAGATGTTCGGGGCCACCGTCGTCCAATGGCCCGCCTGGGTGGCCGGCACCGTCGTGGGTGTCCTCGGCGCCCCGTCCGAGCACCTCGTCGAGACCCTGGGCCTGGACGTCGTCTTCCCCGCCTTCTTCCTGGCGCTGCTGCTCGACGAGCTCCGCCAGGCGCGTACCGCGGTCGTGGCCGCCCTCCTCGGCGCCGGCGTGGCGGCGGGCCTGCTCTGGTGGGTGCCGGCCGGGGTGGCCCTGGTCGGCGCCACCGTCGGCGCGCTGATCGGCCTGCGCAGCCGCGGCCCCGCCCCAGCTCTGGCCGACGAGTCGGTCACCGACGATCAGGACGGGGTGCGGCGATGACGACACTGTGGCTGGGGATCCTGGCTGTGGCAGCCGGCAGCTTCCTCATCAAGGCGGCCGGTCCCGCCCTGCTCGGCGACCGCGAACTCCCCCGCTGGAGCACCGGAGTGATCGCCCTCCTCGCCCCCACCCTGCTCGCCGCCCTGGTGGTGGTCGAGGTCCTCGGCCGCCGCTGGGCCGACGTGGACTGGACAGTCCCGGCCGCCCTGCTCGCCGTCGTCGCCGCCCGCCTGCTCCGCGCTCCCCTGCTCCTGGCCGTCCTGATCGGCGTCCTCACCGCCGCCGCCCTCCGAGCCCTCACCTGACCATCAGTGTGTGAATTTCGGGCTCGATACGAACCCGAAATGAACACACGAGAAGTGCACCCGGCGGGCGTCAGCTCCGCGGCGCACGGGCACCCTCGGCGCTCGGATTCTCGGATCCGAGTGCGGCGCTCGACTCGGCAAGGGAAGTTGCGTGGGCGGTGGTAGCGGGCTCGGGGCGCGAAGTGGCGGACTCGGAAGTGGCGGTGGGCTCGGCGCGGGAAGCGGTCGCGCGGGCGAGGCGCAACTGCCACCACCCCGCTGCGAGCAGGGCGACCCCGAGCAGGACCATCACCGCGATGACCGGCCAGTGCCACGCATCCGGGACGTGCCGGGCCGGCAACCACGACCGCTCCCCCGGACCGGCCGGCCCCAGCAGCGCCGGCACCACTCCTTGCGCGACCAGCGGCACCCAGCACAGCGTGAAGCACGCATAGACCGCCACCTGCCGCCCCACCGGAGCCCGCCCGATGCCCAGCCGCCGATCCCCCAGTTGCACCCCGATCGCCTGCCAGTCGACATCACCGGCGGCGCCGAAGGAACCCGGCGGCCCCGCGGACCGGGACGCCGTGCCGCGCATGACGGCGAGCATCTCGGTGCCGGACGCCTCCAGACGCCGGGCCGCCACGCCGCCCAGGGACCAGGCCAGTGCCACCCCCGTGACCAGCCCGACCACCGCGCCCGCCCACGGCGGGCCGTGGCGGACGGTCAGGAACGCCGGCGCCGCGGTGCCGGCCACCAGCACCAGCATGAGCAGCACCTGGGTGAAGTCGGTGCCGTTCTCCAGCAGGTTCCCGCCGCGCCGGTGCGGGTCGGTCATCGGCACCGGGCGCAGCACCGAGATCAGCACGATGACGCCGGCCCCGCCGCCGAGCAGGGCCGGGACCAGGGCGGCCAGCCACGACCAGGCCCAGTGCTGGCCGCTGAGCACAGTGGGCACGACGCTGAGCAGGACGGTTACCGGGGTGGTGAGCAGCAGCCAGGCGAGTTGCCGGCCCCGGACGTCGCTGCGGGCGGCGCCGGGGGTGAGCACGGTCTGCCAGATCACCGTGCCGTCCTCGCCGTAGAGGTTGGCGCAGACCGCGGCGGCCCAGACCGCGAACGCCACCCCGATGAACGGCACGAAGATCGGCAGGTTCACCAGCAACGGCAGCAGGCAGAACGCCAGCGCGTAGACGAGCGAGAACACCAGGTAGTGGAAGCGCATCAGGTCCCGGGAGGCGGTTCGCAGGTCGCGGCCGGCGACCGCACGGACAGCTCCGGCGCGTACCCGATGGTCGCGGTCGGAACGCCGGGCCGGACGGCCGGGAGCGGCGCGGTTGGACAGGCGCCGCACCAGCAGGGCCGACCAGCCGGCGACGGCGAGCGCCGCCAGGGCCGCGAGCCCGCCCAGCGCGGCGAGCACGAGCAGCCAGTCGCCGCGGGCGGCGGCCTCGACGGCGGTGACGCTCCAGCCGGACGGCAGGCGGCGCACCCAGTCGGCGAAGGAGGCCGGGAAGCCGGCGGTCAGCGCGAGCGTGACGGTCGGTTTGAGGACCCAGCCGGTGTGGGTGAGCGCCAGGATGCCGCCGCTGATCACGGCGGCCAGCACCGCGCCGGCCTTGGCGCGCATCAGCGTGCTGAGCGCGGCGGTGACGAACCGGGAGGCGAGCACCACGAACAGCAGTTGGAGCAGCACCGCGGGCACCGCGACCAGCACCGCCGCGCCGCCTGCGGGAGCGGCGGCCACGATCAGCGCGGTGAAGGCGACCAGGCTGACCACCGGGGTGACGCCGACGAACGCGGTGGCGAGCAGGCCCACGGCGAGCCGGCGCGGGGGGATCGGCAGCAGCGCGAGGTGTTCCGGGCGCAGCGTCTCGTCGCCGCCGCCGAACAGCACCGGGCCGAACAGCCAGCCCACGGTCCAGATCGCGAACGCCGCGGCGACCAGGTCGAGTGGCAGGCCGGCCACCGGCCAGTCGCGGCCGGCCAGCCAGATCGTGCCGCCGGCGAGGATCAGGCCGAGGAGCCCGCCCCCGATCATGTCGGCGGCGCGGCGGCCGGTGATCGAGTGCCGCAGGACGGCCAGTTTCATCCGGATCAGGACGCCAGCCACGTCAGCTCCCCCGCGCCGGCCCGGCCCCCGACCAGATCCACGAACCGGTCCTCCAGGGTGCCACCGGCGCGGACCTCGTCGAGCGGGCCGGCGGCCACCACCCGGCCGCCGGCGACGACGGCGACGTGGTCGCAGAGCTGCTCGACGACCGGCATGACGTGGCTGGAGAAGACGACCGAGCCGCCGGCCGCGACGAACCGCCGCAGGAGCAGCTTGATGGTCGCGGCGGAGACCGGGTCGACGGCCTCCAGCGGCTCGTCGAGCACCAGCAGTTTCGGTGCGTGCAGCAGCGCGGTGGCCAGGCCGATCTTCTTGCGCATGCCGGTCGAGTACTCCAGGACCAGGGTCCGCTCGGCCCGGTCCAGCTCGAGGATCTCGAGAAGTTCCCGGGTACGCGCGGCGACGGCCTCGGGTGCGAGTCCCCGCAGCAGGCCCAGATAGGTGAGGACTTCCCGTCCGGTGAGCCGTTCCGGCATGCCGAGCCCGTCGGGCAGCACCCCGATCAGCTCTTTGGCGCGCACCGGGTCGGACCAGACGTCCACCCCGAAGATCTCGGCGCGCCCGGCGTCCGGTCGCAGCAGCCCGACCGCCATCGACAGGGAGGTGGTCTTGCCGGCGCCGTTCGGCCCGACCAGCCCGAAGAACGAGCCGGCCGGCACCTCCAGATCGACACCGTCGACGGCGCGGTGACCGCCGAACGTCTTGGACAGCCCGATGAGCCGTAGCGCCACTGTGGAGTTCACGCGCCGGATTCTGGCAGCCGTCGCTATCGGCTCGCTATCGCCGCCCGGCCGAGCAGTTCGCGGGCACGCTGCTCATATCGCGGCGCGCGGATGAACGCGAAGAGCTCCACCGCGCGCGCCAGGTACGGCTCCGCCGGCCCGCCGTTCGCCAGTTCCAGTTCACCGAGCCGCAGCGACGCCCGCGCCTCGAGCAGCCGGTCCTCGATGCTGGTCGCCAGGTTCAGGGCGGTGCGCAGCGCCGTGCGCGCGGCGGGGAGGTCTCCCGCCTCCTGGTGCGCCGCGCCCAGTCCGTGCAGCGCGTAGGCCTCGCCCGCCCGGTCGCCGATGTCCCGGGTCACGGCGAGCGTGTCGCCGAACGCGGCCGCCGCGGCGTGCGGATCGCCCAGGTGCAGGTGGACGTCGCCGATCCGGTAGAGCACCTGCGCCTCGACCCGGCGGCTGCCGGCGGTGCGGCTCATCGCGAGCGCCTCCGGCAGCAGGCGCAGTCCGGCGGCCGGATCACCGGCCTCGACCCTGACCTGTGCCAGGTTGTGCAGCACGTACGCCGCTTCGGAGAGGTCGCCGCGGCGGCGGAAGGTGGCCAGCGCCTGTTCGTACCGGGCGGCCGCGGACGGCAGGTCGCCGCGGACCATCTCGGTGAAGGCGACGTTGCGGACGGCCAGAGCCAGTCCTTTCTCCTCGCCCGCCGCGCGGAACAGCTCCTCGGCCCGGCCCAGGTCCCCTCGTGCCTCGTCGAAGCGTTGCTCGACGACGCCCAGGGAGCCGAGCGACCACAGCATCGCGGCCTCGCCGCGCCGGTCGCCGGCTCGCCGTGCCTCGGCCAGCGCGACCTGATGCGTCTCCCGCCAGTCGGTCAGGAGGAACCGTGCCTCGAACAGGCTGACGGCGTTCAGCGCGAGGGCCCAGCACAGGGCGGTGTGGCCCGCTTGTGCCGCCTGCCGGACGCCCGCGGTCAGGGTGTGCCGTTCGAGGTCGAGCCAGGCCCTCGGCCGGGCGACCAGGCTCTCCGGCAGCGGCCACCGCACGGCGTCGTCATCGATCAGCGGGCTGCCGTAGACGCGCCGGTGCGCGGTCTCGGCCAGGTGCAGCAGGCCACCGAGGAACCGGCGCAGCGCGGCGTCCCGCTCGGCGGCCGTCTCCTCCGCGGCGAGCCGTTCCCGGGCGAAGACCCGGATCAGGTCGTGGATCCGGAACTGCGACCCGGTGGCCTCGACGAGTCGCGCCTCCACGAGGTCGTCCAGCAGGTCCTGGGCGTCGGGCAGTGGCCGGCCGAGCAGGGCCGCGCCGGCCCAGCCGGAGAACGACGGCGTCTCCAGCAGCGCGAGCCGCCGGAACAGCATCCGGGCCGGCTCCGCCAGGGTGTCGTAGGTGAGGGTGAGTCCCGCCCGGATGCCCATCCCGCTGTGGTTCAGCTCGTCCAGTCGCCGGGTCTCGTCGGCGAGCCGTTCGACGAGGTGCTCGGCGGTCCAGTGCTGCCGGGCCGAGAGTCGCGCGCCCGCGATCCGCAGGGCGAGCGGCAGGTGTCCGCACAGCTGCGCGAGCCGTGTCCCGGAGTCCGGCCGGATCCGCTCCGGCCCGGCGATCCGGGCCAGCAGCCGCAGCGAGTCATCCCGGTCGAAGACGTCCAGTTCGACGTGGACGGCGCCGGGCAGGCCGGCCAGGCGGCTGCGGCTGGTGACCAGCACGGCCGCGGCCGGGGTGCCGGGCAGCAACGGCAGCACGTCGCCCTCGCCCGCGACGTTGTCGAGCACGACCAGCGTGCGGCGGCCGGCGAGCAGGTCGCGGTATTTCTCGGCGCGTTCGTCCAGGTCCGCGGGCACGGCCGTCCCGGGCACGCCGAGGGCGCGCAGGAAGCGTTCGAGGATCTGCGCCGGCCCGACCGGCCGGGGCCCGAGCCCGTGCAGGTCGGCGAAGAGCTGGCCGTCCGGGAAACGGTCCGCGATCCGGTGCGCCGCGTGTACGGCCAGCGTGGTCTTGCCGATGCCGGCCCGGCCGGTGACCACGACCACCGGCACCGCGAGCCCGGCCGTGCCGGCGGCCCGGGCGATCGCCGCGAGCGGCGCGGACCGCCCGGTGAAGTCGGCGGTGCCGGCCGGCAGCAGCCGCGGCACCGCCGGCACCGCACCGGGGGACGCGCTCAGGATCGCCCGGTGCAGCCGGCGCAGCGCGTCGCCGGGCTCCAGGCCGAGTTCCTCGACCAGGGTGCGGCGGGTCTGCCGGTAGACCTCCAGGGCCTCGGCCCGCCGCCCGGACCGGTGCAGCGCGAGCATCAGCTGGCCGCGGAGCCGTTCGCGTAGCGGGTGCTGGTCGGCCAGCCCGGCGATCTCGGCGACGAGCTCGTGGTGCCGGCCCGCCGCCAGTTCGCGGTCGAGGCACTCCTCGTGCAGGCTGATCCTCCGTTCGTCGAGCCGCTCGGCGGCGGCCCGAACCACCCGGCTGTCCAGGCCGGACAGGGCGGCGTCGCGCCACAGCGCGAGCGCGTCGCGGTGCCGCCCGGCCGCCGCCAGCTCGGTGAACCGATCGAGGTCCGCGGCGGCGACCCGGAGCAGGTAGCCCTGCGGCCGGGTGCGGATCGCGTCGGGGAACAGCCGCCGGAGCGCCGACACGCAGATCTGCACCTGGGACCGGGCGCTGCCGGGCGGGTCGTCGCCGTACAGCGCCTCGATCAGCCGCCGGACCGGCACCACCCGGCCGGCCTCCAGGGCGAGCACCGCGAGGACGGTCTGCTGGCGCGGGCCGCCGAGGTCCACCGGACGCCCGCCGACCAGGGCTTCCAGCGGGCCAAGGATGCGGACCTCCACAGCGGAAGACTACGAGACGGGCCCGCGGGGTACCGCGACGGATCAAGATGACTGTCACTCAGGTTCCGCATCCCGCCTTCATCGGTTCCGCACAGGTGCTTCCGATCCTGTCCGCCATGACGGAGACGAAGCCCCGGCGACCGGCGCCCCGCCTGCATGCCCTGGACGGCCTGCGCCTGCTGTGCGCGCTCGCGGTGGCCGGTTACCACCTCTCGGCCTCGTGGCGGCTGGACGGGGTGCACCCGCCCGCGCACCACATGCCGGTCGGCAGTCACGTGCTGATCTACGGTTTCCTCGGCGTCGAGGTGTTCTTCCTGGTCAGTGGGTTCGTGATCGGCGTGAGCGCCTGGGGGCGAACCCCGCGCCAGTTCACCGCCGCCCGGATCGCCCGGTTGTACCCGGCGTTCTGGGTCTGTGTGCTGATCACCGCCACCGTGGTCACGCTGCTGCCGGTCAGCGGCGGCGTCCCGGTCGCCGGAACGCCGACGCCGACCGCGATCGCGGTCAATCTGACCATGCTCGCCGAGCCGGCCGGCGTGCCGCTGGTCGACACCGTGTACTGGACCCTCTGGGCGGAGCTGCGCTTCTATCTGCTGTTCGCGCTGCTGGTGATCTGGGGTCTCAGCTATCGGCGGATGGCCGGTTTCGCGACGATCTGGCTGCTGCTGTCCGCCGCCGAGCCGCTGCTGCCGCTCTGGTCACATCCGATCGTGATGCCGCGGTACGCCCCGTACTTCGCGATCGGCATGGCGCTCTGCCTGATGCGGCAGTTCGGGCCGGCACCCTGGCTGTGGGCGCTGGTCGGCGGCGGCTGGCTGCTCGCCGTGCCCCGGGTGATCGACCGGGTGCAGGAGCTGCGCCCCGGCTTCGCCGTTCCGGTGGCGCCGGCCCTGGTGATCGTCACGCTGGCGATGGCGCTGCTGACCGTGATCGCGCTGGGCGGCACTGATCGCCTGGACGTGCGCTGGCTGGCCACCGCGGGCGCGCTGACCTATCCGTTCTACCTGCTGCACCAGCGGATCGGGTACGCGTTGATGCGGACCGCGCACGACTACACCGGGTGGCCTGCCTGGGTGCTGCTCTCCGGCGCGGTGGTGGTGCTGCTGGCGGTGGCCTGGTCGGTGCACCGCTTCGTCGAACGACCGCTCGCCCCGCTGCTCAAATCGCTGGTGGCGGGCAAAGGCAGGGTCAGTTCGAAGGTGGCGCCGGCGCCGAGGCTGCTGCGCACCGACACCTCGCCGTCGTGATCGCGGACGATCTGCCGGACGATCGCCAGGCCCAGGCCGCTGCCGCCGGTGCCGCGCCCGCGGGCCGGGTCGGCACGCCACAGTCGGTCGAAGACCAGCGGCAGATGGTCCGGGGCGATGCCCTCGCCGGTGTCGGTCACCCGGAGCACCGCACGGTCGGCGGCACTCCGGGCGTACAGCCGGATCGAACCGCCGGCCGGGGTGGCCCGCAGTGCGTTGCCCACCAGGTTGCCCACCGCCTGCCGGATGCGGTCCGCGTCCACCTCGGCCACCACCGGCCCGTCGGTGTCGACGGTCAGCCGCACCCCGGCGGCCTCGGCCGCCGCGGCGTGCGCGGTCCGCGCGGTCTCCATCAGCTCCGCGAGATCCACCGGCATCCGGTGGTAGACCAGCGCGCCGGCCTCGGCCAGAGCCAGCTCCTGGAGGTCGTCGACGATCCGCTGATAGAGGATGACCTCGTCGTGCAGTGACGCGAACAGCTCCGGTGAGGGCTCGAACACGCCGTCCTGCATGGCCTCCAGATAGCCGCGCAGGTTGGCCAGCGGGGTGCGCAGCTCGTGGGCGACGTCCGCGATCAGCCGGCGCTGGTTCTCCTCGGCGGCGCGGACCGAAGCGGTCATCTGGTTGAAGGCGCGGGCCAGCTCGGCCAGTTCGTCGCGGCCGTCGTCGGGCACCCGGCTGTCCCGGTCGCCGCGGCCCAGCCGGCGCGCTGCGGCGGTGAGCGAGCCGATCGGGCTGAGCACCCGGCGGCTGATCAGCAGGGCGCCGGCGGTCACCAGCGCCGCCACGACGCCCGCCGTGGTCAGCAGCGGCCCGGACCGCAGCACGGTGACCGGCTCGTCGGCCACGCCCACCGTGAGCAGCAGCGGCATCGGCGCTATCTCGTCGGCCGCGAGCTGCCGCCGGAACACCCAGTCCAGGCAGGACGCCAGCGGCTCGGTGCCGTCGTCCACGCACTGGGCCACCTCGGCGGCGTCGCCCCGTTTCAGATGCTCGGGGCTCGGCAGCGGCCGGCAGCTCCGCATGTCCCCCTCGTCGACCGCTTCCAGCGGCTTGTACCGCGGCACCCCGGCGTCGTCGGCCACCGCGGTCTGCTCCCATCCCAGCCGGGTGAGGCAGGCGGCCCGCACAGTCTCGGCGCGGTACCGCGCGATCGCGGCAAGCGTGGTCCGCCGCGGATCGGGATCGGTCGTGGTGAGCCGCAACGTGGGCAGCGGGTCGATGAAGACCGCGTCCGGCCCGGGCGGCCGGCTGGCACGCCCGTCGAAGTGGTCGGTGTCCACGACCACCTGGCCGCCGGCGTCGACCAGGCGGATCCGCTGGCCGGTCTGCTCGTGCAGCCACCGGACGTCGTCGGCCACGCCCTCCCACGTGCCGTGGTTCCAGGCGTAGGCGCGCAGCCGCTCGCGCATCAGGTCGACGGTGTCCCACGACGCGGAGGCCGCCTCGCGCACCTGGTCGCCGGCCTGCCGCAGGGTGAAGAACGCGGTGGTCGCGGTCGCGCCGAAAGCCACGAACGCGACCAGCAGGAACACCCGGACCCGGAAGCTCACTCGTCGGCCAGCCGGTAACCGCGGCCGTACACCGTCTGCACGTGTCGCGGCTCGGCCGGGTCGTCGCCCAGCTTGCGGCGCAGGTTCATCACATGCGCGTCCACGGTGCGCTCCAGGACGTACCGATCGAATCCGAAGGCCTTCTCGATGATCTGCCCGCGGGTGAACGCGCGCCCGGGCGCCTGGGCCAGCACCTCGAGGATGCCGAACTCCTTGGCGGTCACCGCGACCGGCCGGCCGGCGACACGCACCTCGAACCGCCCGGTGTCCACCTCCAGGTCGCCGACGCGCAGCACCGGCTGGTCCTGCGCCCGCAACGCCCCGGACCGCCGCAGCAGCGCACGCACCCGGGCGGCCAGTTCCCGCGGGCTGTAGGGCTTGGTCAGGTAGTCGTCCGCGCCGGCGTCCAGCCCGCGCAGGATGTCGTCCTCCGCGGTCCGCGCGGTCAGCATCAGGATCGGCACGTCGGACTCGGCGCGCAGCACCCGGCAGACGGTCACCCCGTCCAGCAGCGGCATCATCACGTCCAGCACGACCAGGTCCGGCGTCTGCCGCCGGCACAGCTCGAGCACCGCGCCGCCGTCGCCCACGCAGGTCACCCGGTGGCCCTCGCGGCGCAGATAGGCGCCGGCCAGCTCAGCCTGCTTCGGGTTGTCCTCGGCGACCAGGATCTCGGTGGGCATGCCGCGATCCAACCAAAACCCCGCAAATCTCACCGTGAGTGATCACGACGATCCCTATGCGGTACGAGACGACGAGGTCCCGTCCTCGTAGCCTTCGTCCGCGCGCTCGCGGCGCAGGTACGCCTCCGCGCGGCGGGCCATCGGGGTGTCCTCGGCCGCCAGCCCGGCGTACATCGGGGCGATCTTGTCGGAGGGCTGCCCGGGCGGCAGCAACGGGACGGCCGGGTCCACCACGGCGTCGATGACCACCGGCCGGTCCGCGGCCAGCGCCGTCTGCCAGGCGGAGGCCATCTCGCCGGGCGACGTGACCCGCAGGCCGCGCAGCCCGAGCAGTTCCGCGTACCCGGCGTAGGGCACCTCGGGCAGCTGCTGCGAATCGCCGAACCGGGGCTCCCCCTCGGTCTCCCGTTGCTCCCAGCTCACCTCGGCGAGATCCCGGTTGTTCAGCACGCAGATCACGAAGCGGGGGTCGCGCCACTGCTGCCAGCGGGCGGCGACGGTGACCAGCTCGGCGAGCCCGGTCATCTGCATGGCGCCGTCACCGGTCAGCACGACCACCGGCTTGCCCGGCTCGTCCAGTTTCGCGGCCAGGCCGTACGGCAGGCCGCAGCCCATCGAGGCCAGCGTGCTCGACAGGTGGGCCGGGACGTCCGGCGGCAGGCGCAGATGGCGGGCGTACCAGTAGACGACCGACCCGACGTCGACGGCGACACGCGCCGACTCCGGCAGGTGGTCGTTGAGCGAGCGGACCACGTGCTGCGGGTTCATCGGCTCGGCCGCGGCGGCGGCACGCGTCCCGGCGAGGTCGTGCCAGCGGCGCACGGAGTCCTCGACCGTGGCCCGCCACTTCCGGTCGCCGGCCGGCTCGATCAGGGCCAGCAGCGCGCGTAATGTCTCCGCGGCGTCCCCGACCAGCGGCACCTCGATCGGGTAGCGCATGCCGATCTGCCGGCCGTCGATGTCGATCTGTACGGCCCGCGCCTGGCCGGGCGCCGGGTAGAACTCGGTCCACGGGTCGTTGGTGCCGACGAGCAGCAGCGTGTCGCACTCGCGCATCAGCTCGGCGCTGGCGGTGGTGCCCAGGTGGCCCATCACCCCGGTGTGGAACGGCAGGGTCTCGTCGAGCACGGGCTTGCCGAGCAGCGAGGCGGTGACCCCGGCGCCGAGCCGGTCGGCCAGCGCCACGATCTCGCGCCGAGCGCCGTACGCCCCCTGACCGATCATGATCGCGACCCGTTCCCCGGCCCGGAGCACGTCGGCGGCGGCGCGCAGGTCCTCGTCGTACGGGACGACGCGGGCCCGCCGCAGCCCGGGACTGGTCACCATCACCCCGTGTTCCTGCGCGCCCGGGTCGGGCGCCGGGGCGTTCTGCACGTCGTGCGGCAGGATCACGCAGGTCGGCCCGCGGGTCGACAGCGCGGTGCGGAACGCCCGGTCGATCAGCATCGGCACCTGCTCGGGGGTGTGTGCCTGCTGGACGAACTGCGCGCACACGTCACCGAAGAGCCGGACCAGATCGATCTCCTGCTGGTACGCGCTACCCAGCACCGTGGACACCTGCTGCCCGACGATGGCGACCACCGGCTTGGAGTCCAGCTTCGCGTCGTACAGCCCGTTGAGCAGGTGCACCGCGCCCGGGCCCTGGGTCGAGACGCAGACCCCGGGCCCACCGGTGTACTTGGCGTGGCCGACAGCCATGAACGCGGCCGTCTCCTCGTGCCGGGCCTGCACGAACGTGGGCCGGCCGGCCCGCCGCAGCGCGCCCATCACGCCGTCGATCCCGTCGCCGGAGTAGCCGAACACGCGCTCGACCCCCCATTGCGACAGGCGCTCCACCAGCAGGTCGGCAACCGTGCGTCCGCTCATGGCTCAGGCGTGCCCGTCTCACCCGGCCGCAAACCCTATGCAACTAGTTGCATATAGCCTTACCATCCGTTCATGTCACTCCCCCCGCTGCTGGCCGGCCTGTCGCTTCCGGTGATCGCCTCGCCGATGTTCCTGTGCTCGGGACCCGACCTGGTGATCGCGCAGTGCCGCGCCGGGATCGTCGGGTCGTTCCCGGCCCTCAACGCGCGGCCGGCGAGCCTGCTCGGCGAATGGCTGGACCGGATCAGGAGCGAGACCGGCGGCGCGCCCTTCGCGGTGAACCAGATCGTGCACCGCTCCAACCGGCGCCTGGAGGAGGACATGGCGGTGATCGTCGAGCACCGGGTGCCCATCGTCATCACCTCCCTCGGGGCGCGGCCGGAGGTCAACGACGCGGTCCACTCGTACGGCGGGCTGGTCCTGCACGACGTGATCAGCAACGAGTTCGCGCACAAGGCGATCGACAAGGGCGCCGACGGGATCATCGCGGTGGCCGCCGGCGCCGGTGGTCACGCGGGCACCCAGTCGCCGTTCGCCCTGGTGCAGGAGATCCGCGCCTGGTTCGACGGGCCGCTGGTGCTCTCCGGCGCGATCGCGCACGGCCGCTCGATCCTGGCCGCGCGGGCCGCCGGCGCCGACCTCGCCTACGTCGGCAGCGCGTTCCTGGCCACCACCGAGGCGAACGCGGACCCCGCCTACCGCCGGATGATCGTCGAGAGCAGTGCGAAGGACATCGTCTACAGCAACCTGTTCACCGGGGTGCACGGCAACTATCTGCGCGGCAGCATCGAGGCGGCCGGACTGGACCCGGACGACCTGCCCCTCTCCGACCCGTCCGCGATGGACTTCGGCACCGGCGCGGCCAAGGCCTGGCGCGACATCTGGGGCGCCGGCCAGGGCATCGGCGTGCTGGACCGGGTGCAGCCGGCGGCCCAGCTGATCGCCCGCCTCAGAGCGGAGTACGAGACCGCCCGCCGGCTGCTGACCTCCGTCTGAGCCGACTACCCCGCAGGCGTAACGTCCGGATATGGATGTCGCCTTCGTTCTCGTGCACAGCCCGTCGGTCGGCCCGCTGACCTGGGCGCCGATAGCTCAGCGGCTGGACGGCGCGATCGTCCCCCGGCTCACCGGGATCTCCGACGCCGGGCCGCCGTTCTGGCCCGCGGTCGCCTCGACGGTCGCCGAGACGATCGACCGGCTGCCGGCCGGGCAGCCGGTCGTGCTCGTCGCGCACAGCAATGCCGGCCTGTTCGTGCCGGCGATCATCGACGCGTCCCCACGCGGCGTCGCCGGCTGCGTGTTCGTCGACGCCAAGCTGCCGGCACCCACCGGCGCCACCCCGGTCGTCACGCCCGAACAGCTGGACCTGCTGCGGCCGATGGCCACCGACGGGCGGCTGCCGCAGTGGACGACGTGGTTCGACGAGTCCGAGGTCGCCCCGATGTTCCCGGACGCCCGGACCCGTGCGGCGGTCACCGCGGAGCAGCCGCGGCTGCCGCTGAGCTACTACGAGCAGGAGGTGCCCGCGCCGTCCGGCTGGGACGAGCGGCCGTGCGGCTATCTGCTCTTCGGGCCGCCCTACGAGCCGGTGGCCGAGGACGCCCGGCAGCGCGGCTGGATCGTCGACCGGATCCCCGGCCGGCATCTTCATCAGCTGGTCGACCCGGGTGCGGTGACACACGGCATCCTCGCGATGGTCCGGAAGTGGCGGCCCTGAAGACCGTGTCCATCCGTTGATACGTCGCAGATCACGACGTTCGGGCGACCCCGGCCTGGTTCGTCCGAACGTCGATCGTCGTCCTTCGGTTCCACCTGGCATTGGCTCAGTGCCGGAGTAAATAAGGCGTGCCATGGTTGGCGCTGACAGTCGGCTGATCATGACCGGCGGGGCATACGGCCGCAAACCGCGGAACGGAGTAACAGGCAGTGAATATCGAGACGGCCCTCAAGGAAGCGATGAACATCGAGGGTGCGATCGGCGTCGCGCTCGTCGACTACACCAGCGGCCTGACCCTGGGCATCCTCGGCGGTGGCCAGATCATGGACATGAACGTCGCCGCCGCCGGCAACACCGACGTGATCCGCGCCAAGGTCCGCACCCTGGAACTGCTCGGCATGCAGGACGGCATCGAGGACATCCTGATCACCCTCGACACCCAGTACCACCTGATCCGCCTGCTGCAGAACAAGCGGCACGGCGAGTCGTTCTTCCTCTACCTGTCGCTCGCCAAGGACCGCGCCAACCTCGGCCTGGCCCGTCACCAGCTACGCAAGATCGAGGCGGACCTCGACGTATGACAGGCCCCGGCGACACCCAGTCGGCGCATGCCGAACTTGCCGCCCTGCGCCAACGGGTGCCGGGTGTGCTGGGCTGCGTGGTGGCCGGCGTGGACGGCCTGCTGGTCCTCTACGACACCACGTCGAACACCGAGCCCCATGACGTCGCGGCGCTGGCGGCCGGCGCGCACGGCATCAGCCGCACCACCGGGGCGGTCCTCGGCCAGGGCGGCTTCGCCGAGGTCACCATCCACAACCAGGACGGCTACCTGGCGGTGTACGCCATCGGCGACCTCGCGCTGCTGGTCGTGATCGGCGACGGCGGCCTCAACATCGCCCGCCTGCACCTGGAGGCGCGCCCGGTCACCGCCCGCCTCGCCGCCCTGCTCCAGCTGCGGTCCGCGCACCACCGTTAGACCTTCCGTTCGACGCACCGAGCCGTCGCGGGCACTCGCCCGCGATGCCCGGTTCCACCATGCGACTCCCCCAGGACCCGCCACGGCGCACTACCGCCCCGTGGTGGGTCCCGGCCGTTCCACAGCCAAGCTTGCGTGGGGACTTGCGGTGCGCACGGAACCCGAAATCCCCACGCACGCAGGCGCAACGCCCTGCGTGGGGACTTGTGGTGCGCACGGAACCCGAAATCCCCACGCACGCAGGCGCAACGCCCTGCGTGGGGACTTGCGGTGCGCACAGAACCCGAGATCCCCACGCTTGGGTGCGGGTGAAGGGGCGTGAGGGGAGGTGCGGGCCGGGGTGGCCGACCGCTTCAGCCCGGCGGTCGCGCTGCGGCCCGGAGTGGGCAATCGGCCGCGGTGTGGCCCCGGGACCGGTGCTGGGCGTACAACATCGGTGTTATTGGCGAAGGGCCACGACGCTGCGTCAGCTTTCGGTGAGCGTCCCGTCCGATTCGCGGTATTCCGCGCCGGTCTCCGGGCAGACCCAGATGTCGTCGCCCTTGGCCGTCAGCGGGTGGCCGGCCTTGCCGACCCAGCCGATCCGGCGCGCCGGGACGCCGACGACCAGGGCGAAGTCGGGCACGTCCTTGGCGACGACAGCCCCGGCGGCGACCAGGGCCCAGCGTCCGACGGTGACCGGGGCGATGCAGACCGCCCGGGCGCCGATCGAGGCGCCGTCACCGATGGTGACGCCGACCGCGGTCCAGTCGTCGCCGGTCTTGAGGCGGCCGTCCGGGGTGACGGCCCGGGGGTATTCGTCGTTGGTGAGCACGGCGGCGGGTCCGATGAAGACGCCGTCGCCGAGGCGCGCGGGTTCGTAGACCAGGGCGTGGTTCTGCAGCTTGACGTTGTCGCCGGTGGCGACGCCCGGGCCGACGTACGCGCCGCGGCCGATGGTGCAGTTGCGGCCGAGGACGGCGCCCTCGCGGATCTGGGCGAGATGCCAGATTCGCGTGCCGGCACCGATGTGCGCCCGGGGGTCCACATCGGCTGTCGGCGCGACGGTGACGTCCTCACGGGCGGGCGTTGCCTCGGTCATGCTGGTCCTCTCGGGCCGGTCGGGAATCGGCTCAGGGTAGTCGTGATCATGGTCGTCCCGATGTCAGGAAGCCGACCGGCCGCGCCAAGTCGGTCCGTTGGGCGGCGTGTCCGCTGACCGAGCGGGGCATCGGCGTTGACCGAAGGTATCGGGTGACCCTCCCGGCTTCGCCGGAATTCCGTCACTGATCTGGCGGGCAGCGGCGACGTATCGATAGCGTTCCGGCGGAGCCGCGCCCGCATCCCTCCACCGTGCACGATCCACTCCTGCACCGGCACAACCCGCACCGGCGCGGCCCGCTCCCGACGAAGCCGCGGCTTCCAGAACGAAACGGATGTCTGTGACCCCTCAGCCCGACAAGCCGAACGGAACCGACAAGCCGAACGGAAGCCACAAGCCGACCGGAACCGACAAGCCGATCGGCATCGCCGTCGTCGGGGCCGGTTACTGGGGCCCCAACCTGGTCCGCAACTTCCAGGGCAGCCCGGCGTTCCGGCTGCAGTGGCTGTGCGACCTGGACGTCGATCGCGCCCGCCGGGTCCTCGGCGGTTACTCGACCGTCAAGGTCTCGGCCTCCCTCGACGAGGTCCTCGCCGACCCCGAGGTCGACGCCGTGGCCATCGCCACGCCGGCCGGCACCCATCTCCCGGTCGCCATGGCGGCGCTGGAGGCGGGCAAGCACGTGCTGGTGGAGAAGCCGCTCGCGGCCACCCACGAGGAGGGCCGGCGCCTCGTCGAGGAGGCCGACCGCCGCGGGCTGACGCTGATGTGCGACCACACCTACTGCTACACCCCGGCGGTGCTGCGCATCCGTGAGCTGCTGCACGCCGGCGACCTGGGTGAGCTGCACTTCCTCGACTCGGTCCGGATCAACCTGGGCCTGGTGCAGCGCGACATCGACGTGGTGTGGGACCTCGCGCCGCACGACCTGTCGATCCTGGACTTCGTGCTGCCGCCGGCGGTCCGCCCGGTCGCGGTGGCGGCGCACGGCGCGGACGGCATCGGCGCCGGGCGGGCCTGCGTGGCCTATCTCACGCTGCAGCTGAGCAACGGCGCGATCGCCCACGTGCACGTCAACTGGCTGTCCCCGGTGAAGGTGCGCACCACGATCATCGGCGGTTCCAAGCGGACCCTGGTGTGGGACGACCTGAACCCCAGCCAGCGGCTTTCCCTCTATGACCGGGGGGTGGACGTGGCGTCGGAGGCCGAACTGGAGGACGAGCAGCGGCGGGACATCCTGATCTCGTACCGGTCCGGCGACATGGTGGCCCCGGCTCTCACCGAGCGCGAGGCGTTGCGGACCATGGTCGACGAGTTCGCGCGCGCCATCACCACCGGCACGCCCGCGCTCACCGACGGACGGTCCGGGCTGCGGGTGCTGGCGATCCTCCAGGCCGCCTCGCGCAGCCTGACCGAAGGCGGAACCATGATCAAGCTGGACGAAGGGCACATGGCGTGACTGGGGTACAGATCGAGGGCGCGCGCGCCCTTGTCACCGGCGGGGCGGGCACGATCGGCTCGCACGTCGTCGACGAGCTCATCCGTGGCGGTGCCGCCGACATCGTCGTTCTCGACAACCTCGTCCGCGGCGGGCGGCACAACCTCACCTGGGCCCTGGCGAACGGGCCGGTGCGGCTGGTCGAGGGCGACATCCGCGACCAGGCGCTGGTGCGGGACCTCACCGCCGGCCAGGACCTGGTCTTCCACCTGGCGGCGATCCGCATCACGCAGTGCGCGGAGGAGCCCCGGCTGGCCAACGAGGTGCTGGTGGACGGCACGTTCAACGTGGTCGAGGCGGCGGCCGAGGCGGGCGTCAAGAAGCTGATCGCGTCGTCGTCGGCCTCGGTGTACGGGCTGGCCGAACAGTTCCCGACCACGGAGCGCCACCACCCGTACAACAACGACACCTTCTACGGCGCGGCGAAGGCCTTCAACGAGGCGATGCTGCGCAGCTTCAAGGCGATGAAGGACCTGGACTACGTCGCCCTGCGCTACTTCAACGTGTACGGCCCGCGGATGGACATCCACGGCCTCTACACCGAGGTGCTGATCCGCTGGATGGAGCGGATCGAGTCGGGCACTCCCCCGCTGATCCTCGGCGACGGCCTGCAGACCATGGACTTCGTGCACGTGGCGGACATCGCCCGGGCCAACATCCTGGCCGCCCGCGCGGACGTCACCGACGAGGTGTTCAACATCGCCAGCGGCGAGGAGACCAGCCTCAAGGATCTGGCCGCGGCGCTCAGCGCCGTGATGAAGTCCGACCTGGCGCCGGAGCACGGCCCGGCCCGCGCGGTCAACGGTGTCACCCGGCGCCTGGCGAGTACCTCTCTTGCCGGGGAGAGGCTCGGGTTCAAGGCCGAACTCAGCCTGGAAGAGGGCCTGCGGGGCCTCGTCGACTGGTGGCGGTCCTCCCGATGATCCCGGTGATGATCCCCCAGCTCGGCGAGGAGGAGGCGCAGGCCGCCGCCGAGGCGATCCGCTCCGGCTGGGTCGCACAGGGGCCGCGCGTCGCGCGCTTCGAGCAGGAGTTCGCGGCCACCGTCGGCGCCGGGCACGGCGTCGCGGTGTCGTCCTGCACCACCGGCCTGCACCTGGCCCTGGTCCTGCTCGACATCAAGCCCGGCGACGAGGTGATCGTGCCGTCGCTGTCGTTCATCGCCACCGCGAACGCGGTCCGCTACGTCGGGGCCACCCCGGTCTTCGCCGACGTCGAGCTGGCCACCGGCAACCTGACGGTGGAGACGGTCGACGCGGTGCGCACCCCGCGCACCCGGGCAGTCATCGCGGTGCACCAGGGCGGCGTGCCGTTCGACACGGCCGCGCTGCGCAAGGCCGCCGGCGACTGGGGCGTGGGCCTGGTGGAGGACGCCGCCTGCGCGGCGGGTTCCACGGCGTACGGCCAGGCGGCCGGCACCGGGGCCCGGGTCGCCGCGTGGTCGTTCCACCCGCGGAAGCTGATCACCACCGGCGAGGGCGGCATGGTCACCGTCGACGCGCCGGAAGACGCGGCCCGGCTCAAGCGGCTGCGCGAGCACGGCATGAACGTCTCCGCCGCCGACCGGCACGCCAGCAAGCAGCCGGTGCTGGAGGCCTACCTGGAGACCGCGTTCAACTACCGGATGACCGACATCCAGGCCGCGGTGGGCCTGGTCCAGCTGGGCCGCCTGGCCGGCCTGGTCGCCCAGCGCCGAGAGCTGGCAGCCCGCTACCAGGAGCTGCTGGCCGACGTCGACGGCCTGGTGCCGGTGCGTGACCCGGCCTACGGGACGACCAACTACCAGTCGTTCTGGGTGCTGCTGGACGGCTTCGCGGCTTCGCGGGACGACGTGCTCACCGAGCTCGCGGCGAAGGGCGTCTCGGCGCGCCGGGGCATCATGGCCGCGCACCTCGAACCCGCGTACGCCGGCGTCGAGACGGCGCCGCTGCCGGTGACCGAGCGGATCACCCGGGAGTCGCTGATCCTGCCGCTGCACCACAAGCTGACCGAAGAGGATCAGCAGCACATCGTCGGCGTGCTGCGCGGCCTGGCCGGCCGGTGAGAGAGCTCGTCATCGTCGGTGCGGGCGGCTTCGCCCGGGAGACGGCCTCGGCCGCTCTCGACGCGGGCTGGCAGGTGCTGGGTTTCGTCGACGACGACCCGGCCCTGCACGGCACCGCCCGCTCCGGCCTGCCGATCCTCGGCCCGGTCGACAGCGTGCTGAAGATGGACGCCGCCGTCGTGGTGTGCGTGGGCAACCCGCGCAACTTCACCGCTCGGCGGCGCATCGTCGAACGGCTCGGCCTGCCGGCCGGCCGCTGGGCCACGGTGAAGCACCCGTCCGCCGTGGTGGGCGCCGGCAGCACTGTCGGCGCGGGCAGCGTGCTGCTCGCCGGAGCGGTGCTGACCGCGGACGTGACGGTGGGTTCGCACGTGGCGGTCATGCCGCAGGCCGTGCTCACCCACGACGACGAGATCCACGACTACGTCACGATCGCCTCCGGGGTCCGGCTGGGCGGCGGGGCGAATCTTTCGACCGGCGCGTACGTCGGCGCCGGCGCCCTGGTCCGCGAGGGTGTGACCGTGGGCGACTGGGCCCTGATCGGCATGGGCTCGGTGGTGCTGCGCGACGTGCCCCCGTCCGAGGTCTGGGCCGGCAACCCCGCCCGTTTCCTGCGTCAACTTTGAGGAGCACCATGTCCCGCATCCCGCTCGTCGACCTGGCCGCCGCCCACGCGGAGGTGGCCGAGGAGGTCGAGGCAGGCTTCAAGCGCGTCATCGCGGAGACCGCCTTCATCGGCGGCGCCGAGGTGGCCGCCTTCGAGCAGGAGTACGCCACGTTCTCCGGCCTGCCGCACTGCGTGGGCGTGGCCAACGGCACCGACGCGCTCGAACTGGCGTTGCGGGCGGTCGGCACCGGGCCGGGCGCCGAGGTGATCCTGCCGGCGAACACGTTCATCGCCACCGCCGAGGCGGTCGCCCGCACCGGCGCGAAGGTGGTGCTGGTCGACTGCGACCCGCGCACCTATCTGATCGACGTCGAGGCGGCGCTGGCCGCGGTCACCCCGGCCACCCGGGCGATCGTGCCGGTCCACCTCTACGGCCAGCTCGCCCCGGTCGAGCGGCTGCGCGCCGGTCTCGGCGGGCGGGACGTGGCGATCGTCGAGGACGCCGCCCAGTCCCAGGGCGCCACCCGGCACGGCGCCGGCTCCGGCGCCGACGGCATCGCCGCGACGAGCTTCTACCCCGGCAAGAACCTGGGGGCGTACGGCGACGCGGGCGCGGTCACCACCTCCTCCGCGGAGTGGGCCACCACCGTGCGCACCCTCGGCAGCCACGGCGGCCTGCGCAAGTACCACCACGACCTGGTCGGGGTGAACAGCCGGCTCGACGGCCTGCAGGCGGTCGTGCTGCGGGCCAAGCTGGCCCGGCTCGCCGACTGGAACGAGCGCCGCCGGGCCGCCGCCGCCCGCTACCACGAACTGCTGGCCGGCCTCGACGTCGTGCTGCCGGAGACCCTCGACGGCAACGAGCACGTCTGGCACATCTACTGCGTCCGGGTGGCCCGCCGCGACGAGGTGCTCGCGACGTTGAACGCCGCGGGCGTCGGCGCCGCCATCCACTACCCCATCCCGGTGCACCGGACCGGCGCGTTCGCGTCGCTCGGCGGGTCCTTCCCGAACGCCGAGGCCCTCGCCCCGGAGATCCTGTCCCTGCCGATCTACCCGCAGATCACCCCGGACCAGCAGGCCCGGGTGGCCGAGGAACTGACCAAGGCCCTGCACAGCTAGTTAGGAAACACATCGTGTACGTCTCGTTGCGCGACCGGCCCGGCTCCGGCGAGGAGTCAGCGACCGGGCGCACCGTCAAACGGGTCTCCTCGACCGTGGTGCTCCTCGGCGTGGTCAGCCTGCTGACCGACGTGTCGTCGGAGATGGTGGCCTCGGTTCTGCCGCTCTACCTGACCGCGGCGGTCGGGCTGAGCCCGGTCGCGTACGGCTTCCTGGACGGCATGTACCAGGGTGTCAGCGCCTTCCTGCGGATCGCCGGCGGCTATGCCGGCGACCGCGGGGGCCAGCCCAAGTGGGTGGCGGTGCTCGGCTACGGCGCCTCCGCGGTCAGCCGGATCGCCATGCTGATCGCCACCGGGTTCGCCGCGATCACCGCGGTGGTGACGGTCGACCGCCTCGGCAAGGGCCTGCGGACGGCACCGCGTGACGCGCTGATCGCCGAGGCGTCCGATCCGAAGATGCTGGGCCGGGCGTTCGGCGTGCACCGGACCTTGGACACCATCGGCGCCGCGCTCGGCCCGTTGGTGGCCTTCGCCCTCCTGGCGAGCGTGCCCGGCAGCTACGACTCGATCTGGGTGGTGTCGTTCGCGTTCGCCATCGTCGGCGTCGCCGTGCTGGTGCTTTTCGTGCCGAACCTGCGCACCGCCGCCGGGACCGCCCGGATCGGCCTGCGCCGCACCTTCCGCGCGGTCGCCGGCCGCAACCTGCGCCGCCCGCTGCTCGTCGCCGGCCTGCTCGGACTGCTCACCGTCGGCGACGGCTTCCTCTACCTGACCCTTCAGGAACGCGACGACTTCGCCGCCGTCTATTTCCCCCTCCTCTACGTCGGTACGAACGTCGCGTACCTGGCGCTGGCCGTGCCGATGGGCCGGCTGGCCGACCGGGTGGGCCGGGCCCGCGTGCTGGTGGCCGGGCACTGCGCGCTGCTCGCCTGCTACCTGCTCGCGGCGCTGCCGTCCGGTGGCATCGGGCTGACGCTCGCCGTGCTGCTCCTGCTCGGTGTCTTCTACGCCGCCACGGACGGCGTGCTGCCCGCGCTGGTCAGCCGGCTGATCCCGGCCGAGGCGCGGGGCAGCGGCATCGCGGCCGCCCAGACCGTGGTGGCGCTGGCCCGGTTCGCCTCCTCGCTCAGCTTCGGCCTGCTGTGGAGCCTGCAGGGTCCGGCCTGGTCACTGTGGCTGTTCGCGGGCTTGCTGGCCGTCGCGATCCCGGCCTCGGCCGTGCTGCTGCGCGGCATCGACCGGGTCGAGGAGACGGCGTGAGCACCCGGCTGCGCATCACCCTGCTGACCGTCGTGCTGATGATCGCGGTGCTCGGCGCGGGCGGCTATGTGTGGAACATCCGGCAGAGTCAGGCCGAGACGCTCGCCAAGGCGCCCACCGTCGCTCAGGGCGGGGACCTCGCAAGCCTGCGCAACCAGCCCCACGTGGTCTTCCGCAGCACGGCGCTGGGCCCGGAGTACGGCCGGGTGGCGGTGGTGCCACTGACGGCGCCGGGCGGCGCGCGCACGTTCACACCGGCCACGTGCGAACGGGTCTATGCGACAGCGGTGGACGCGATCTGCCTGACCGCGAAGCGGGGGCTGGTCACCACGTACCAGGCTCGGCTCCTGGACGCCTCCTGGGCACCGGCGCGTGAGCTGCCGCTCACCGGGATCCCCAGCCGCGCCCGGCTGTCCCGGGACGGTTCGCTGGCCGCCACCACGACGTTCGTCTTCGGGGACTCGTACGCCAACCCCGGTCAGTTCTCGACCCGTACCGTCGTCACCCGTACCGACGGCGAAGTGGTCGGGGACATCGAGAAGTTCACGCTGACGGTCGACGGCAAGGTGATCACCGCCGCGGACAAGAACCTGTGGGGTGTGACCTTCCGCGACGACGACGAGTTCTACGCCACGGCGGCCTCGGGCGGCAAGACCTGGCTGGTCCGGGGCAGCCTGTCGGCGCGGGCGGTCACCGCGCTGCACAGCGACGTGGAGTGCCCGTCGCTGTCACCGGACGGGACCCGGGTGGCGTTCAAGAAGCACGGCGACCTGCCTCCCGGCAGGTGGCGACTGGCGGTGTACGACCTGCGTACCGGCGCCGAGACCGTGCTGGCCGAGACCCGCAGCGTCGACGACCAGGTCGAGTGGCTCGACGACCGCACGGTCGTCTACGGCCTGGCCCGGGAGGCCGCCGGTACCGCGTCGAGCGACGTGTGGCAGGTGCCCGCCGACGGCTCGGGCACCCCCCAGATCCTCGTGCGGGACGCCTGGTCCCCCGCGGTGGTGCGCACTCCGTGAATCAGAAGGGCGACTTGTGACGGATCAACCCGAGGTGATGTTCCGGTTCAGTGGCCGGCTCGACGTGGCCGCGTGGCAGCGCAGGCACGCGCGCGGCGAGGTGCCGGACGCCTGGCCGTACGGGCTGAACCGGATGGCCGACCACGGTGTCCGGGTCACGTCGGCCCCGGTCTACACCGGTGACGCCCGGCTCGCCCGGGCCGCTCGCGGCGTGGGCCGGTACGAGTGGCTGGAATCCCGCACCACGACCGGGAATCCCGACGCGGTGCTCTGCTGGGACGAACGGGTCGGTGTGCCCACCGCGTGGTATGCCCGCCGGGCGAAACGTCCGTTGGTGATCAGCGGCGTGATCTGGCTGACCGACCAACCGCGCTCCGCCGGGGCCCACCGCCGGCTCGGTGTCGCCGGCCTGCGCCGCGCCGACCGGGTGTGGACGTTGTCGTCGGCCCAGATCCCGGTCCTGCGCGATGAGTTCGGCATCCCGGAACAGCGCCTCACGCACGTGCCGATGGGGGTCGACAGCGACTTCTTCACCCCGGACCCGGGCGCCGAGCCCAGGCCCGGTCTGGTGATCGGCGCCGGCAACGACCGGCACCGGGACCATGTCACCCTGGTCCGGGCACTGCAGCAGGTGCGGCGTACGCGACCGGGCACCCGCCTCGAGCTGGCCACCGCCCAGCCGATCGACGTGCCGGCCGACCTCGGCGTCCGGCACGAGGAACTGACCCACGGCCAGCTGCGCGACCTCTACCGCCAGTGCTCCGTGACAGCCGTGGCCCTGCACCCCAACCTGCACATCAGCGGCCTCACGGTGATCCTCGAAGCGATGGCCTGCGGCCGTCCGGTGGTGGTCACCCACACCCCGGGCATGCGTGATTTCGTCCAGCACGGCGTGACCGGCCTGCTGGTGCCGCCCGGTGACCCGGACGCCCTCGCCGCCGCCGTGGCCGAGCTGCTGGCCGACCCGCAGCGTGCCGCCGAGATGGGCGCGGCGGGCCGGCGTGACGTGGAGCAGCGCTTCACCACCGCGATCCAGGCCGGCCGGCTCGCCGGCCTGGTCCGCTGACCGGTCCGTACGGCAGCGGGCCGGTCAGGACTGCGGGCCGTAGACCTCGTCCTCGATCGTCTCGCGGGTGACCCGCTTCGCGTCGTCCCATGGCGTGACGCGGACGCTCGCGGCGACGGTGGCCGGTGCGGGGCCGTCGCCGCGAACCGTCTCGCCGAGCGCCTCGGCGATGCCGTGCGCGGTCGGGTGCGCCCACCGGACGTGCGGATTGTCCAGGGTGACCTTGGCGTAATCGGAGTCGGCCATCACCGGCACCACACCGCAGGCCAGCATCTCGTCCGGCACCAGCGACAGGTTGGTGAAGGACATCGCGATGCCGGCCGCGCACCGGTTGTAGAGCTCGGCCAGACCGGCCGGGCTGAGCACCCCGTGGTTGATCGCCGGGAACGGCACCTCGACGGTGGGGTCGCCGAACAGGTGGATCGGCTGGTCCGGGTAACGGCGGTGGAACTCGCTCAAGGCAAGCATCCCGATCAGGAAGCCGCGTCGCGGCACGTCCCGTTTGGCGTAGAAGACCACACCGGTACGCGGCTCGGCGTTCGTCAGCCCGTACACCGAGGTGTCGATGCCGAAGTTGGCCACCGCGGCCGTCACCCCGAACCGGTCCTGCAGCAGATTCGCCAGCATCGGTCCCACCGTGATCGACCGGAACCCGAAGCGGTAGGTGTCCTCGGCGAGCACGTAGTGCGAGCCCTGCGGGTAGAAGAACGGCTCGAAGTCCTGGATGAAGTAGAGCCGCCGGGTCGGCAGGTCGGCCCGGGACGCCAGCACGTGTGCGGTCTCCCA
The DNA here is from genome assembly GCF_056134165.1 of Actinoplanes sp. 13. Lineage (NCBI taxonomy): Bacteria > Bacillati > Actinomycetota > Actinomycetes > Micromonosporales > Micromonosporaceae > Actinoplanes > Actinoplanes sp. 13. The sequence continues at coordinate 297,076 of NZ_JBVYOQ010000004.1, read as the reverse complement.
GGCCGAGGCGACATAGGCGTCCAGCGGTTCGAGGCCGTCCGCCACCGACCGGATCTCCGCCTTCATCCCGGGCCAGTACTGCCGGATGACCCGTTCGTGCCGGTCCAGGTCGCCCTTGAACGGGTCGTAGAGGTACAGGACACAGGTGTGCCCGGCCGCCTCCATGCCCTCGATCATGCGGAAGAAGGTGGTGTGCCCGCCCGACCCGCCGCCCGGCGGCGAGCAGATCCAGCCGACGGTGAGCGCCGAGCCCCGCTCCGGGCGGCGCGGGGGCACGGCCGGCCGAAGGCCCCGCGAGTCGGCCAGGTAGTCCAGATCGATCTGGGTCTCCAGCTCGGAGGCTCCCAGCCGCCGGTAGGCCACGCGAGCCGCGCGCTGCGCGACCCCGCGCACCCCGGCGTCCCGCAGGAGACGGAGGGCCTCCCGGCGACGGGCGTTCATGCGGCGCAGGTCAGGAGTCATCAGATGCTCAGGATCCCCAGTCGGCGTGCGAGACGCAGCGAACGGTCGAAGACGAACATACCGGCGGTGAACGTCACCAGGCAGAACACGGCCAGGATCAGCGTCGCCGCCAGCGGCGACAGCCCCTCGGCCGGCATGCCCGGCAGCAGCAGCTGGCGCTCGGCGGCGATGACGTACGAGTGCGGCACGAGGTAGCTGGCCCAGCGGATCCAGACCGGCAGCACTTCGATCGGGAACAGCGCGCCACCGAGCACCGAGGCCGCCAGGCTGTAGAGCATGACGACCGGCTCACCCCGCTTGAACAGCAGGATGAAGCTCGCCGCGAAAGAACCCAGCGCGTTGCAGGCGAGGATGCCGAGGAAGAGCACCAGCAGGCCGGCCGGGATGCCCGAGGGGTCGACCGGGCCGCCCAGCAACCAGCCCAGAGCGACCATCACGACCGCCAGCAGGGCGCCGGTGACGCTGCGCCAGACGTTCATCGCCACCGGGATGAGCGCCCACGGCACCGGCTCGACCAGGTACGTCTCGAGGGTGCCGCGTTCCATCGCGAAGTTGAGCCGGCCGGTGAGGCCGGTCAGGGCGTCCTGCAGACCGGCGATCACCGCGGCGCCGATGAGCATGGTCATGAACAGCTCGTCGGAGATGGTCAGGAAGGTGCTCTGGAAGTAGTACAGCAGCACCGGGAACACCACGGCGAGGTAGCGCATGATCGTCGAGGCCGGGAACATCCGTTCCTCGACGAGATCGATACGGATGTACGCCTCGAGCGTGTCGACGACCTTGGAGTACCGGCTCCGCTTGTTGATCGCAGCCGGATAGACGGAACTCATGCCTTGGCTCCCCGTTCGTACACCCGAGCGATGAGGTCACGCAGCGGCATCGGGTGTTCCCGCACGTGCCGGATGGACGCGGCCAGCGGGCCGAGCCGGGTGAGCACCGCACCCACCGGCTCGGCGCCGGAGTGCCCGTACCGCACCGAGGTGTCGTCGACGGAGGCCGCCAGGCCCTGCGCAGTCAGGTTGTCCGCGACCTCGTGCGCCGCGGCCGGTGTGTCCAGGACGAACTCGACCACCGGGCGATCCCACTCGCGGCGCAGGCTGTCCAGGTCGCCGGAGTACTTCACCCGGCCGCGGTCCATCAGCAGCGCGTGCGACTGCAGAGCCTCGATCTCCTCCAGACGGTGCGAGGAGATCAGGACGGCCAGGCGTTCCTGCTTGACCAGATCCATGATCAGGGTCAGCAGGCCGTGCGCGGCGATCGGGTCGACAGCGCCGGTGGGCTCGTCGAGGATCAGCGCGCGCGGGCCTGGGAGCATGGCGCGGGCCAGCCGCAGGCGAGCCCGCATGCCGGCCGAGAGGCCGGCCACGACGGACTCGGTCTGTGCGGTCAGGTTCACCGTCTCCAGCACGTACGGGATCCGCTCGGCCAGTTCCTTGCGGGGCATGCCCTGCAGCCGCCCGTGCAGCTGGAGGTTCTCCTTGCAGGTGGCGCGCATGAGCAGGCTGCGGTCCTCCGACGGCATCCAGCCGACGACCTGCCGGATTTGCTCGGAGTCACGGCCGGCGTCCAGGCCCAGCACGGTGGCGCTGCCGCCGGTGGACGTGGTCAGGCCGACCAGGATGCGGAACATGGTGGTCTTGCCGGCGCCGTTGGGGCCGACGATGGCGCAGATCTCGCCGGCCCGGACCGTCAGGTCGACGCCGTCCAGGGCCTTGACGGGCTGGGTGAGGTGGGACCGGGCGAAGATCCGCATCCAGCCCGGGGTGGGCTCGTACAGCTTCGTCAGGCCGGACAGGACGATCACGTCGTCGGCGTCCGGAGGGGAAAGGCTCGTCACAGTGACCGTACCGCCGGGGAGATGCCGGAGCGGCGCCAGCGGCGCCATCCGAGGTGGAGCACCGCGCGGTCGCGCAGTGCGGTGACAGGAGGCGGCACTACCGGTCCACGGCCCACGCTGGCCCTGGCGACGTACCGCTCGTAGGAACGCATCAGGGCGCTGCCGGCGGCGGCCGGCCAGATCTCGGTGGCCAGCTCGGCGAGCCGGGCCAGCTGCTTCGCCTCCGGCTCGGCGGGGCGGCCCCGCTCGTACGGGCGGCAGGCGAGGATCAGCGCCTCCCGCGCCAGCGCCCGGTAGGCGCCGGCGCGCAACGCCTCGGCGCCGGGCAGGCGGTCGCCGTCCTCGTCGAACAGGATCCGCAGGGTGAGGAAACGCTGCTCGATGTCGAGGACGTCGCCGGAGTACTCGCCGGTGTGCATGTTCGCGCCGTGCACCCGGTAGAAGGCCTGGTCGACGCCGTTGACGCGGCCGATGGCGGCACGGGTGCCGGCACGCAGCCACAGGTGGTAGTCGGCCGCGTGCGGCAGCCGGGAGTCGTACCCCACGAGGTCGCGCATGACGCTCGAACGCATCATCACCTCGGGGGTGTAGATCGGGTTGGTGGCGGTGCGCGTCACTTCAGCGACCCACTCCGGCCCGTCCCAGATCGACCAGGAGCGCAGCGTGGTGCGCGGCTCCGGGGGTTCGCCGATGAACCGGCGGGAGAAGCCGTAGACCAGGCCCACCTCGGGGTGGGCCCGCAGCAGGGCTGCCGAGCGGGCGAGTGAGCCCTTGGCGAGCAGGTCGTCGGCGGAGAGCAGGACGACGAACTCACCCTCGGCGGCCGCCAGCCCCTCGTTGTAGGTGGCGATGTGCCGCATGTTCTTCTCGTGGGCGATGACGCGCACCCGAGGGTCCTCCGCGGCGATCCGCCGGGCGACCTCCGCGCTGCCGTCCGGTGAGGCGTCGTCCACGATGAGGGCGTCGACGTCGACCTGGTCCGCGTCGGCGAAGACCGTCGCCAGGCACTCCGCCAGGAAGTGCCCGTAGTTGTAGCAGGGGATGACGACGGTGACACGGGGCCGGTCAGCCAGCACCTGTGGGGTTACCTTGCGCACCGGTCAGCCCTTTCCGCTCGGCTCTCGGTGATCCTAGGTTCGCCAGGCATGATCACTTTCCTGTCGTCGGATTGCCGACCGTCCGTTGTGGACGGGGCCGGCGCTCGAACGCGCCGGCCCCGTGGCATCAGTTCGGGATGAAGTAGACGTCGACCCAGAAGTTGTGGTTCGACGCGTTGTTCGGGAACCCGCCGTCGTACGTGTAGACGCCACCCGCCGGCGGCACCCGCAGAGGCCCGTTCTCGTACCCGGGGGCGAACTGGTTCAGATTCGCCGCGTAGTAACCCTTCGTCGTCCGGTAGGACACCACGAAGTTCGTGTCCGCCGAGATGCTGACCGGCTTCTCGAACAGCATCGTCTGCCAGCCCGAGCCGGTCTCGTACTCGAACGTTCCGGAGGCGATCTCCTGGCCACCCGCGGTCCACAGCGTGCCCCGGTGGGTCCCGGTGTTCTGGGTGCCCTTCCAGAAGCGGATGCCGTGCACCTTGCCGGCCACGTCGGACCGGAACTTGACGCCGACCTCGATGCCCGAGTTGTCGTCGAAGTTCTCCACGGCCGGGGTGGTCGAGCCGAGGATCGTCTGCGCGCCCGCGGGCGGGGCCGGCTGCTCGGCCGGCGGCGGCGGGCCGTCCGGGACGAAGAGCGGGTCCACCCAGTAGTTGGAGGCGCCGTACGAGTTCTCCGGCAACCGGTCACTGCCGTACGCGTAGACCCCGTTGGCGCCGGTCGCCGCCACCATGGTCCGGTCCGGAGCCGTGCGCGCCTCGTTGAAGTAACCCGAGGTGGCGGCGTAGTTGCCCTGCGGCGCCCAGTACGCGACCGTGTACGTCGTCCCGGCGGTCACGGTCGCCGGCGTGGCGAAGTGCACCGACTGCCAGCCGGAGGCGCTCTCCGAGCCGAAGGTGGCCTTGGCCATCTCCCCGCCGTCCGGCCCGTACAACGTGCCGGTGTGGACGCCGTTGTTACCGGCGCCCTTGTAGAAGCGCACGCCGATGACTTTTCCGCCCACCGTCGGCTTGAAGCGCACCCCCAGCGTGAGCGCGTCGGAGTCGCCGGCCGACGGGCTCGCCGGGGTGGCGTCCGGCGCGAACAGCGTGGACACCTTGGCGTACGGCGTCGTGGTGAAGGTCCACTCGACCGGCGCGCTGGCGGTGCCCTGCTGATCCTGGGCGACGACCCGGGCGGTGTAGGCGACCGCGGTGCTCAGCGCCGCGGACGGCCGGAACGTCACCGACTGGCTGTCGGCGTCGTAGACCGTGGAACCCGGGACCCCGGTGCCGTCGGCCTTGCGCAGCGTGAACTGCACCGACGAGGCGTTGAGCGGCTTGGAGAACACCGCCATCGGCTGGGCGGCCAGGCTGACGCCGGTCTCGCCCTCCTCGGGAGCGGTGGTCAGCACCGTCGGCGCCGCCGTCTCGCCGTCGACGAAGGTGACGTCGACGTAGTAGTTGGCGTCGGTCGACGAGGCGTTCACCGGGAAGCCGGAGCCGCCCCGGTAGAGCCCGTTGCCCTGCGAGGTCACGCCGCGCGGCGCGGTCAGCGGTCCGGACTTCCAGTCCGTGCTGCTGAAGAAGCGGTCGTCCGCCGCGTACCGGCCGTTGGGAGCGTAGTAGCCCACGATGTAGGTGGTGTTCTTGGTGACCTTGAGCGGCTGGCTGAACTTCAGCCGCTGCCACCCGGTCGCCGTCTCGTTGACGAAGGTGCCGGTGCGCAGCTGGTTGCCGTCCGACGACCACACCGTGCCGGTGTGGTTGCCGGTGTTGCCGGTGCCCTTGTAGAAGCGCACGCCGGTGATCGTGCCGTTGCTGGCGGGGATGAACTTGGTGCCGAGGGTGACTCCGGAGCCGTCGTCGGCAACCGGTACGTTCGGCACCCGCTGGCCGAACAGCGTGGCCGGACCGTCCAGGCCCAGCGCGAGCACGGCCGGGCTGGTGCCGATGTTGCCGCTGTCGTCGATCGCGCGGGCCCGGACCACCTGCACGGTGGCGCCGGTGGCGTAGAAGCTGTAGCTCCAGGCCGAACCGCCCGTGGCAGGATGCCAGGTCGCGCCGTCGTCGGTGGAGACCTCGACACCGGCGACCCGGCCACCGCCGAGGTCGGTGGCGGTGCCCTTGACCGTCACCTTCGACCCGTTGGTCACCGAGGAGCCGGTTGCGGGTGAGGTGAAGGCCGTGGTGGGCGCCACGGTGTCGGTGGACGCGCTCGCCGCGACCAGGGTCGACATCAGGGTGGCCGGCTGCACGCCCATGTCGGCGAACAGGTTGACCGTCGCCTGCTGCATCACCGGGTCGGCCGGGCTCTGGTCGCCGTCGTGCTTCTCGTCCAGGCCCCAGGCCCACTGGATGGTGCCGGCGCCGAACACCAGCGCACCGCTCGGGGCTTTGTACATGGTCATGTGGTGGGTGGTGGTGCCGGGCTTGGTCTGCAGGCCGAAGTCCTGCAGGTACTCCGGCGCCGCGCCGGTGGTGGTGGACAGCCGGAAGAGGCCCGGCGGCCGGTAGCCGTTGTCCACGTCCTCGTCGGATTCGTAACCGACCGTGTGCGGGGCGAGGGTGAAGGTCTCGCCGGCGTCCTGCTCGGCCGCGTCGGTGTGCCGCCAGAACCGGTTCTTCCCCTGGTCGGCGGGGACCTTCATGGCCAGGTCGGTGTTGTTGGACATGTACATGGTGCCGGTCAGCGCGTTCTCCGGCCGCCCGCCGTCGGACGGCGGGCTGAAGCGCGGGTCACGCCAGGTGCCGGTCCACTCCGACGACGGGTCGATCTTGGCGCCGGCCCAGGTCTCCTTGTAGCAGACCAAGGTGCGGTTGGCGGTGTTGGACCCGTCGACGCTCGGCTCCCAGCGGGTCTTCCAGTAGACCTCGTTGCCGCTGAAGAAGGCGAGGTGGACGCCCGCGTCCCGGGCCGCCTCGACGTTCGTGCGCTCCGGGCCGGACCAGTACTCGTCGTGCCCCACCGACAGGAACACCTTGTGCTTCTTGATCAGATGACCGCGGATGTCCGCGTCGAGGTCGGTGGCGTAGCTGACGTCGTAGCCGTTGCGCTCCAGGAACCGCAGCATCGGGTACTCGTTGCTGAACAGGTAGTCCCGGCCGGCGGCCAGGCCCCGCGTCTCGTACGGCCGGTTGTAGCTCACCTTGAGCGCCCGCCCCAGCGGGCCGCCCCAGTAGAAGTTCGAGCCGCCGTAGGTGTTGTACGCCTGCCAGGTCGCGTCGGACGTCTTGAAGTACATCTTCGAGGTGCCGGCGTCGTTGCGGACCACGAACGGGATCTGACTGGTGTCGCCGGCCTCGGGGATCTCGCTGCCGTTCTCGGCCGGCTTGATGGTCAGCTTGGCGATGAAGATGCCGGAGACGGTACCGGCCGGCATCTGCCAGGTCGCCGAGACCGTCCAGTTGCCGCAGTCGAAGATCTCGGTGGAGGAGTTCCTGATGCACTCCGGCTGGGGGTCGCCCAGAGTGGGATTCAGCGTGTCGATCTTGCGCGCGCCGTCGCCCTTGTACCAACCCAGGCGGTAGATGTCGATCCGGTACGCGGCAGCAGCCTTGATCTTGAACTTGACCGGCTGGCCGACGTTGACGCTGGACTCGGTGGTGAAGCCCTGGATGGTGTCGTCGCCGGCACCCCAGATCTCGTCCCACTCCTCAGGGGAGGTGCCGTCCTTGCTGTTCTCGCACACGATCGGGTTGACCGGGTTGGCGCACGGGTCGGCCGCATAGGCCGGAACACCGCCGACCGCACCGGTCGACACCATCACCGCCGCACAACTCGCCGCCGCCACGGCGACCTTGACCACATTTCTCATCGGGCGGGACGACAGCGGCCACACCGCTGTCGCAGACGACCAACGGGCCCGCCAGCCCGATGGGTCAAATTTCCCATTCACCGCGTTAACTCCCCCACGATTACCCCCCACAAAAGAAACACCCGCCCATTGTTATCGGCCAGACAATAATGGGCGGGCGGAAGCACAACAACGCACGTCCATCCGCATTGGAACGCCGTCGGTCGGTGCCGGATCCCCCATTCAGGCACCGATGATCATGCGAACTGTCAGGGCGTGCAGCGGATCGGACAGTTACGTTCGTCAGGACTGTTTGGACTCGACGAACGCGGTGAGACTACCGAGCGTCTCGAACAGCTCCGCGGTCACCTCTTCGTCGTCCACTGTGATGCCGAACCGCTCCTCGAGCCCCGCCACGATCTCCAGCACCGCCATCGAGTCGAGCTCCGGCAGGCTGCCCAGCAGCGGGGTGGAAGCGTCCAGTGAGGCCGCGCGGTCCTCGATGCCGAGGATCGAGACCAGCAGCGAGCGGACCTCGCCGAGCTTGTCCGAGTGGGTGGTGTCCACGAAATCTCCTTCAGGGTCGGTTCAGAGCAAGATCTCGGCCGGAGCCGGATGCCCGAGGAAGGCCGTCGGGCTCGCGGTGAGGCCGTACGCGCCGGCTTGGAACAGTACGACCAGGTCACCAACGCCGGCCGGGGGCAACGACACGTCGTTGCCGAGCATGTCCAGCGGCGTGCACAGGCAGCCCACCACGGACACCGTCTCGACCGGCTCCTCGTCGATCCGCTCCGCCACCGCGAGCGGGTAGTTGCGCCGGATCACCTGGCCGAAGTTGCCGGAAGCGGCGAGCTGATGGTGCAGGCCACCGTCGACGACCAGATAGGTCTTGCCGCGGGACTCCTTGCGGTCGACCACCCGGGTCACGTACACACCGGCTTCACCGACGAGGTACCGGCCGAGCTCCAGGGCGACCCGGGCCTGCGGCAGGCCGGCGGCCACCGGGCCGTTCACCAGCTCGGTGAGGTTCGCCCCGATCGCCGCCAGGTCGAGCGGGCTGTCCTTGTCGTGGTACGGGATGCCGAAACCACCACCGAGGTTCAGGTAGCGCACCGGCAGCGGCGACTCCCCGGCCAGCCGGACCGCCAGGTCGACGGTGCGCCGCTGCGCCTCGCACAGACTCTCGGCGTGCAGGTTCTGCGAGCCGGCGAAGATGTGGAAGCCGAGGAACTCCACGTCGGCGTGGACGAGGTCCTTGAGCAGCGCGGGCACCCGCTCGCAGTCGATCCCGAACTGCTGCGGGCCGCCACCGAGACGCATCCCGGACCCCTTGACGGCGAAGTCCGGATTGACGCGCACGGCCACCCGGGGCCGGATGTCGAGCGCGCGCCCCAGCGCGGCGATCCGCTCGGCCTCGTTCTCCGACTCCATCTCGATGGTCACCCCGGCCGCGATCGCCTGGCGCAGCTCGGCGTCGGTCTTGCCCGGGCCGGCGAAGCTGACCCGGTCGGGCGGCAGCGGGGTGTCCAGCGCGGTGCGCATCTCCAGTGCCGAGGCGACGTCCAGGCCGTCCAGCAGGCCGCTGAGGTGTTGCACGACCGCCGGCATCGGGTTGGCCTTGACCGCGTAGCTCAACTTCACCGCGGCCGGGAGAGTCGCCCGCAGCAACGCGACCCGCTCGGTGATCAGCCGCCGGTCGTACGCGAAGAACGGCGTGCTGCCGACCCGCTCGGCCAGCCGGTCCACGGGGACACCGCCGACGCTGAGTCTGCCGCCGTCCCGGCCGAACGCGGCCGCCGTCGAGTGGTTCGTCACTGGGTCAGCTCCTGACGGATCAGATTGCGGTCGAACTTGCCGTTCGGTGAGCGCGGCAGCGTCGGCCGCACCACGATGCGGCGGGGCACCATGTACAGCGGCAGGTCGCGCTTGAACGCGGCGATCAGGGCGGCGGTGTCCACCTCGCCCGAGTCCGGCGGGCTGGCCACCAGCACGACCTGCTGACCGAGAGTGTCGTCGGGCAGGCCGAGCGCGACAGCGTCGCGGACGAGGCCGCTGTCGTACGCGACCTCCTCGATCTCGGTCGGGCTGACCCGGTACCCGGAGGTTTTGATCATGTCGTCGGCGCGGCCGACGAAGTAGAGGAAACCCTCCTCGTCGCGGACGACAGTGTCGCCGGAGAACACCGCGATCTCCGGGACGAGGCCACCCGCCCGCCCGGGCAGCGGACGGAACCGCTCCGCGGTGCGTTCGGGGTCGTTCCAGTAGCCGAGGGCCACCAGCGCGCCGCGGTGCACCAGCTCGCCCTCCTCACCGGGCTCGGTGGGCGTGCCGTCCGGGCGGAGCACGAGGATCTCCGCGTTGGGGATGGCTTTGCCGATCGAGTCCGGACGGCGGTCCACCTCGGCCGGATCGAGGTAGGTGGAGCGGAACGCCTCGGTCAGCCCGTACATCAGGAAGGGCCGGGCCTGCGGGAAGTGCCCGCGGAGCTTCTCCAGGGTGGCCTTGGGCATCCGGCCGCCGGTATTGGCGAAGTACCGCAGGTGCCCGGTGGCCTCCTCGGTCCACTTCTGCTCGGCCAACTGCAGCCAGAGCGGCGCCACGCAGGTCAGGCCGGTGACCCGGTGCTTGGCGCAGAGCCGCACCACGTCGCGAGCCAGCAGGTAGTTCATCAGGATGACGTGCGCACCGACCGTGAAGGCGGTCGTGAGCTGGCTGAATCCGGCGTCGAAGCTGAGCGGCAGCGCGGCCAGGACGACGTCGTCGCTCTGATTGCCGAGGTACTGGCTGACGCTCTCGCCACCGATGAGCAGGTTGCGGTGAGAGAGCACCACGCCCTTGGGGCGGCCCGTGCTGCCCGAGGTGTAGAGGATCGCCGCGATGTCGACGTCGGCGGCGCCGATGACCGCCGCTGCCGGCTCACCGGCGACGAGTTCGTCCCAGGTGACCGTCGCGTCCGCGGGCGAGCCACCGATCAGGACCACGACCTCGACCGATTTCAACTGTTCGAGCTCCCCGCGGAGCAACGCGTACCGTTCCGGCGTGGTGATCAGGAACCGCACCGTGCAGTCGGCCAGGATGTAGCCCACCTGCTTCGCCCGCAACAGCGGGTTGACCGGCACAAACACGCCGTCGGCCGCGGAGACGCCGAAGACGGCCTCGACCGTCTCGATCCGCTTCTCGGCCCACACCGCCACCCGGTCGCCGCGCTGCAGGCCCAGCCGGCGCAGGCCGGTGGCGACCTGGAGCACGCCCCGCCAGAGACCGGCGTAGTCACGGGTGTCGTCGCCGTAGGTCAGCGCGGGTGCGTCGCCCCGCAGGCCGGCCGCCGCGGCGACGACCTCGTGCAGTCTGGTACGCATGGTGCGGTTTCTTCCTATCGTCGGATCCGGCGGGATCACCAGTTGAGGCAGACCAGCTCGCTGTAGAGATAGTCGATGTCGCCGGGGCCGAGGTTCTCGCTGCGGAACATCTTCCGGCGATGGGCGGTCAGCCGCACCGACAGCAGTGGACGGTCACCGGCGACGCGCGTCTCGGCCAGGGTCAGCAGCACCCCGTGCCGTAGCAGCAGATGGCTGAGCAGCCGCCGGCGCATCCGGCGGAACAGGGCCGGGTTGCTGACGTGCAGAATGGTGGCAAACAGCGGCAGGCCCTTGCGGCGGTCCCGGCGGAACACCACCAGGCAGGACTCGGGGCCGTCGGCCAGGACGACGTGCTGGGCGGCCGCCGCGTCCGCGTGGTCGAGGTAGACCGCCAGGTCCGCGCCGGTGAGGGTGCGGCGGATCCGCCCGGGCTGCGAACTGACCCGGCGCCGGCCGGGGAACGCCGGCCACGGCAGATTCGGGATCAGCGCGGTGTCGGTCTCCAGGAACCGGAAGCCCAGCCGGGTGTTGATCCCCACCACATTGCCGCTGGGCGACAGGTCGGTGAAGTGGTAGCCGGGCTGCGCCAACAGGGCCTTGAGCAGTTTCAGGCTGTGGAAGCGCTGTTCCGGCAGCACGCACCAGGCGCCGAGGTTGCAGAACCGCTCGGTGCGCCCGGCGACCTCACGCTCGGAGTAGAAGGCCAGCAGCGCGCCGGCGATCGCGCCGGTGTCGTCGGTCAGCATGACCCCGTGGTTGGGCGCGTCGACCTTCCACGGGACCTCCCCGGCCCGGGCCCAGGCCTCGACCGGAACCCGGCTGTTGAGGTGAGTGTGCAGGAACTCCGCGACGCGCCGGACGTCCCCGGTGGTGATGGGTGCGACCCGGACGCCCATCTAGGCCCTCGACCCGCTGCGATGACCGGCGGAGCGACTCAGGGTGGGGGTCAAAGCGATATTCCTTTCGCGTCCGGTGCCACGAGGACCGTATCGCGCCGACGCGCGGCGGCATCGGGCGGTGCCGGATTTCCGTCACGATCAAACAGGAACGTCGGGCGTGCAGACTCTCGCACCGGATGCTTCCACCGGAAAATCCGCTGAACGGTCCGGAAAAAGAGCCGAGTGCCTCGTCCTATTTGCACACGTCGGACCCGATGACACGCCCCCATCCGGTGACGTGATGCGCTTACTCTTGTCCCGCAGCGCGGACGACCGGTCCGGATCACCATCCGAATTCACCATTCCGGACAATCCATCGGAGGGATATACCGTCGTGAAGCAGCAGCACCCTACGCCGGGGCAGGAACCGACGCCGGGCGGGCCGCAGCCGGGAGCCGGCGGGCATCGCCGGCGCAGCCCGTGGCCGCTGGTCGCCGCCGCCGCCGCGGTTCTCGCCGTCGGGGCCGCCGCGGGCGCTTTCGTCCACCAGCGCAACCAGGACCCGCCGGCCACCACGGTCGCCGAGGACATCCCGGACATCACCGCCACCACCGGCACGTCGGCGCCGCCGCCATCTGTGCAGCCCAGCCCGTCCACCTCCACCCTTTCACCCTCGGCTTCGGCGAGCCCGTCGCCGTCGCGGTCGTCGGCCGCACCACAGCGGACATCCACCCGCCCCCGCCCGCGCGGCAGTGGAGCATGCGCTCTGCCGGCCTATCCCACGGAGCAGTGCACGGGCGTGCCGGCCGGATGGTCACCGAAGAAGACAGTGGAGTCACTGACCGTCACCAAGTCGGGTGCGACCATCGAGAACTACCTCGTCACGGGCTCCATCACGGTCAAGGCGAAGAACGTCACGATCCGCAACACCCGGGTCTACGGTGGCATCAACAATTTCGTCGGCGACACCATCTACGGCCCGCTGGCCATGACCGGCGTCGAGGTCGTCAACCCGCCGGGGCAGGAGTTCACCACCAGCGGCGAGGCCGCCATCGGGGTGGCCAACTTCACCTGCAGCCGTTGCAAGATCATCAACAAGATCGAGGGGTTCCGGGCCGGCGCCGGCAACTTCGCGGGCTCCGGGCCGATCGTGATCGAGGACTCCTTCGTGCAGCTGGCCGTGGCGCCGGGGATGTGCGCCAGTGAGGATCCGCACGGTGACGGCATCCAGGGCTACGGCAGTCCGACGATCACCATCCGGCACAACACGATCGACCAGACCCGCGACGACTGTCCCACCGCGCCGATCTTCGTCCCCGACGACCAGGGCAACGCGGGCGGAGTGGTCGACGACAACCTGCTCGCCGGCGGTGGGTACTCGCTGCGGCTCACCGGCGGTGAGTGGTCGTCGGTGAGCGGCAACAAGATCGTTCAGGACACCCCGGGTTACGGACCGGTGGAGGTCACCTGCTCGCGGATCGACACCTTCGCCGACAACGCGGTCGTCACGTACGACTGGGAGACCGGGACGGTGCGGAAGGAGACCAAGAAGATCACGGAGTGCGGCTGATCCTCAGCGCATGAGGCGGTGCACCGTCGAGGTACGGACGGTGCGCCGCGGATGCGTGAACCGCCACACCGCCCCGCACAGCCCGGAGAGGGCCGCGAGGGTGAAGGCGAAGGTGGTGAACCCGAGCGAGTCGAAGGTGCCACCGACCACGATCGCCAGTACCTGCGTGGCGATCAGCGCCGCGCACAGGTGGCGGTCCTCCTCGGTCCGGGACCGGCGCAGCGCGATCGACGCGCAGACGATGCAGGTGATGTGCAGAGCGGCCAACGCGGCCACCCCGATCATCCCGCCGGTGACCAGGGTGTAGAGCCACTGGTTGTCCAGAATGATGTAAAGATCCGGGATCAGCGTGCCGGGCCCTCTGCCGAGCCACGGGCGCTGGGAGAACCAGAGTTCGATGTACTCGTAGTCCTTGGTCCGGCCCTCGATGCTGGGATCGGCGTCCACCCAGAGGAACATGGACTTCAGCGTGCCGAGCAGGCCCGGCCGGACCACGCTCATCGCGCCCATCACCGCCACGCTGATGATCAGCAGGTTGTAACGGACCCGCCAGTTCCAGGCGAGGATGAACATCAGCAGGAAGGCGACGCCGAGCGCCACCACGCCGGTCCGTGAGATGGCGACCGGGATGGCGACGGCGATGACCAGCGTGAGGCCGGCGAAGAGGGTGCGGCTGCCCCGGCTCTGCGCGAAACGGGCGAGATGCAGGCCGAACGGGACGGCCATGGCCAGGACGGTGCTGAACTCGATGTAGTGCGTGGCGGTGCCGGCGACCCGGAACAGGCCGTCGCCGCGCTGCTGGAAGTCGGCGAGATCGGACTTCAGCTCGAGGCCGGGTATCACCAGGTGCTGAGCGATGTCGTACTCGAGGACCGACTGGATCAGCCCGACGGCGGCCATGAAGGCGGCCGCCCAGACGAACACCTGGATCACCTTGCGCAGTCGCGCCCAGTTCGCGATGCCGTCGGCCGCCATCAGGATCAGCCCGATGAACTGAAAGGCGATCAGCACGTTGAACGTCTGGCCGTTGGCCTCCAGCGTCGGCAGACCGCGCAACAGCCCCGCGATGGACGACAGCAGCAGTGAGGACAGATAGAACAGGCTGGCCCAGCGCAACGGCTGCGGGCCGACCATCAGCAGTTGCGGGCTGAGCCGGGCGAGCAGCCACCAGGCGAACAGCGCGAGCGCCAGCAGCAGTGCGGGCCGGCCGGCGTAGGTCAGCGAAGGGACGATCAGCGTTGCCGGCAGCATGTACAGCAGGCAGATCAGCAGGCAGATGACGCCGGCCACGTCGAGACGCACCCGCAGGCGCCGGGAGGTGTACATCCCCGGTGCGAGCAGCGAGGGCTCGAGATCGACCGGGTGGTGAACGGTCGACGCTGTCATGGATGCTCCATCCGCGGATAGATCTAGGTGCGGCGGGTCTGGTGCGATGCCGGCAGCACGACCGTGGCATCCAGGCCGGCTTCCGCCTGCGCGTTCCCGTTGCGCCGGCGCGGCGCCGCAGGCGGCTTACGAACGTCGGGGACGCGCCGGTCGTCGGCCCGGCGATCGCCGGAGTAACCGGCGCGGTCACCCGCCGTCACCTGCGGCGGGCGGATGACCTGGGTCTGCTCGGCCGAGTCGAGCGGCTTGGGCGGCCTCGGGTCGTTCTGCCCACCGCCGCCGCCCGCACCGCCGCCGGGTGTGCCGGCACCGGTGCCGCTGCCCGCTGCGGGCTTGTCGTCGTCCGCGGCGCCCGCGGCACGCCGGCGCAGCCAGTAGTCCAAGGCGATCGTCGAAGCGGTGGTCAGCAGCAGGCCGAGACCGGCGGCGACGATCAGCACCCGCTTACGCGTGCCACTGTCCCGCTCGGGCACGCTGCCGTCGTTGATCACCAGCGTGGAGATGGTGTCCTCGGGCAGGGTCCCGTACTGCTTCTGCTTGGCGGCGATGTCGTCCTGCAGCAACTTGATGATCCGCTGCACGGTCCCGGAAGCCTGGTCCCTGGTGTCGCCCACGACCTCGATCTCGAACATGGGCGTGCGGTCGCTGAGGAGCACGGTGATGCTGTCCGAGTAACCCTCGTCGGCGAGCCGCTCCAGCGTCGTGGGGTTGGTCACGGTGAGGGCCGCGGCGTTGCCCAGCGCGGCGTAACCGAGGTCCAGCCACGGGTTCGCCGGCTTGGGCTTGGCCTTCGGGTCCGGCACCTTGCCGGCGCTGGGCGCCGGGATCAACTGCATGTAACCCATGGCCTTGTAGTCGGGCGCCACGGACCTGGCGGCCAGCACCACCGCGCCAACCGTGAGCAGCAGCATCGGCACGGCGAAGTACCACCGGCGTAGCAGCAGTCTGGTGAGGTCCCAGAGGTCCACGGTTTCCCTCTCATCAACGGAGTTGCGGTGACGACCCTGCCCGATTCTCCGGTGCGCCGTCCATCCACCACCGATCTTAGGCATCCGGCCGACCGGACCGTATCGGCGACCGCTCAGCTACATGTCCGAAAAACGACAGGTCCTTTTACGACCGTCAATATTCATCTGATTGTTGAACAAAAGAGACATTCTCACATTAACGAAGCTGGGCAATAGTGATCATGGACATGAACTGGACAGATCCGACTTGCCCAGGAACAAGACGCTCTTGATGGAACGGATGACTGATCGCCGCCCGGTCAGCCGGTTGCTCCTGGCGTGCCCGATCGAGCAATGTCTTCGACGAGTCCGGTGCTGGAACAAAGGAGACGGACGACACCATGGCCGGAAAACCGCACGTCACGATTCTCATCGCCAATTTGCCGGCGGAGCGGGATCGCCGGGTAATCCGGGAATGTCTGACTCTCGAGGAGCAGGGCTTCGAGGTGACAGTCATCGCACCGCGCGGCGACAGAAGCCTGAAAATCCTGCCCGGCAGCCGTAACACCCGGCTCAAGCCGTACCCGGTGAAGGTCTACGGCAGTGGCCTGCTCACCTTCGCGGTCGAGTTCGGCTGGTCGTTCCTCTGCATCGCGGTCCGCCTGATCGGCGAGGTGCTGGCCGGCCGGGCGCACGCCGTGCAGGTCTGCAACCCGCCGGACGTCTACTGGCCGCTCGCCCTGCTGCTGCGTGCGATCGGCCGGCCGTGGGTCTTCGACCACCACGACCTGTGCCCGGAGGTCTACATCTCCCGCGGCGACGGCGAGCCGAACAAGTGGGTCCTCAAGGCGCTCAACGTGTTCGAGTGGCTGACCCTGCGCACCGCCACCGAGGTGGTCGCCACCAACCAGTCGTTCAAGGACAACGCGGTGCGCAAGGGCGTGCACCCGGACAAGGTGACCGTGGTCCGCAACGGGCCGTCGCTGAAGGAGATCGCGGTCGACGGCGAGCCGGAGGAGCCGGTCAACCCCGACGGCCGGCACCGGATCGTCTACCTGGGTGTCTTCGGCCCGCAGGACAACGTCGAGGGCGTGGTGCTCGCCGCCGAGCAGCTCATCCGGCTGCGCGGCCGGCAGGGGTGGAAGGTGGTGCTGGCCGGTGATGGGGAGAGCATGCCGTCGGTGCGCCGCCTGATCGCCGAGCGCGAGGTCGAGGACGTGGTGGAACTGACCGGATGGCTCGACGGGCCGTCCGTCGACGCCGTGCTGCGCTCGGCCACCGTGGCGATCCAGCCCGACCTGCCGACCCGGATGAACCAGCTCTCCACCATGGCGAAGACGGTGGAGTACGTCGGCCGTGGCCTGCCGGTCGTTGCCGCCGACGGCATCGAGACCCGCCGCACGCTCGGTGACGCCGGCGCCTACGTGCCGACCGGCACGCCGGATGAATACGCGGCGGCGATCAACGAGCTGCTCGACGACCCGGACCGGCGCCGGCAGATGCGCAAGCTGGGCCGTGACCGGTTCCTCAGCCTGCTCTCCTGGGAACACCAGGCCGGGCCGTACGCCTCGGTCTTCCAGCGCCTGCTCGCCAGGCGTCTCCCCCAGCAGCCGGCCACCCCGTTCATCCCGCGCCAGCGCACCGGCGCACACGAGACCACCCCGGCGGACCAGCAGTGACAAGCATCGTCATCGCGGCGCACAACGAGGCCGCGGTCATCAGCCGCTGCCTGGACGCCCTGCTCGCCGACGCCGAGCCGGGCGAGCTGGACGTCACCGTCGTGGCCAACGGCTGCACGGACGAAACCGCTCGCATCGCGCAGACCTATCCGGTCCGCGTCCTGGACCTGCGCGAACCCGGCAAGTCGAACGCCCTCAACGCCGGTGACGCGGTCGCGGCCGGCTTTCCCAGGATCTATCTGGACGCCGACATCGTGCTGACCACCGCGGCTGTCCGCTCCCTGACCGAGGTTCTGGCCGGCGGCTCGCCCGCCGCCACGGTCGGCCGCCGGCTGGACCTCTCCGGGCGTCCCCTGCTGGTCAAGGCCTACTTCGCCGTGCACGGCCGACTGCCCGTCTTCCGCGACGGGCTGTTCGGCCGCGGCGTGGTCGCGCTCTCCGAGGAAGGCCGGTCCCGGTTCGGCCGCTTCCCCGAGCTGGTCGCCGACGACCTGTTCCTCGACTCCCAGTTCGACGCCGCGGAGAAGGCGCACGTCACCGCGTACGCGGCCGAGGTCGCCACCCCGCGCCGCACCCGCGACCTGGTCCGCCGCCTGATCCGGGTGCGTGGCGGCAACGCCGCCATGCGCGCCGCGGCCGCCCGCGGGGAGATCACCGTCCCGGTCCGCCCGGCCGCACGATCCTCGTGGCTGCGCGACGTGGTGCTGCCCCGGCCGTGGCTCTACCCGGCCGCGGTCTGCTACGTCGGCATCACCGTGCTGGCCGCGGTGCAGGCCCGCCGCGCCGGCGACGGCGGCGCCGCGTGGGGACGCGACGAATCCTCCCGAGTCCCGGCGAGCCGATAGGAAGCCATGCAGAACGGCGACATCATCAACATCTGCTTCCACGGCATCGGGAAGCCGCAGCGCGACCTCGAGCTCGGTGAGGACCGGTACTGGATCACCGAGGACCTGTTCCACGCCGTCCTCGACGAGATCCGCACCTGGCCGTCGGTCCGGATCAGCTTCGACGACGGCAACAACTCGGACATCGAGATCGGCATGCCCGCGCTCCTCGATCGCGGGCTGACCGCCGACTTCTTCGTGCTCTCCCAGCGCCTCGAGACCGACGGCAGCCTCGACGCCGACGCGGTCCGGGAACTGCACCGCAACGGCATGCGCATCGGCACCCACGGCATGTGGCACCGCCCCTGGCGCGGCATGGACGACGCCACCGCGCGCGATGAGCTGGTCGTCGCCCGCGACCGGCTCTCCGCGGTCGCCGGCGTGCCGGTC
Source organism: Actinoplanes sp. 13 (assembly GCF_056134165.1). Taxonomy (NCBI): domain Bacteria; kingdom Bacillati; phylum Actinomycetota; class Actinomycetes; order Micromonosporales; family Micromonosporaceae; genus Actinoplanes; species Actinoplanes sp. 13. The sequence continues at coordinate 278,806 of NZ_JBVYOQ010000004.1, read as the reverse complement.
GACCAAGCCGCGTGCCCGCTCGGCAGGTACGACCGTGAGCTGCTCAGCCGGATGCGCAAGCTGAATTACACCCGGGTCTTCACCAGCGACCGCCGCCGCGCCCGCGCCGACGCGTGGTTGCAGCCGCGCTACAGCGTCCGCTGCGACGACACGGTCGGGTCGCTCAAGACCGAGGCCCTGATCGGTCCGGGCGTGCTGACGCGCCTCAAACTCGAGGCGGTCGGCATGGCCAAGCGCCTTCGCTGACCGCGTTGCCGTTCCGGCATCGCCTGACATGTTCCGACATCCGGTCGACCGACCGGCCGTTCCGGCCATTCACCGCGGACGGCAGGATGATGCGGTGAAATTTGAGGAGGACAAGGTGGACAGCGCGACCGAGACTGTCGCAGTCGTCACCGTGATGTACAACAGCGAGCCATTGATGGCGGACTTCCTCGCGTCGCTCGCACCGGGGCTGGAAGGCGTCAACTGGCACCTGACCGCCGCCGACAACGCCTCTGCCGACGATTCGGTGGGGGTGGTGCGGCGACTGGCACCCGACGCCACGGTCGTCGAAATGGGACGCAATGCCGGATATGCGGCGGGCATCAACGCCGCTGTGGAGAAGGCCGGCCCGTTCACCGCCGTCCTGGTCCTGAACCCGGACGTCCGCCTCACGCCCGGCTGCGTGCGCGCGCTGCTCGGCGTCCTGCGCACCGACGGCACCGGCATCGCCGTGCCCCTGCTCACCGATGGGGACGGCGCGCTCATCCACACGATGCGCCGCGAGCCCGCGGTCCGCCGCGTCCTCGGCGACGCTGTGCTCGGCGCGGTCCGCGCCGGCCGGTACTCCGCGCTCGGCGAGATGGTGACCGACGAGGCTCTCTACAGCACCGAGACCGTGACCGACTGGGCGGAGGGCTCCACGGTTCTGATCAGCGCCGACTGCTGGAACCGCTTGGCGCCGTGGGACGAGTCGTTCTTCCTCTACTCCGAGGAGACCGATTTCGCCCTGCGCGCCCGGGACGCCGGCCTGGCCACCCGATTCACCCCGGCGGCCCGCGCCGTACACCTGGAGGGCGACTCCAAGGTGTCACCGGCGCTGTGGACCCTGCTCACGTTGAACAAGGTGCGCCTGTACCGGCGCCGGCACAACGCGGTGCTGGGCACCGCGTTCTGGGCGGCCCTGCTGCTCCGGGAGGCGAGCCGCGCCGCGATCGGCAAGGTTCCCAGCCGGCTGGCCACGCGCGCCCTGCTCAGCCCGGCCCGCCTCCGGGAGACTCCGGGCCCGCACACCGTCCAGCGCGACGCGGCAAGGGCCTGATCGCCGGTACGCGGCCCACCGGGTGGGCGCATCGAACGCATCCTTCGCGCCCACCCGGGGCGGTCAGCGCAGCAACGCGGGCATCGCCTCGGCCAGCATGGGGCGCCACGCCCCGAGGGGAGCGACACCGGCCGTGGCCCACCGCTCGTGGCCGAGCACGCTGTACGCGGGGCGCCGAGCCGGCCGCACGAAGCGGTCGCTGGTCGTGGGTCGTACCCGCGCGGGGTCGAGCCCTGCCTCTGCGAACACAGCGCGAGCCAGGCCGAACCACGTCGTCGAACCGGCCGACGTCCCGTGATAGGCCCCCGGAGCGGCCCGCCCCGCACTGACCGCCTCACCCAGCGCCACCAGCTGCCGCGCAAGCGCGAACGACCACGTCGGCGGTCCCTGCTGGTCGTCCACCACGTCGAGGGTGTCCCGCTCGGACGCCAGTCGCAGCATCGTCCGCACGAAGTTCGGCCCGTGCTCGCCATAGAGCCACGCGGTCCGCACCACCGATCCCCCGGACGACAGCACAGCCGTCTCTCCCAGCGCCTTTCCCCGGCCGTAGGCGTTGATCGGCGCGTGCGGCGCATCCTCCGGGTAGGGCGTGGTCGCAGTGCCGTCGAAGACGTAATCGGTCGAGATGTGGATCAATCGCTTGCCCGCGGCGGCGGCGAGGTGGCGCACGGCGTGGCCGTTGACCGCGGTCGCGGCCTCCTCGTCGGACTCGGCGCCGTCCACATTCGTCCAGGCCGCGGCATTGATCACGATATCCGCGCCGGCGACGGCGTCAGCCACCGCGAGCGGGTCCGTGATGTCCAGGCCGGCGCGGGTCAGGGCGGTGACGTCCGCCCCCGCGAGCACCGCCTGGAGATCGCGGCCGAGCATCCCGCCGGCCCCGGTGACCAGCCAGCGCATCAGAGGCCGGCCCGGCTCTTGAGCGGCTCCCACCACGCGCGGTTGTCGCGGTACCACGCGACGGTCGACGCCAGCCCGGCATCCAGAGTGATCTGCGGAGCGTAACCGAGCTCCTCGCCGATCTTCGTGATGTCCAGAGAGTAACGACGATCGTGGCCCTTGCGGTCGGCGACCGGCCGCACCATGTCCCAGCCGGCGCCGCACGCCTCGAGCAGCCGCCCGGTGAGCTCCTTGTTGGTCAGCTCGGTGCCGCCGCCGATGTTGTACACCTCGCCTGACCTGCCCTTTTCCAGCACCATCTGGATGCCCCGGCAGTGGTCGGCGACGTGCAGCCAGTCCCGCACGTTACCGCCGTCGCCATAGAGCGGGACCGGCTTGCCGTCGAGCAGGTTCGTCACGAAGAGCGGGATCACCTTCTCCGGGAACTGGTACGGGCCGTAGTTGTTGGAACAGCGCGTGACCACAACGTCCATACCGTGCGTGCGGTGGGCGGCCAGGGCCAGCAGGTCGGAGCCGGCCTTGGAGGCGGCGTACGGCGAGTTGGGCGACAGCGGCCACTCCTCGGTCCACGAGCCTTCGGCGATCGAGCCGTAGACCTCGTCGGTGGAGACGTGGACGAATCGCCCGACTCCCGCGGCCCGGGACGCGTCGAGCAGCGCCTGGGTGCCGAGCACATTCGTGGTGACGAACGGCATGGCGCCGGAAATGGAGCGATCCACGTGGGACTCGGCGGCGAAATGCACCACGGCGTCATGTCCGGGAAGCAGTTCCCGCAACAGGTCCGAATCGGAAATGTCGCCCTGCACGAATCGGAGTCGAGGATCCGACACCGGAAGATTCTCCCGATTTCCCGAATAGGACAACAGATCCAGAACGGTCACCGAGGCACCGACCGCACCCGCGTAATCGTCCTGGAGCAGGGCTCTGACGTAGGTGGACCCGATGAAACCGGCACCGCCGGTCACTAAAATCTGCACGAGTGGCGAGTGTAGAGGCTTGCCGCCCAAGATTAGGGTCGCCCGGTGCGCGGAATTCTTTTGGCCGGTGGGACCGGCTCGAGGCTCTGGCCGATCACCATGGCCATGTCCAAACAGCTCATGCCGATCTTCGACAAGCCTATGGTCTACTACCCGCTCACCACCCTGGTGTCGGCCGGGATCCGGGAGATCCTGGTGATCACCACGCCCGAGGACCAGCCGCACTTCCAGCGGCTTCTCGGTGATGGGAGCCGGTTCGGGCTGGCCCTGTCGTACGCGGCGCAGCCCCGGCCGGAGGGCATCGCCCAGGCGTTCCGGATCGGCGCCGACTTCATCGGCGACGAGCCGGTCGCGCTGATCCTCGGCGACAACATCTTCCACGGCGTCGGCCTGGGCCGGCAGCTCGCGCGGTTCGCCTCGCCCGGCGGCGGGCGGGTTTTCGCCTACCCGGTGGCGGACCCGGAGCGGTACGGCGTGGTCGAGTTCGACAAATCCGGCAAGGTGCGGTCCATCGAGGAGAAGCCGGAAGAGCCCAAATCCCGCTATGTCGTGCCGGGCCTCTACTTCTACGACGCCGATGTGGTCCAGATCGCCGACAAGCTGCAGCCCAGCGCGCGCGGCGAGTTGGAGATCACCGCGGTCAACGAGGAGTATCTGCGGCAGGGCCGGCTGGACGTGACCGTCCTGGATCGCGGGACGGTGTGGCTCGACACCGGGACCTTCCAGTCGATGGTGCAGGCTTCGGAATACGTGCGCGTGATCGAGGAGCGTCAGGGTTTGAAGATCGGATGCGTGGAGGAGGCGGCGTGGCGGCTCGGCTTCATCTCCGACGAGCAGTTGCGTGAGCTGGCCGTTCCACTGCTGAAGAGCGGGTACGGGCAGTACCTGGTCCAGTTGCTGGACGAGGAGGCCCGGTGAAGATCCGGCCGCTGACCATCGAGGGCGCGTTCGAGGTCACCCCGGTGCAGCACGGCGACGCCCGCGGCGCCTTCCTCGAGTGGTACAGGTTCGACGCCCTGGCGGACGCCGTCGGCCACCCGCTCAACCTGGCCCAGGCGAACCTCTCCACCTCGGCGCGGGACGTGGTGCGGGGCGTCCACTTCGCCGACGTGCCTCCCGGCCAGGCGAAATATGTGACCTGCGTGTCCGGTGCGGTGCTCGACGTGATCGTGGACATCCGGGTCGGCTCGCCGACGTTCGGCGCCTGGGAGGCGGTCCGGCTCGACGACACCGACCGGCGGGCGGTCTACCTCGCCGAGGGCCTCGGGCACGGCTTCTGCGCGCTCACCGAGGGCGCCACGGTGGCCTACCTCTGCTCGTCCACCTACCGTCCCGGCCACGAGCACGGCATCCACCCGCTGGACCCGGAGCTCGGCATCGACTGGCCGGTCGCCGCACCGCTGCTCTCCGGCAAGGACGGCGTGGCGCCGACCCTGGCCGAGGCGCGCGCGGCGGGGCTGCTGCCCCGTCACGACGAGTGCCGGACGTGGGCGAAATCGCTTCAGTCGCGATGATTACAATAGACACTTTCTAATGGACATTGACGCGCCCCCATTTCGTGTAGTAGGCGCCCGGTCACGCATCGCAGTTGACCTGCGCGAATCTGGTTGGTCCGATCTGCATGCTCTGCACCTTTTAGTTCCGGGCATCAGCCGAAACGGCAAACGGAGGGAACGTAAAGGTGTAGCGCTGGAGGGGCACAGTTCAGCAGTCTGTCCTGAGTGTCCCGTGGGTGCCAGCGCGGGACAGATTTTCCGGAGCAGAGTTTCAGTCGGTCCGGCATCCGGACCTGGGTGGCCGCGGTCGATGACGGGGGCGAGGCGTGCAGACAACCGAACAAGTGGCGACCCTGGACCTCAGCGAGGCAGCGCTGCAGCTCAAGACCAGGACGCGGGCCAGTGAGGCCCGCGCCGGGTGGCAGGGCCGATACGCGAGGAACCTGTACCTCCTCGACTTCGCGGTGGGCCTCGCGGCGGCGTCGGCCGGCCTGATCCTGCGCTTCGGCCCGGCCAGCGGCCAGCCCCATATGCGCGAGTACTTATTGTTGACTTTGTTATTCCCGGTCGCCTGGATGGCGTGCCTGGCGGTCAACCGGGCTTATGAGCCGCGTCACCTGTTCGTCGGCAGCGACGAGTACGCCCGGGTATTCCGATCAGGATTGGCGCTCACCGCCGGAGTGGCAATTGTTTCCTTCGCGTTCGATCTGCGTTTGGCCCGGGGGTACGTGCTGATCGCCATGCCCCTGGCGATCATCGTGGATCTGGCCGCGCGGTACGTGTACCGGCAGAGCCTGCACCGCTCGTGGGCGCACGGCGACCGGCTGCACCGGGTGATCCTGGTCGGTCACGAACGCGCGGTCATCGACATGACCCGGCGGCTGCGCAACGAGCGGTACCACGGTCTCGGCGTGATCGGCGCCTGCCTGCCGCCCGGCGTCACCCGGACCCGGCTCACCCCGGGCCTGCCGCCGGTCTACGGCACCTTCGACGGGGTCGCCTCCGCCGTCACCCGGTCCGACGCGGACACCGTCGTCGTGCTGGCCTGCCCGGAGATCGACGGCGCGGCCCTGCGCCGCCTGGCCTGGCAACTGGAACGCGACGAGATCGACCTGATCGTGGCGAGCACGCTCGTCGACGTGGCCGGCGACCGCACCACCATCCGCCCGGTCGACGGCCTGCCGATGCTGCACGTCGAGCACCCCAAGCTCAAGGGCAGCGCCCGGATCATCAAGACCGTCTTCGACCGGCTCGGCGCGCTGTTCCTGCTCATCCTCACCGCTCCGCTGCTGCTCGTCCTCGCCGGCCTGGTGATGTTCGGGCCCGGCGGCCGCGGCCCGGCGATCTTCAGTCAGGAACGGGTCGGCAAGGACGGCCGGCCGTTCATGCTCTACAAGTTCCGCACCATGGTGGTCGACGCCGAGGCCCGCCTCCAGGAGCTGGAGCAGCACAACGAGAACGACGGCCTGTTCAAGATCCGTAAAGATCCGCGGATCACGCCGATCGGCAAGTGGCTGCGCCGGTTCTCCCTCGACGAGCTGCCCCAGCTGGTCAACGTTCTCAAGGGCGACATGTCGCTGGTCGGCCCGCGCCCGCCGCTGGCCCGCGAGGTGGCCGGTTACCCGTCCGACATGCTCCGCCGGCTCGTCGTCAAGCCCGGCCTCACCGGCCTGTGGCAGGTGTCCGGCCGCTCCGACCTGTCCTGGGAGGAGTCGATCCGGCTCGACCTCACCTACGTCGAGAACTGGTCGCTCGCCATGGACGTCGCGATCCTGTTCCGTACCGTCAGCGCGGTCGTCCGCAGCTCGGGAGCCTACTGATGACCCTTCCCCGCCTCACCGTGATCGGCACCGGCTATCTCGGCGCCACCCACGCGATCTGCATGGCCGTGATGGGCTACGAGGTGATCGGCGTCGACGTCGACCCGGTCAAGATCCGCAAGCTGAACGCCGGCGAGGTGCCGTTCTTCGAGCCCGGCCTGCCCGAGCTGCTCACCAAGGCGCTCGAGTCCGGCCGGCTGCGGTTCACCACCGACTTCGCCGAGGCGGGCGAGTTCGGCGACGTCCACTTCGTCTGCGTCGGCACCCCCCAGCAGGAGGGGTCGGAAGCCGCCGACCTGAGATATGTGGACGCCGCCATCACCTCACTCGCCGCCCACCTGCGCCGCCGCGCCCTGGTCGTCGGCAAGTCCACCGTCCCGGTCGGCACCGCCGCCCGGCTCGCGGGTGTGCTGCGCGAGCTGGCGCCCGCCGGTGACCAGATCGAACTCGCCTGGAACCCGGAGTTCCTCCGCGAGGGCTTCGCCGTCGACGACACCATGAAACCGGACCGGATGGTCTTCGGCGTCACCTCCGGCTGGGCCGAGGAACAGCTGCGCGCCGCGTTCCGCCCGGTGCTCGAGCAGGGCGTGCCCGTCAAGGTCACCGACCTGCAGACCGCCGAGCTGGTCAAGGTCGCCGCCAACTCGTTCCTGGCCACCAAGATCTCCTACATCAACGCGATGGCCGAGATCTGCGAGGCCACCGGCGCCGACGTGCACGACCTGGCCGAGGCCCTCGCCTACGACGAGCGGATCGGCGGCAAGTTCCTGCGCCCCGGCCTCGGCTTCGGCGGCGGCTGCCTGCCCAAGGACATCCGCGCCTTCGCCCACCGCGCCGAGGAGCTCGGCGTCGGCCAGGCGGTCGGCTTCCTCCGCGAGATCGACGGCATCAACCGCCGCCGCCGCGCCCGCACCGTCGACCTGGTCGTCGAACTCTGCGGCGGCGATGTCGCCGGCAAGCGCATCGCCGCCCTCGGCGCCGCCTTCAAACCCAACTCCGACGACATCCGCGACGCCCCCGCTCTCGACGTGGCCGCCACCCTGCGCGCCATGGGCGCCGACGTCGTCGTCTACGACCCCGCCGCCATGGACAACGCCCGCCGCGTCCACCCGCAGCTCGAATACGCCACCGGCGCCCTCGACGCCGCCCGCGGCGCTGACGTCGTCGTCCTGCTCACCGAGTGGAACGAATTCCGCGACATCGAACCCTCCGCGATGGCCGCGGTGGTCACCGACCGCAAGATCGTCGACGGCCGGCACGCCCTGGTCCCGGCCCACTGGCGCGCCGCCGGCTGGGAATACCGCGCCCTCGGCCGCCCCTGACGCCGCTCCCCTCCCCACCCACCCTCAGCGTGTGAAGTTGCGGCTCGATACGCACCCCAACTTCACACACAGGACGACAGCACCTTTCTTGTACGCGTCACCCGCGTCCCCGCCACGGCCACGGGGTGCCGCCTGCTCCCCGCGACCGGCTGCCTGGGCACGGCTTTGCCGCGACCGCCGGGCTGAGCTGCCCACTCACCCACCTGAGGTGCCGCCACCAAGCCACTCAGCCGGCACTGACGCCGCCAGAACGGCCCGGGATCATGCGCAACCCCGGCCCGCCGACCCCGGCCGGCAGTCACGCAACAAAAACGGCCTGGGATCATGCATGACGGCCGGCCCGAACACTCGACCGGCGCGCCCATCCCCGTGATTGCCGCCCGAGCGCGCCCCGGGACGGCGATGATGATCACCGGAGCAGCAGGAGAGCCGCGGAAGTGAGCACCGTGACCACCGAACCGCCCGAGGCCGCACCGGGCCCGCCCGACGCGATGCCCCAGCACGGCGACCGCGTGCACGCCGGCCGCGAGCAGCCACCGCACCGCGAGCTCCCCGAGCACGGCGAGTGGGTGCGGGCCGGCCGCAAGGAACTCGTCCGGCGCAACGGCAAGGCCGCCTCCGACGGCCGCCTGGCCGCGGCGCTCGGTGCCGCCCAGCAGGATCCGGAGGTCCTGCACGAGCTGATGGAGGACCTGAACAACTTCATGATGGTCTACCGCTTCGGGCTCGCGGAGATCAACACGAAGATCACCATCCTGGCCGAGGAGTTGACGCACCGCGGGCGCGGCAACCCGATCGAGCACGTCAGCCCGCGCCTGAAGACACCGGCGAGTCTGACGGCCAAGGCACGGCGGCTGGGCTGCCCGCTGACCTTCGACGATCTGCGGGCGCGGATCCGGGACATCGCCGGCATCCGGATCGTGTGCAGTTTCGTCTCCGACGTCTACACGGTGGCGGAGATGCTCACCCGCCAGCCGGACGTCAACCTCGTCGCGACCAAGGACTACATCACGCGGCCGAAGATGAACGGCTACCGCAGCCTGCACCTGATCGTGGAGATCCCGGTCTTCATGTCGGACCGGGTCGTGGCGGTGCCGGTCGAGGTGCAGCTGCGCACGGTGGCGATGGATTTCTGGGCCAGCCTGGAGCACAAGATCTATTACAAGCACGATCCCGAGGTTCCGGCGGCGCTGCGACGGGAGCTGGTCGAGGCCGCGGAGGACGCCGCGCGGCTGGACCAGAAGATGGAGCGCCTGCACCGGGAGATCCACGGGCCCCGGCGCTGAGACGGCCGCCCCGGTCCCCCACGGACCGGGACGGCCTCGGCATCAGCCCGCGATGCCGCCGAAACACGTCTCAACGAGAAAGCGTCTCACCTGGTTAAGACGGATCAACCCTCGATGCCGTGCACCGGCGGGACCGTCAAGGTGCGTTCGGCCGCCGTGCCGCCCAGGATGATCTCGCGCAACGACGAGTTGTTCTTGGTGTCCAGCTCGGCGAGCTTCTTGTCCGGGTTCGCCAGCGTCTGGATGTAGTACGTGCCGTTCGGCAGATCGGTGATCTCGAACGACTGGCCGGGACGGTCCTGGCTGTACGTGTCGCCGTTGCCGATGTCGAGCACCTCACGCACCGCCACCGTGGTGTTCGCGCCGCACGAGGTCTCCAGGCTGGTGTTCTCCGGGCGCCACTTCGCGCCGGGGATCGTGAAGTCCACCGCGTCCGTGTTGGCCAGGCAGAACGACTCCTTGCCGCTGCGCACGGCGAGTTTCTGGTCCGACGTCAGCAGGTTGTACTGCGCGAAGTCGGTGAAGTGCCAGTGGAAGTGGCCCTCCCGCGGGTCCCACTCCATGGTGCCCGCCTGCTTCGACCCGACCTGGTTGCCCTTGGCGTCGAAGAAGTACTGGTAGGCGTCCATCAGCTCGGTGCCGGTGCGGCGGAAGCCGTCGACGAGCAGCGGGGACGTGCCGGCGTTCCACACCGTGGCGCCGAAGTTCACGTACTGCTTGCCGTCCTCCTCCGAGAGCGAGATCCCCCACGCGGGCAGCGACTTGAGGTCGGGCTTCGGTCCGGCCGGGACCGCCTTCACGGTGGTGGGCCGCTTGGCCGGGGCGCGGAACTCGGGCAGGCGCGACGACACCTGACGGCTCGCGTCGCCCTGACCGGCGTGCAGGGCATGCTCGTCCGGCAGCGGCGGCACCGCCGCCCGGTCCTCGACCGCGTCCGCCTTCAGCGCGCGGGCCAGGCCCTTCTCGCCGGTCTCACCGTCGACCACGGTCAGGCCGACGGTCGCCGACGCGTTCGCCTCCGGGATGCCGAACATCGACCGGTAGGCCGGGTTCACCGTGGCCCTGGCCGTGTACTCGCCGTTCGGCAGGTCGAACGACGGGTTCTTCTCGTCATAGGCGGGCTGGTCCGGCACCTGGGCGTTCCACCCGGCCTGGATGCCCCACACCGCACCGAGCGTGAACGGGTTGTAGCCGCCGCACCCGGTCGGGTACGGGCTGGTCGCCGGAGCGTCCGGCCGGGTCCGCGCCGAGGAGTAGCTGTTGCCGCAGAACGCGGTCGAGTACTCCTTGACCGTCTTGCCCGCCCCGTCGGCGATGGTGATCGTGACGAAGTCCTTGAGGCCGTAGAAGTCGGCGACCATGCCGGCCGGCAGGGCCACCTTCGTCTTCTTGCCGTTCTTGACGACCGTCCGCTCCGCGACGATCGGCTTGTCGTAGCCGGCGCGCTTCGCCCAGATCTCGAACGGGTCCTTGCCGGCGATGACGTGCAGGCCGAGGTCGAAGGAGAGCCACACTTCGCCGTCGTACTCGTACCGTTCCGCGGTGACCGCGTTGGTCGCGGCCACGAACGAGAGCGGCGGCGGGGTCGCGGCCGCCTGGGCCACACCCACCCCTACCGCGGTGAGCACCAGCGCGCCGGTCACCGCGCCCGCGGTGAGCAGCCGGGTGCGACGACGGTTCGTCGGGTCAGTCATGTGTTCCTTCCGGTCGGGCGGCCGGCGGGGGTCCGGCCGATGCCGGAGTCATCCAAATAGGACGCCTGTGAAGATCCTGTGAAGGCGGCGCGCGATGGCACGAATCGGGGAGATCAAGAAGGGCCGATGAAGGGCACGCCGGGTGCGGCCCGGAGCGGTCACCACCAGACCTCGGGGGTACGACCTGAGCACCCGCCCCGCCCTCCCGGTAGCGTGACGCACCGTGACTGTGCTGCGCTCCCTGCTGCTGTTCGCCCTGGCCGCGCTCGCCGAGATCGGCGGCGCCTGGCTGATCTGGCAGGGCTGGCGGGAGAACCGCGGCCTGTGGTGGATCGCCGGCGGCGTGCTGGCGCTCGGCGCCTACGGCTTCGTCGCCACCTTTCAGCCGGACCCGAACTTCGGCCGCATCCTGGCCGCCTACGGTGGTGTCTTCGTCGCCGGCTCGCTGGCCTGGGGCATGGTGGTGGACCGTTTCCGCCCGGACCGCTGGGACCTGATCGGCGCCGCCGTCTGCCTCGCCGGCGTGGCGATCATCATGTACGCCCCCCGCTCCCCCGCCTGACCCTCATCGCCTCCACGAGACAGCCGGCCGCTCCCGGCCGGCCCCCGAGCTGCCGCATGAGCCCTGGAACAGCTCCGGGAGCCGGCCGAGCAGCCGGGTCAGGGGAGGTAGCGGACCTCGGGGAAGGCCGGGTTCGGCCCGTCGAGCAGCCGGCTCCGCCTCCGCCGCAGGTGCCGATCGAAGAAAGCCAGCGGATAGGCCTGCTGGACCCGCACCGCGCGCACCGGATCGAAGGTCCCCACCCAGCCGGCCAGCTCCTCGTCGCTCATCCCGGTGGCCTTCGCCAGTTGCGGGATAAGCCACTGATGATCGATGTACGACCTGTGCACCGCCGCGTCGACGTGCACATTGAGCCGCCACCCGGTCAGGTGGTACGCCCAGACGTCTGCGACGCTCGGCGACGCGGCCCGGCTGTGCTCCGACGTCATCAGCATGAACGGCCGGTCCACCGCCACGATCGGCGGATCGCACTCGAGGGGCCCGTCCAGGCTGAGCCCCGCCCGCACCCGCCGGTCCTGGTTCATCACCAGCGCGGTGGACGTGGCGCCCTTGGACCAGCCGAACATCCCCACCCGCCGCAGGTCCAGCACCGCGCCCAGATCGTCCGGCAGCCGGCGCCGCCCGGCATCCGGGTTGCGCCCGGCGGCCAGGTCCTCGATCCGGTCGAGAACGAACCGGTCGTCGGCCGCCGCGTCCCACGGCGTGAACGGATCCTCGGTGGGCAGGCTCAGCCGCCCGTCCGGGAACTGGCTGTATCCGTCGTCGGTGTGATCCACCGTGACCACCACGTATCCGTGGCTGACGAGCTCCTGGACCACGATGGTCGCTTCGCGGCGGCAACCGTTGTTGCCGTGCGAATAGAGGATCACCGGCACCCGACCGAGCCCGCGCCGTACCGGAGCGCCCACCCGGCCGGACGTGGCGGGCGGCGCCACGAGGTCGAGATCGCTGGCCAGGAGCAGTTCCCGCAGCGGTGCGGCAGGCAGCCACGGCGCCACCGGGTGACGCGAGCTGCCCCCGGCGGCGGGGTACCAGACGTCGGCCATCAGCTCGCGCCCGTCGCGCGCCTCGTCGATCAGATGCAGCGGAACGATGCCGACCCGGTGCGGTCCGGTCGGCCGGGGCAGCCTGATCCGTACCGGACGGGAGGCTGTGGGAGCCGCCCGCCCCTGGCCGGCGCCGACCAGGGGCGCCGCGGCTCCGGCAGCCAGGACGGCGGTCAGGAGGGTCCGGCGGTGGAGAGCAGTATTGATTGTCATGCCAACAGGTTTCCACCACAAACAGTTTGGCGCCAGCCCCCATATTGACCGGAAAGACAGCGACCGGTGCCGGACATGGGTAAGGGTGGACCTTGTGAACCTGGACGACCGCCGGGCGCGGTTCGAGGCCGCGGCGCCGTCGGTGATCGATGCCGTCCGCCGGTTCCTCGCCCGGCGGACGGATCCGGCGACTGCCGACGACGTGCTCTCGGAGACCCTCCTCGTCTGCTGGCGGCGCATCGACGAGATGCCCGGCGATCACCTGCCGTGGGCGTACGGCATCGCCCGTCTCTGCCTGGCCAACGCCGACCGTGGCCGCCGTCGCCGAGCCCGGCTGATCACCCGGATCGGCCTGCTCGACCCGCCACCCGCGGTGACTGAGGGTCCCGCCCTGCCCGACGACGAACTCGGCGCCGCCCTCGCGGCGCTGCGACCGGAGGACGCCGAACTGCTGCGCCTCTGGGCGTGGGAGGACCTCGCGCCCGGGCGGATCGCGGTGGCGCTCGGCATCTCCGCCAACGCCGCCCACCTCCGGCTGCACCGGGCCAAGCAGCGGCTCCGCGAGCAGCTGCGAAAGACCGGCGCGCCGGCAGGACATGAGAAGTCGAGAGAAGGGGGCCGACCGTGACCGACGACGACCTGCGCGCCCGTCTGCGCCGCACGGATCCGGCCAGATCGCTTCCCGCACTCCCTGAGGACCGGGCCGAGACCTTGATGGAGCATGCCATGACCGACACCGCCGCACCCCGCGCGGGAACCACCACTGCCCGGCGGCCGGCGCTCGCCCTCGCCGCCGTCGTCGTCTTCATCGCCGCCGGGCTCGGCTGGGCGCTGACCCGGCCGTCCGCGCCTTCCTCCCCGCCGTTGACCCCGCCGGCGGTCCCGCCGTTGGCGACCGCGCAGGGCCGCACGGTCGACCTGACCGTCGCCGGTGGCGCCGACGCCAAATGCGCCGATCCCGAACCGGAGCGACTGCGGACCGGTACCGACTTCGCCTTCGCCGGCACGGTCACCGGGATCGCCGGCGACACGGTCACGCTGACCGTGACCCGGGTGTACCGGGGCGCCCCGGCGAGTCGCGTCACCGTCACCCAGACCGACGAGGCCACCGAGCGACTGCTGGGCGCGACACGGTTCCGCGACGGCGCGAACTATCTGATCGCCTCCGCCGACGGAGAAGTGCTGATCTGCGGATACACCGGGGCGGCCGACACACCGCAACTGATCGAGCTCTATGAGCGGGCTTTCTGAGCGGGCGGCACCTTGTTACCGTCCGGTACGTGACGAGAGCTCTGGTTCTGGGTGGCGGCGGCGTCACCGGCATCGCGTGGGAGTTGGGTGTGCTCCGCGGCCTCGAGAAGGCCGGGATCCCGCTGCGGGACGCCGACGTGGTCATCGGCACGTCGGCCGGCTCGGTGGTGGGCACCATCGTGGCCGCCGGCCACGACCTCGGCGCGGCGGTCGCCTTCCAGGAACAGCAGGCCGACCCACCCCGGGCGGGCGGCGCGAGCAGCGGCGACAACGTCAGCCGCGCGATGCAGGCGTTCGCGGTGCTCGCCGACCGGTCCGTGCCCCCGCGGGAGGCACGCCGCAGGGTCGGCGCCTACGCACTCGGCGCGACCACCACCGGCGAGGACCGCTACGTCAGCCGGATGGGCGCTCTGCTGCCGGTCCGCGACTGGCCCGAACGCGACCTGCGCATCGTCGTGGTGGACACCGCCGACGGTGCGGACGTGGTGCTCGACGCGGCCTCCGGGGCTCCGCTGGAGCGGGCAGTGGCCGCCAGCTGCGCCGTTCCCGGCCTCATGCCGCCGGTGACCATCGGGGATCGGCGGTACATGGACGGTGGGGTCCGCCTGGGCGCCGGGGCGGATCTGGCCGTCGGCGCCGAGCGGCTCGTGGTGATCGCCCCGATGGCGGCGCTGAACCGGGACCGGGTCCGCGGGGAGATGGCCGCCACCGGGGCGGGCCGGAGCCTGTTGATCGAGCCGGATGAGGCGGCTGCCGAGGCGATCGGCCTGAACTTCATGGATCCGTCACGGCGGGCGCCGTCGGTGCGGGCCGGTCTGCGCCAGGGTGAGGAGCTGGCCGAGGCGGTCCGGGCCGTCTGGGAGGCCTAGGTTTGCGCGGGGCCGCCGGCCGGCTCCGCGCTGCCGGCCGTGGCGTGCGGCTGGACGGACAGCTGCGCTGCCGCCGGTGCCGGTGCGGTGGCGCGGGTGAGGATGCCGACGGCGGCCATCAGGCTCGCGGCGCCGATCAGGATCAGGACCAGGGTGTAGTCGCCGGTGGCGGTGAGCAGTGCCGCGGCGGCGAGGGGAGCGCCCGCCTTGGCGAGGGTGACCGGGGTGGCCAGGGCGCCGGCGATGCCGGCGTAAGCGGTGGTGCCGTAGCGGTCGGCCAGCAGCTGCGGGGTGGCGAGGCTGGAGATGCCGAAGCCGAGCCCGAACGCGGTGACGGCGAGGATCGCCCCGGGGCGGCTGCCCGCGACCAGGGGCAGGCCGAGTGCGGCGGCGGCCTGCAGGGCGAAGACGGCGGCGACCACGCGGTGCAGGCGGAGCCGGCGTCCGGTGGCGGTGAGCAGGAGCCGGCCGGTCACGGACAGGACGCCGAGCAGGCCGGCGATGGTCGCGGCGAAGGTGGCCGGGTGGCCGCGGCTGACCAGGTAGCCGACCAGGTGGACGGTCATGGCGGTCATCGCGGCGGCGTGCGCGACGAATCCGGTGGCCAGCCACCAGAACCGGCTGTCGCGGATCGCCGCCCGGATCAGCGTCCGGCGCAGCGCGGAATCCCCACGCCGGGTCCTCCGGGAGGGCGCCGGTGGGCGGCGGACGACGAGCAGGTGCAGCGGTACGGCAACGGTCGCGTACAGCGTCGCGAGCAGCACCAGGGTGGTGCGCCAGCCGTACCGGTCGGTCAGCCCGCCGGTCAGGGGCAGAAAGATGGTGCTGGCGAAACCGGCGACGACGATCATGCCGAGGATCGCCCGCGGCCGCCGGGTGGCGTCGAACCAGGAGACGAGCACCGCGGTGGCGGCCTCGTAGAGCGCCATCGCCATCGCCACACCGAGCCCGGCGAAGATCAGGTACAGCTGCCAGGTCGTACGGACCTGCGACCAGGCCACCAGCATGGCGGCGCCGAGGATCGTGCCGGTGGCCATCAGGGCGCGGCCGCCATGCTGGTCGAGCCACTTGCCGACCGGGACGGCAGCCGTGGCCTGGGCGAGGATCGCTGTGGTGAACGCCCCGGTCACCACCGCCGGCGACGTGCGCAGATCGGCGGCGACCGGGTGGAGCAGGACGGCGAAGGCGTAGTAGAGGCTGCCGTACCCGATGGTCTGCGTGACGGCGAAGGCGGCGACGATCCACCAGCCGTGGAACACCCGCCGGCCGCGGCCGGCAGCCGGCGGATCCATGGTGCCCACCGGGTCAGCAACAGGAGCCGGCCTGGCCCTCGACGGGCTTCTCGCCGAGGGTGATCAGGTTCAGCGGGGCAGTGAGCAGCCCACCCGAGATGCCGGTGGCGAGCCCGCGCCCGGCCGGTTCCGCGGCGGGGGCGCCGCAGCAGCCGCCGCCGGCGGCGATGATGTCATCGCCGGCGACCGGGTTGCTGTTGCACACCCCGGTCTCCGGCAGGTCCAGCCGCACGTCCCGCGCCGCGTCCCAGTCCCCGGCCAGGGCCGCGACCACCGAGCGGGCCTGCTCGTAACCGGTGGCCAGCAGGAACGTCGGCGCGCGGCCGTAGCTCTTGACGCCGATGGCGAAGTAGCCGGGCTCCGGGTGGGTGAGCTCGTCGATGCCGTGCGGCGGAACCGTGCCGCAGGAGTGCTCGTTGGGGTCGATCAGCGGGGCGAGGGCCCGGGTGGAGCCCAGGATCGGGTCCAGGTCCAGGCGCAGCTCACCGGTGATCGCGTGGTCCGGCCGGAACCCGGTCGCCGACACGATCCGGTCGACCACGACCGTCCGCTCGCCGTCGGACACGGCCACCCGCTCGCCGTCGACGACGACGCTCTCCACCGGGAAACCGGTGAGCAGCGTGATGGTGCCGTTCTCGACGTGTTCGCGCAGCCGGGACCCGAGTGCCCCGCGGGCCGGCAACGCGTCAGCCGCCTCGCCGCCATAGGTGCGGGCCGGGCTGGTCGCCCGGATCGCCCAGCTCACGATGGTGCCGGGGGCCTGCTCGGCCAGCTCGGCCAGGGCCAGCAGCGTGTTGGCGGCGGAGTGCCCGGCGCCGACGACCAGGGCGTGTTTTCCGGCGAACCGGTTTCGGTCACGGCCGAGCACGTCCGGCAGCGCCGACTCGACGAACCGGGCCGCGGCGACCTCGCCGTGTGCGGGGATCCCGGACGCGCCGAGCCAGTTCGGCCGCCCCCAGGTGCCGGAGGCGTCGATGACGGCCTGGGCGAGGACGTCCGCGCCGTCGGCGAGGCGGACCAGGTAGGGGGTCTGCTCACGGCCGAGGCTGCGCACCCGGTCGAGGCCGAGCCGGGTCACGGCGGCGACCCGGGCGCCGTACCGGACATGGGGTTTGATCGTGGGAAGGTCGGCCAGCGGCTGCAGGTAGTCGGCGGCGAGCTGGGCGCCGGTGGGCAGCTTGTCGTCGTCGGGACGCACCCAGCCGGCGTCGGCCAGCAGCCGGGCTGCGGCCGGGTCGATGTTGAACCGCCACGGCGAGAACAGCCGCACGTGCCCCCACGCCCGGACCGCGGCGGCGGGTTCGTCGCCCGCTTCGAGAACCAGGAACGGCAGGCCGCGTTCGGTCAGCTGCGCGGCGGCGGCGAGGCCGACCGGCCCGGCGCCGATGACCACGACGGGCAGTTCGGGGAAGTTGCTGGTCACGAGAGATGACTCCTGTCGGGGAAGGGGCGTGCGGGTCTGCCGGGGAATGTCAGCGCGGCAGGCCGAGCGGCTGCCAGTGGGTGCGGGACTGCTCGTAGTGGCGCTCGGCGCGCTGGGCGGCGGTGGTGACCTCGGCGCAGCCGTCGCAGAAGCGGACGCCCTCGGCGGCACGGGTGCGGCGGGTGAGGAACCGGAACATGGCAACTCCTTCATGTTGTCTCGACGTCCGTTGAAGTAGACGTTTCTCGAAACAGAGAGTTGCACGTTGTTTTGATGGATGTCAACCTAGACGCATGACAAAACAAGCCGGGTCGCTCACCCTGCTCGACCTCGACGCCGAGACGCCGTGCTGCCCTCCCCTCGCGCAGCAGGCGGTTCCCGCGGAGACCGCCGCCCTGCTGGCGCCGGCGTTCAAGGCGCTCGGCGACCCGGTGCGGCTGCGGCTGATGTCGATGATCGCGTCCGCCCCCGAGGGTGAGGCGTGCGTCTGTGACCTGACGCCGGCGTTCGAGCTGTCCGGGCCGACCATCTCGCACCACCTCAAGACGCTGCGCGAAGCCGGCCTGGTCGACGCCGAACGCCGCGGCACCTGGGTCTATTACCGGCCGCGGCCCGGCATCATGCGCCAGCTCGCCGCCCTGCTCACGGTGGGCTGACGCGCCGGGGTTGCGCGGACAGGAAAGCTCAGCAATCATTGAGTCAATGAAGGCTGAGACGTCGTCGCTGGCAGCGCGGGCCCGGGTGCACGCCGCCCTCGGCGAACCCGCCCGCCTCGCGATCGTCGACGCGCTCACCCTCGGCGACGCCTCCCCCGGTGAGATCGCCGCCGACCTCGACATGCCCACCAACCTCGTCGCCCACCACGTCAAGGTCCTGGAGGAGGCCGGGCTGCTCGTCCGGACCCGGTCCGAGGGCGACCGCCGCCGCACCTACCTGCGGCTGGTGCCGGGCGTGCTGTCGTCGCTGACCGCGCCACGGCTGGACAGTGCCGACCGGGTGGTGTTCGTCTGCACCCGCAACTCCGCCCGCTCCCAGCTCGCCGCGGCCCTCTGGCGGCACCGCATCGGCGGCGACGTCGCGTCGGCCGGCACGCTCCCGGCGCAGCGGGTCCACCCCCGGGCGGTCCGGGTCGCCCACGAGCACGGTCTGGCCCTGGACCCGGCCGGCACCAGCCACGTCGACGACGTGGTCCACGACGGCGACCTGATCATCGCCGTCTGCGACAGCGCCCACGAGAACCTCACCGGCCCGATCCGGCCGCGGCTGCACTGGTCCGTGCCCGACCCGGCCCGCGTCGACACCGACGAGGCGTTCGAGGCCACCTACACCGACCTGGCCGACCGCATCGACCGGATCGCGCCCGCCCTCGACCCGGGAGCCGACCGTGGCACCGGCTGAACCCACGTCCACCGACACGACCCGGAGTCATCCCACTCTCATGCGCCCGATCACCCTGTGGCGGCGGCTGCTCGCCGAGTTCCTCGGCACCGCGCTGCTGGTCACCGCCGTCGTCGGCTCCGGCATCATGGCCACCGCGCTCTCGCCCGGCGACGTGGGCCTGCAGCTGCTGCAGAACTCGATCGCCACCGCGTTCGCCCTGGGCGCGCTCATCCTGACGTTCGGCCCGGTCTCCGGCGCCCACTTCAACCCGGTCGTCTCGGCCGCCGACTGGTTCCTCGGCCGCCGCGGCGGCACCGGTCTGACGATCAAAGACCTCGGGGGGTACGCGCTGGCGCAGACCCTGGGAGCGATCGCCGGCTCGATCCTGGCGAACCTGATGTTCGACCTGGCCCCGGTCACGATGTCGACGAAAGACCGCGCCGCCGCTCACCTGTGGCTGGGCGAGGTCGTCGCCGTCGCCGGCCTGCTGCTACTGATCTTCGCGCTGGTCCGGTCCGGTCGCGCCTCGGTCGCCCCGGCCGCGGTCGGCGCGTACATCGGCGCCGCGTACTGGTTCACCAGCAGCACCAGCTTCGCCAACCCGGCGGTCACCGCCGGCCGCGCGTTCACCGACACCTTCGCCGGCATCGCCCCGGCCTCGGTGCCCGGGTTCGTGCTGGCGCAACTCGCCGGCCTCCTCGCCGGAGTGGGCCTGGTGGTGGCGCTGTACCCGCACGCCGGCGACCACGCCGACGCCGTCGTCCCGCACGACGACGCCGGCTCCGACATCCGGACCCCGCTCACCACCCACCGACAGGAGCCCCACCCATGAGCGACACCAGGCCCACCGTGCTGTTCGTCTGCGTCCACAACGCCGGCCGCTCGCAGATGGCCGCCGGCTGGCTGCGCCACCTCGCCGGCGACAAGGTCGAGGTCCGCTCGGCCGGCTCCGAGCCCGCCGAGACGATCAATCCGGCCGCGGTGGAGGCGATGCGGGAGGTCGGCATCGACATCACCGACCAGACACCCACCAAGCTCACCTGGGACGCCGCCCAGGAGTCCGACGTCATCATCACGATGGGCTGCGGCGACGCCTGCCCGGTCTTCCCGGGCAAGCGGTACGAGGACTGGAAGCTCGAGGACCCGGCCGGCCGGGGCGTCGACGCGGTCCGCCCGATCCGCGACGAGATCAAGGCCCGCATCGAGGTGCTGCTCGCGGACCTGCTCCCGGTCGCCTGACTGACGGACCGCCGGTGCCGTCAGGGGCGGTGACAGACCGCCTCCAGGTTGATGCCGTGCGGGTCCAGCACGAAGGCTCCGTAGTAGTCCCCGTGATATTCGGGGTGCACGGCGGGCGGCAGCACGGCGGTGGCGCCGGCCGCCAAGGCGGCGTCATAGAAGGTCGCCACGTCGGCGCGGGTGTCGACGGTGAAGGCCAGGTGCATGTTCGTACCGACGGTCCCGCCGTCGATGAGCCAGAAATACGGTTTGACGTCGGCCAGCCCGAAACCGGTCATCGCCGTCGGCTGGTTCGGCGTCGCGTTCGGCGGGATCTGCAGCATCTTCGTGATGCCGATGGCGGCCAGCACCGGCTCGTAGAAGGCGACGGCGGCGTTCAGGTCGGGCACGGCGACGTTGAGGTGGTCGATCCGGGATCCCGAGCGGTCAAGAGTCATGATCCGAGCGTGCCCGGGATAGCGGCCATCGGATGACCGCTATCCGCGGGGCTGGCCGGGAGGGGCTATCGTCACGGCGATGATCAGCGGGCCGGACCGGGGAGCGCGATGACCAAGCAGCCGCTGTCGTTGCCGCAGCCGCCGCCGAAGGCGCCCGAGTTCGGCCACGACTCGCTGATCGTGTGCGAGAGCCTGGTCCGCATCTATCAGACCGGCTCGATCGAGGTGCAGGCGCTGCAGGGCCTCGACCTGCTGGTGGACGGCGGCGAGATGGTCGCCGTGGTCGGCGCCTCCGGTTCCGGGAAATCCACGCTGCTGTCGATCCTGGCCGGGATCGACGCGCCGACCGCCGGGCGGGCCCGGGTCGGCGAGTGGGACCTGCTCGGCATGTCCCGCGCCGACCGGGTCCGCTACCGCCGCGGCATGGTCGGCTTCGTCCGCCAGCAGACCGCCACCAACCTGGTCCCCTACCTGACCGCCGAGCAGGTGGTGGACCTGCCGATGGCCGCGGCCGGCGCACCGCGGCGCGCCCGCCGGGCCCGCAGCCGGGAGCTGCTGGACACCCTCGGGGTGGGCGACTGCGCGAACCGGCGCCCGGCCGAGATGTCCGGCGGCCAGCAGCAGCGGGTGGCGATCGCGGTGGCCCTCGCCAACCAGCCGCGGGTGCTGTTCGCCGACGAACCGACCGGTGAGCTGGATACCGCCACCTCGGCGCAGGTCTTCGAGGCGCTGCGGCACGTCAACCGGGAGTTCGGGGTGACCGTCGTGGTGGTCACCCACGACCCCGAGGTGAGCGGGCAGGTGGAGCGGACCGTCGCCATCCGGGACGGCCGGACCAGCAGCGAGGTGCTGCGCCGCACCGCCACCGCCGAGGACGGCAACACCCACGTGATCGCGGAGGAGTACGCGGTGATGGACCGGGCCGGTCGCGTTCAGATCCCGCGCGAATACCGGGAGACACTCGACCTGACCCGCCGGGTGCGGCTGGCGCTGGAGGCGGACCACGTGACGATCCGGCCGGACGCATGAGCGCGCTGTTGAGCGTGCGCGGGGTGAGCCGCAGCTTCGGCGACGTGCACGCGGTCCGGGACGTCTCGTTCGACGTCGCCCCCGGCACCATGGTCGCCCTGGTCGGTCGCTCCGGGTCGGGCAAGACCACGCTGCTCAACGTGATCGGCGGCCTGGACCGCCCGGACGCCGGCACGGTCGTGGTCGACGGCGCCGACGTCACCGCGATGGACGAGGACGACCTGTCCCGGCTGCGGCGCGAGAAGGTGTCGTACGTCTTCCAGACGTTCGGCCTGATCCCGGTCCTGTCGGCGGCGGAGAACGTGGGCGCCCCGCTGCGGCTGGCCCGGACGCCGGCCGCGGACCGGGAACGCCGGGTGGCGCTGCTGCTCGACCTGGTCGGTCTCGGCGAGCACGCCGCACAGCGGCCCGGCGAGATGTCCGGCGGCCAGCAGCAGCGGGTGGCGATCGCCCGCGCGCTGGCCGGTTCGCCGCGCCTGCTGATCGCCGACGAGCCGACCGGTCAGCTGGACGCGGAGACCGGCCGCTCGGTGATGGCGCTGCTGCGCGGGGTGGTCGAGTCGGAGGGGGTCACCGCGCTGGTGGCCACCCACGACCCGGTGATGATGGCGCTCGCCGACCGGGTGATCCGGATCAGCGACGGCCGGGTCGACGAGACCTGATGCTGGTTCTGCTCGCCCGGCGGGCCCGCGCCCAGTGGCAGCTGCTCGCCTCGCTGCTCGCCGTGGTGACGATCGGGGCCACGCTGCTCGGCGTCTGCACGCTGCTGGTGACGCGGACGGCGGACCAGGCGCTGGAGCAGGCGGCGGCCCGGGCCACGCCGGAGCAGATGGAGGTCACCGCGTACACGGTGGCGATGACCGGCGAGGACGCCGCCGCGGTGGCTGCCGACACCCGGGAGCTGCTCACCGGCACGCTGCGGCCGTTCACCGCGAGCACGGCGGCGCGCGCCTCCTCGGTGATGCGCGAGCTTCCCGGCCCCGCCCGGGCGGCGGCCTATCTCAGCGCGGTCGACGACCTGCCACGGCGGGCCGCGCTGACCGCCGGGCGGTGGCCGCGGGCCCGGGGCGAGTCGGTGGTGCTGGAATCGACCGCGCGGCTGCTGGGGCTGCGGCCGGGCAGCCGGGTGCGCCTGGGCGAGGAGATGGCCCGCGAGTCCGCGCCGGCCGTCACGGTCACCGTCGTCGGGGTCGTACGCACCCTGCCCGGCACCGGCTGGGACCGTGACCCGCTGGCCGGGGCCGGCTACGACCTCGCCTTCAACGACGGCACCGCGCTGGAGAAGGGCCCGGCGTACGGGCCGTTCCTGGTCGGCCTCGACGACCTGCTGAACGGCGGCTCGGCGATCGCCCGCCTGGAGATCACCGCGCGGCCCGACCTGTCCGCGCCGGACCTGGCCGACCTGACCGCCGTGACCCGGGCGATCGGCGACGCGGACCCGAAGCTGGCCCGGATCCTCGGCGACCGGGTCGAGATCGAGCGGGTCGCCTCGGACTGGCCGGTCACCCTGTTCGCCACCCGCGCCCAGCAGCAGGTCACCAACGGCGCGGTGCTCGCCGTCGCCGTGCTCGGGCTGGTGCTGACCGGGACCGCGCTGGCGCTGGCCGGCCGGCTCACCGCCGAGCTGCGCTCCCCGGAGACCGCCCTGCTCTCGGCGATGGGCACCGGCCCCGGCCGGCTGGCGCTGGTCGCCACCGCCGAGGCCGGGTCACTGGCCCTGCTGGCCGCCGCGCTCGCCGTGCCCGGCTCCGCGCTGGCGCACTCGGCCCTGACGCACCTGCCGCCGCTCGCCGGCGCCGGGCTCGCCACCAGTCCCGCGGTCTCCCCCGCCCAGATCGGCGCGGTGCTGGCCGGCGCGGTGGCCCTCGCCGTCCTGCTGGTGGTCCGGGCGATCCGGCCGGCGCCGGCGGCCGGCGCCCGGACCCGGCGCGACCTGCTCGCCCGCTCCGGCGCCGACCTGCTCCTCGTCGCGCTCGCGGCGGGCGGCTGGTGGCAGCTGAACTCCCAGCCGGGCGGCTCCGACCCGCGCGTCGACACGGTCCGCGTGCTGGCCCCGGCCCTGCTGCTCACCGCCGGGGCGGCCCTGGCCCTGCGGCTGGTGCCGCCCGCGCTGGCCGCCGCCGACCGGCTCGCCCGCCGGGCCGGCGGACTGGCCCTGCCGCTCGCCGTCGCCGAGGCCGCCCGCCGCCCGCAGGCCACCGCCGCCGGGCTGCTGATCACCCTGGCCTGCGCGGCGGCCACGTTCGGGATCGCGTTCGACGCCACCTGGGCCCGCTCACAACGCGACCAGGCGGACCTGGCGACCGGCGCCGACGTTGTGCTGGCCCTGGCCGCTCCGCCGGTGGCCGGCCAGGGCGCGGCGATCGCCGCGGCCACCGGCGGGACGGTGCGCCCGGCCGCCGACCGGGGCATGTCGGTCGGCCAGTGGCTGGGCGGCGACGGCGAGCCGCCGCGGCTGGTCGGTATCGACGCCCGCCGGGCCGGCGAGGTGCTGCGCGGACGACTCGACGGCGGGCGCACCTGGGACGACGTGGGCGCGATGCTGGCGCCCAAGGACCGTGCCGAGGGCATCGCGGTTTCGGCCGGCGCCACGGTCACGCTGACCGGGACGGCGAGCGGCGGGCCCGCGCTGACAGTGACCCCGCGGCTGGTGCTGGAGGACGTCACCGGGCTGCGGACCGCCTGCACCGGACTGCCGGTCCGGCTCGACGGCCGCCCGCACCGGCTGCCGGACTGCGCACGGGTCGACGGCCTGCGCCTGGTGGCCGTGACGATGCCGGTCGCCGGGGACTCGATCACCTGGGACGGCGCCGGGACGAGCCGGATCGAGGCCACCCTGACCGTTCCCGGTTCCGGCGCCGGCGCCTGGACGGCCACCTCCGGCCAGCCCTGGCCGGAGCAGCTGCGCCAGCCGGCCGTCACCGCGGACGCCGGCGATACCGCGACACGGCTGCGGATGACCGCCACGGTGGAGCTCGGCGGCCCGATGGAGGCGGCCCGGGAGCTGATCGCCACCGCGTTCCCGGTCCCCGGGCCGGTGCCGGTCGCCGTCTCCGAGGCCTTCGCCGGCCAGATCGGCGCCCGGCCCGGCGATGAGCTGGACATCGCCGTGAACACCGCCGCCATCCCGGTCGTCGTCGCCACCGTGGTGCCCGCGGTCCCGTCCGCGCCCGACGCGCCGGCCGTCCTCGCCGACCTGGACACGCTGTCCCGGGCCCTGATCGTCCGCAGTGAGCCGGACTTCCCGGTGGACGCCTGGTGGGCCGCCACCGCACGGCCCGACGCCGGGGCGCGGGCCGCGGACCTGCACCTGGGGCCGGTGACCACCCGGGCCGGCGAGATCGTGCGGCTCAGCTCCGGGCCGGTGCCGTCCGTGCTGCCCGGGGTGCTGCGCCTGCTCGTCCCGGCGGCCGTGCTGCTGCTGCTCGCCGGCATCGTCCTGCACGTCACACACGACCTGCGGGCGCGCGCCGTCGAGGTGGCCCGGCTGCGCGGGCTGGGGATGACCCGGCGGGAGGTGCGCCGGGCCCTGCTCGGCCAGCACGCCCTGGTGCTGCTCCCGATGGTGCTGGCCGGCGCCCTGGTCGGCGCGCTCGGCACCCGGCTGGTCGCCCCGCTGCTGGTGCGCTCGGCCACCGGCGCCGAACCCGCCCCGCCGGTCGTGCCGCTGTGGCCGTGGGGCGCCGAGGCCGCCCTGATCGCCGCGCTGGCCGCCGTCTGCACGCTGGCCGCCGGTCTCGTGGTGATCGTCCAGTCCCGGCGCGCCGACGCCGCTCACCTGCGGGTCGACTCGTGAGGCGGCCGGCGGCCCGGCCGCACTGGCCCAGCGTGCTCGGCCGGGCCCGCGCCGACGCCTGGCCCCTGCTGCTCTGCGCGGCCGTGGTCGCCCTGGTGAGTGTCCTCGCCGCCGCGGTGCCCGGCCTGCTCCGGGCCACCGCCGACCAGGCCGTCCGGAAGGCCGTGCGGGACGCCGGTGACCGGGCAGCCGTCGTCGCGCAGGCCCGCTGGGCGCCGGACTGGACCCAGACCGGCCGGGCCCGCCAGCCCTACCTGCACGAGGACCTGACGGCGGTCCGGGACCGGACCCTGGAGGATCTCGCCGGCGACCTGGAGACGGTGCTCGAAGCCCCGATCATCACGGCCACCGGCCCGACGCTCAACGTCTACGACGGCAGCGTGCAGCGCACCTTCCGGGTGGCCTACCTGGACTCCGGCGGTGGCCCGGCGGTGACCTGGATCGCCGGGACGGCGCCCGGGCCGGCGGTCACCGACGACTTCGCCGAGATGCCCGAGGGCGGCCCGCCCTGGACCGTGTGGGTGGGGGTGTCCGAGCCGGTGGCGGCCGGCCTGGGCGTGCGGCCCGGCGACCGGCTGCCGCTCAAGGACGAGCTGAAGAACCCCAAGGACGTCCGGGTCAGCGGCGTCTTCCGCCCCGTCGACCCGGCCGCGCCGGCCTGGCGGCTCGCCCCCTGGCTGCTCGGTCCGGTGGGCGGCGAGGACGGCCGGGGCACCACCCGGTTCGGTGGGCTGCTCTCCGCCGCGTCGCTGCCCGACGCCCGGCTCGCCTTCGACGACGACACGTTCCGGCGGGCCGTGCACTTCACCGCCGACCCGGACGTGCTCACCATGGAGTCCGCCCAGGCGATCGCGGCCAGCGCGGTCACGTTGAAGGCCGGCTCGGCCACCTCCGGCGAGCTGGACACCACCCCGGCGTGGAACACCCAGCTGGACGCCGTGCTGCGCGACGTCACCCGGCAGGTCGACGCCGCCTCCGCGCAGGCGTCGGTGCTGCTCACCACCGTGCTCGCGGGCGCCGTGCTGGTGCTGCTGCTCGCCGCCGACCTGCTCGTGCGGCGGCGCACCCCGGCGCTGGCCGTGGCCCGGCAGCGCGGCGCCGGACTGCCCGCCCTCGGCGTGGAGCTGCTGCTCGAGTCCACGGTGGTCGCGGCGGTGGGTGCGCTGACGGGCGTTGCTCTGGCGCGTACCGCCGTGGGGTCCGTCTCCTGGTCGTGGGTCCTGCCGGTGGCGCTCGCCGCAGCCGTCGCCGCACCGGCCCTCGGCGTCCTCGCCGCCGCCCGCGCCACCCGCGACCGGCGCGCCCCGGCCAACCGCGCCGCCCGCCGCCGGGCCCGCGACACCGTCCTGCTGCGCCGCGCCGCCGCCGAGATCGCCGTGCTGGCCGTCACGGCCGCCGCCTTCGTCGCCCTGCACCAGCGCGGCGTCCTGCCGGCCATCTCCGGACGGCCGGAGAGCAGCGCCGGCCTCCCGGCCGCCGCACCCATGCTGGGCGCGCTGACCGGCGCGCTCGTCCTGCTGCGGCTGTTCCCGTTCGGCGCCGGACTCGCCCTGCGCGCCGCCCTGCGCTCCAGCCGCCCGCTGGCCGTGTTCGGCGCCGCCCGCGCCGCCGCCACCTCGCGCCGTGCCCTGCCCCTGCTGGCGCTGGTCGCGTGCGCCACGCTCGCCTCGTTCGCACTGACCGTGCACGGCACCGTCGCCACCGGCCTCGCCGAGGGCGCCTGGCGTGCCGTCGGCGCCGACGCCCGCCTCGACGCCGCCCCTGACGCGGAGGAGTCGTTCACCGAGGTCGCCGCCCGGCTCGCCGCCGAGCCCGGGGTGCGGCACGCGGTCGCCGGCCGGGTGACCGACGCCGAACGCTTCGGCACCGCCGAGACGACGGTCGCCCCGATCCTGGTGGCCGTCGACTCGGCCGCGTTCGCCGCGCTGCTCGCCGACACCCCGCTGCCGGCCGAGCCCGGCCTGGCCGCGCTGACCGCCGGTGGGCCCGTCCCCGCGCTGGTCCGGTCCGGCGACGGCAGCCTGCGGCCCGGCATGGGCCTCGAACTGCTCCGCGACGGCGACCGGCCGATCCCGCTGACCGCCGTCGGCGCCGCCCCGCCGATCGGCGGCGTCCCCGACGTCGTCCTGGTCGACGCGGCCACCCTCGCCGCCGCCGGCTTCGCGACCACACCCAACACCGTCTGGGTCACCGGTCCCGGCGCCGCCGCCGCCGTCACCACGGCCGAGGCCACCGGCGACCGGGTGCTGCGAACCGGCGTGCTCACCGACCGCCGGGACGCCCCGCTCGTCGCCGGCCTGCTCACCTTGGCCCTGGCCGCCGCAGCCGTCCTGCTCGCACTCGGCCTGCTCGCGCTGGCCCTCGGCGCCGCGGCCGGCGCCCCCGGCCGCTGGCAGACCCTGACCCGCCTGCGCACCCTGGGCCTGCGCCCGCGGGACGCCCGACGGGTCGCCGCCGGCGAGATCGTCCCGCTGGTCGCGGTCGCCGCGGTGGCCGGGCCGCTGCTCGGCGTCCTGCTCGCCCGGCTGACGCTCGGGCCGCTCGCGCTGAGCCGGCTCACGCTCCAGGTGGGCGAGCCGGCGCCGGCCCCGTCGTGGCTCCTGCTCGGCGCGGTGACCGCGGCCCTGCTGATCGCGGTCACCGCCGTCGTCCCGATCGAGGCGGCCCTGCGCCGCCGCCGGCAGCTGAGCGAGACGCTCCGGGTCGGCGACTGAGGTCTGCTACACCGCCGCGCTCAAGCGAATCTGCTGCACCGCCGCGCTCAGGCAGATCCGCTACACCGCCGTGCTCAGGCAGAACGGGTGCCCGGCGGGGTCCAGCAGCACCCGCCACCTGTCCGGCTGCGGCTGGAACTCCGGTTTGGTCGCCCCGATCCCGATCACCGCCGCCTCCCCCGCGTCCAGGTCGTCCACCCCGAACTCCAGGTGCGCCTGCTTCGGCACGTCCGGGTCCGGCCAGGTCGGCGGCACGTACTCGGCAACTTTCACGAACCCCATCGCGGTGGACCCCGGCTCGCCGACGAAGACGAAGTCGTCGCTGCTGTAGGTGATCTCCACCCCCAGCAGCCTCCTGTAGAACCCGGCCAGCGCCGCCGGGTCGTCGCAGTCCAGGGAGATGCCGCCGAAGCGGGCCAGTGCCGTCATGTCGATGCTCCTCGTCGCAGTGATTCCGGGTGCCCACCCTGCCCGCCATGGCTGACATCTCCTGTCGGTCATCTGTGGCAGTCTTCGGGACATGCGTGCCAGCCGACTCCTCTCTCTGGTGCTGCTCCTGCAGGACCGCGGCCGGCTCACCGCCCGGCAGCTCGCCGACGAGCTGGAGGTCTCCGTCCGCACCGTCTACCGCGACGTCGAGGCGCTGAGCGCTGCCGGCGTCCCGGTCTACGCCGAGCTGGGTGCCGGCGGCGGTTACCAGCTGCTCGACGGCTACCGCACCCGGCTGACCGGCCTCACCCCCCAGGAAGCCGGCTCGATCTTCCTGGCCGGGGTGCCCGGCGCCGCCGCCGAACTCGGCCTGGGCGCCGTCCTCACCACCGCCGAGCTCAAACTCCGGGCCGCCCTGCCGGCCCGCCTCAACCGCCACGTCGGCGAGATCCGCGACCGCTTCCACCTCGACGCCGCCGGCTGGTTCCGCGAGACCGAGACCCATCCCCACCTGGCCGCCCTCGCCGCCGCCGTCTGGAACCGCCACCGCTGCCGGATGCGGTACCGCCGCTGGCGGGAACCCCGCGAGGTGGACCGGCTGATCGACCCGCTGGGCATCGTGCTCAAGGCCGGCGTCTGGTATTTCGTGGCCCGCGTCCCGTCCCCCGACGCCGCCCTGCGCACCTATCGCGTCGCCACGATCCTCGACCTGACCGTGCTCGACGAGACGTTCGACCGCCCGGCCGGCTTCGACCTGGCGGCCACCTGGTCGGCCTGGGCCGCCGACTTCGAACGCCGCCTCCACCGCGACCAGGCCACCGTCCGGCTCGCCCCGGCCGCCCTCGACCGCATCCCGTACCTGATGTCGCGCGCCATGAACCGCAACGTCCGCGACAACCTCGCCCCGCCCGGCGCCGACGGCTGGACCACACTCACCCTGCCCATCGAGTCGGTCCGGCACGCCCACGCCGAATTCCTGCGCCTCGGCGCCGACGTCGAGGTCCTCGCCCCGCCGGAGCTGCGCGACCTGATGAGAACCAGCGCGACGGGGATGGCCGCCCTCTACCAAGAAAATTCATAACATTTAGTACGCCCCATGCCCGGTCCCGCAGCGTCGGCGCGACCTCACCGGCAGCGCACGGCTCTGCCGCGACCGCCGGGCTGACCTGCCCACTCACGCACCGCGCTCCCCGCCGACGGCGCACGACTCCGCCGCGACCGCCGGGCCGACCTGCCCCGCTCCCGCCGGCGGAACCTCCTTGCCGGCCACACCCCGCCCCAGAAGAATCCCCCTCGTGCCGATCGTGGACCCTCCCGTGCCGATCGTGGATATGGACGCCGAGGTCCCGGCCGGCACCGTCGTGGTCGTCATCGACGTCATCCGGGCCTTCACCACGGCCGCGGTCGCCTTCGAACGCGGCGCGACCGGGATCCTCTGCGCGCCGTCGGCCGAGTCCGGCAGAACACTGCGCCGCCGGCACCCGGACCATCTCCTGGTGGGCGAGCACGGCGGACTCAAACCCGCCGACTTCGACCTCGGCAACTCGCCCCGCGAGATGTCAGCCGCCCACCTCGACGGCCGCCACCTGATCCAGGCGACCTCGAACGGCACACGCGGCCTGACCCGCCACCCGGCCCCGGCGGCACTGCTCGCGATGTCCGCGCGGAACGTCGGCGCCACCGCCCGCTGGATCAACGAGCACCACCCCGGCACGCCCCGCACCCTGGTGTGCACCGGCCGCACCGCCGAGGACCGCGCCTGCGCCAACCATCTCCGAGACCTGCTGGCCCTCAGTGTCCTGCCTGACCGAAGTGACCTGCTGGACCGCGGTGACCTGCTGGACCGCGGTGACCTGCTGGACCGCGGTGACCTGCCGCACGGATCGGAGCCGCGCCGGGCGGACCTGGTCGCCGGCATCATGGCGGGTGCCGCCGAACATGCCCGCGCCTACGCGAAGCGGCCGACCGCCGAACACGTCGACCTCACCGAGGACCTCCCGTTCTGCTGCGACGTCGACAGGTCCGGCTTCGCGATGGTCGGCGAGGTCCGCGGGGATCACGTCGCGCTGACCGGAGTGCCCTGCTGACCCGGCCCGGCCAGCAGGCGCAGCACGCTCGTCCGCAATGCCACGACCGCCTCGTCGGGTGTCATGGTGCCGGCGTCGACCTCGTCGGCCGCGGTGTGGCCCAGCTGCACAACCACCGCGGCCAGCCAGCCCGGTGCGAGCCGGCTGTCGAACTCGCCGGTCCGCTGCCCACGGACGATGATCGGCCGTAGCCGCTCGACGGCGGGCGCACTTCGCCGCCCGCCGTCCGCCTGGGCCGACGACGCACGGATCGTCCGGAACAAAAGACGGTGCTTCGCCGTGAGACGCGCGCTTGCGTCCAGCAGGCGGAGCAGCGCGTCGGTCGCCGGCCCTTCGTCGAGCTCGAGGGCGTCCAACGTCGCCACGGCGGTCTCCGTGATCCGCTGGAGGACGGCCGTCAGCAGGTGCTCCCGCGCGGCGAAATGGGCGTAAACGGTCTGCCTGGTGACGCCGGCGGCCGCGGCGATGGCCTCCACCGGGCATTCCGGATCGGCACTCAGCAGCTCGACAGCCGCATCCAGGATGGCTTCCCTGCTGCGGCGAGCGTCGGCACGACGGTTCCCGGATGCCATTTCTGCTCCTTGCCAAGAGGCACGACAGTCGATATCTTACACAGTGTAAGAAATAGCGGAACGGGGGCCGGTGTGGGACAGCTCAACAGCGCGGACCCGAAGCAGTTCATCGCCGACTTCTTCGCGTCCTACGGGCGCGACCTGCTGCGAGGCGACGAGGACGCCGCAGTGGTCGTCGACCGTTACCACACCCCGGACGTCGTCCAGATCGCCGACGGACAGCGGATGGACCGGGCACAGCTGATCTCGCACAGCCGTCCGCTGCGCAAGAGGCAGCCCCGCAGCCGCATGGAGGTGCACGAAGCGGTGGCCGACGACGACCGGGTCGCCGCTCGGTACACATTGCACGTCGAGGACCGCAGAAGAACCTTTGCCGTCGAGGTCTACTTCTTCGGGCAGTTCATGCCGGACGGGCGGATGCGCCGGGCGCACATGCTCACCCGCACGCTTCCCGACAGCACCCCGTAGCAGCCGTTCGCCGCACGCCGATCTGCGAGCAGCCGGGTGTGGGGGCGGCCTTTGACGATGGCCGCCGGGGTCGCTCGGCGTGGGTGCGCTCCTCGACGTCCCGGTGCGCCGGCAACCACGCAGGCAAAACGGCCAAAGATCATGCGCCGCCGCCGGCCCGGCACCTCGGCCGGCAACCACGCAGTAAACCGCCGAGGATCAAGCGCCGTCGCCAGCCGGGCCACTCCGGCCGGCGGCGGCGCATGTGTCGGCGCGGGATGGTGCGGCGGGCGAGGCGCGGCACCGGGGCGACGGGGCGCAGGGGGCGCGTGGCGCAGGGGCCGCGTGGCGCGGGACGGGTGGCCCCGGGAGGCGGGGCAGGAGCGGCGTATTGATCGGGATCGCTTGACAATATTCCGGAAACGATTTCAGACTGGGCCGCGACATCGATCAGCATCCATGGAAGATCAGGAGCCCGCGGATGGCGGCGACGATCAAGGATGTGGCGCGGCGGGCCGGGGTCTCACCCTCGTCGGTCTGCCGGGCGCTGGCTGATCCGGGCCAGGTGCGGCCGGAGACACGGGAGCGGGTGGAGACGGCCGCCCGGGATCTGGGTTACTACCCGAACCGGGCGGCCCGCGGCCTGATCACCGGTCGTACCGGGAATGTCGGTGTGATTCTCCCGGATCTGGCCAATCCGTTCTTCCCGAGCGTGGTCAAGGCCATTCAGACGCAGGCCCGGCGGTGGGACTACGCGGTCTTCCTCAGCGACACCGACGAGGATCCAGCGCTCGAGGCGCCGCTCATCCGGGCGCTCGCGAAGCAGGTCGACGGGTTTCTGCTCTGTTCGCCGCGGGCCGCGGACGACGAGTTGCGGGCGTTCGCCGGGCAGACACCGATCGTGGTGCTGAACCGGCGGGTGGCGCCGTTCCCGTCGGTGACCGCGGACAATGCCGACGGGATGCGGCAGGCGGTCGCCCACCTGTACGCGCTGGGCCACCGCCGGGTGGCCTATGTGGCGGGGCCGCGCGCCTCCTGGTCGAACCGGGAGCGACTCCACGGCCTGCGAGCCGCCACCGGCAGAGCGACCACCGGCGAACACGCTGCGGGCGACGGCATGCAGCTCGTCGAGGTGGGCAACGTGGCCCCGACGGTCGAGGGTGGCGCCGCCGCCGCCGACCTGGTCATCGCCTCCGCGGCGACCGCCGTGCTGGCCTACAACGACCTGGTCGCGCTGGGCCTGCTGAACCAGTTCGAGAGGCGGGGCATCGCGGTCCCCGAGCGGATCAGCGTGATCGGTTTCGACGACATCCTGCTGGCCGGCCTGGTCAGTCCGGGCCTCACCACCGTCGCCATCGACAAGGAGAAGATCGGGCGCTTCGGCCTGGATCTGCTGACCGGCGACACCCCGGGGGCGAGCCGGATCGTCCCCACCCAGCTCATCGTGCGCGGTTCCACCGGTCCGCGCTGACGAACCAGGAGTGCCTCATGCCACCCACCAGACGTCATCTCCTCACCCTCGGCGCCGTGACCGTCACCGCTCCCCTGATCGCCGCGTGCAGCCCGCCGGACGCCGGCGGCGAGGAGGGCGGCCCGGTCACCCTCAACGTCCTGGACGTGGCCGGCAACCTGCAGCTCACCCAGGGCATGATCGACGACTTCGCCGCGAAGAACGGCAACCTGATCGAGCGGGTCACCTACACCAAGGCGACCGCTCCGGAGCTGGTCGGCAAGGTGAAGGCGCAGCAGGACGCCGGCCGCGTCGACATCGATCTGGTGCTGACCGGCGTGGACGGCCTGGCCGCCGGCATCGACCAGGGCCTGTGGGAGGAGCTGCTGCCGGCCAACGCGAGCAGGCTCGCCGGCATGCAGAACTATCTGCCCGGCGCGGCCGCGATGCAGAAGCTGGCCGGCAATTTCGGGGTGACCGTCACCTACTATCCGTCCGGCCCGCTGATCGAATATCTGCCGGCGAAGGTGCCGACTCCGCCGAGGACAGCGGCGGAACTGCTCGCCTACGCCAAGGCCAATCCCGGCACGGTGCAGTACGCCCGGCCCTCCAACTCGGGCCCCGGTCGCACCCTGCTGATGGGCCTGCCCTACCTGCTCGGTGACACCGACCCGAAGGACCCGGTCGGCGGCTGGGACAAGACCTGGGCGTACCTCAAGGAGCTGGACGGCGCCGTCACCCTCTATCCGTCCAGCACGAGCGAGACGATGAAGAACCTGGCCAACGGCTCAGCGAGGATCATCGCGTCGACGACCGGCTGGGACATCAACCCGCGGGTGCTCGGCACGGTGCCGAAGGAGGCGCGGGTCGGCACGCTGGAGGGCTTCCACTGGGTCACCGACGCCCATTACGGCGTCGTTCCGCGCGGCGTCCCGGCCGGCAAGCAGGACGCGGTTCTCTCGCTGCTGAACTGGATGCTCACCCCGGAGCAGCAGGCCAAGGCGTACGACAAGGGCTATTTCTATCCCGGACCGGCGATCAGGGACGTCCCGCTGAGCATGGCGCCCGCCGACAGCCAGCAGGCGATCAGCGAGTTCGGCCGCCCGGAGTACGAGCAGCTCATCGCGGACCACCCGCTCGAGGTCCCGCTCGACGCGAAGGCACTGGTCGCCGCGTTCGACAGGTGGGACCGGGAGATCGGCGGCGCGAAGGTGAAGAAGTGACACGCTTCGAGCGGCTGCGCCTGGACGGGGTGACCCGCCGGTTCGCCGGGGCCGACGCCCTGACGGACCTGAGCCTGGAGATCCGGCGGGGCGAGTTCATCGCCCTGCTGGGCCCGTCCGGCTGCGGCAAGTCCACGGCGCTGAACTGTCTGGCCGGGCTGCTGCCGCTGACCGAGGGCAGCATCTGGCGCGACGACACCCGGCTGGACACGCTGCCACCCGAGCGACGCGGCTTCGGGATGGTGTTCCAGAACTACGCGCTGTTCCCCCACATGTCCGTACAGAAAAATGTTTCTTTCGGTCTTCAGATGCGCGGTGTGCCGCGCGCCGAGGCACGCCGCCGGACCACCGAGGCGATCCGCCTGGTGCATCTGGAGGAGCATGCGGCGAAGCTGCCCGGCCAGCTTTCCGGTGGGCAGCAGCAGCGGGTCGCGATCGCCCGCGCGATCGTGGTGGAGCCGTCCCTGGTGCTGATGGACGAGCCGCTGTCCAACCTCGACGCGAAGCTGCGGCTGGAGATGCGCACCGAGATCCGGCGGCTGCACCAGACGCTCGGGCTGACCACGGTCTATGTGACCCACGATCAGGAGGAGGCGTTATCACTTTCGGACCGGGTGGTGCTGCTGCGCGCCGGGCGGGTGCAGCAGATCGGCAGCCCGGAGGAGGTGCACACCCGGCCGGTCAACCGGCACGTCGCCGATTTTCTGGGCTTCCGCAATCTGCTGCCGGGCCGTGCGGCGGGGCCTTCGATCACGATCAACGACTCTGATGTACGCGTGAACGGCACTCCCGTGGGTTCCTTCGGCGACGGCGACCCGGTCGTGGCCGGCATCCGCCCCGAGGACGTCACGCTCGCCGGGGATCTGGAGGCGGACGTCGAGGTGGTCGAGTACCAGGGCCGTGAGTTCACCGCGGAGGTCCGCACCGTCGCCGGGCTGGTCGTCCACCTGCGCACCGGGCAGCGGCTCACCCCCGGCGAGAAGGTGAAGATCGGCTTTCCGCCGGACCGGCTGCTGATCTTCCCCGGCGGTGATCCCGGATGACCGCCGCCCCGGTCGCGCTGCGGCACCGGCTGGCCGAACGCGGTGTCGACACGCAGATGCTGCTGCTCGTCCCGGCCACCGTCTTCATCGTGGCGCTGTTCATCTACCCGTTCGGGTACGGCCTCGCGGTCTCGCTGCAGCCGCGCGAGGGCGGGATGCTCGCCGCGTACCAGACGTTCTTCACCGACGCGTACCAGCGCGACACGATCATGACCACGCTGATGATCGCGCTGCCCGCCGCGCTGCTCAACGTGCTCGCCGCGGTGCCGGTCGCCTACCGGCTGCGGGGCCGGTTCCGGGGCAAGCGGCTGCTGACCACGGTGCTGGTCGTGCCGATCACGCTGGGCACCGTGCTCACCGCGGAGGGCCTGCTCAACTTCCTCGGCCCGGCCGGGTGGCTGAACCGGTCGCTGCTCGCCACCGGGCTCGCCGACGCGCCGGTGCGCCTGACCAACAACTACTGGGGTGTGTTCTTCTCGCTGGTCATCACCGGGTTCCCGTTCGCGTTCCTGCTGGTCCTGTCGTACCTGTCCGGCATCGACCCCAGCCTGGAACGGGCTGCCGCGACGCTCGGGGCGGGCTGGCGGCAGCGGTTCTTCCGGATCACCCTGCCGCTGCTGGCGCCCGGGCTGGCAACCACGTTCTGCCTGACGTTCGTGCTCGCGTTCAGCGTCTTCCCGTCGGCGATCCTGGTCGGCGACCCGACCGGCACTACCCGGGTCATCTCGATCGCCGCCTACGAGGCCGCGTACGTCCGGTACGACTACGCCGGCGCGTCCGCCGCCGCGATCATCATGGGCCTGGTCGAGCTGATCGTGATCAGTGTCGTGCTGGGGCTGCGCAGCCTGCTCTACACGGGATCGACCGCCGGAGGCAAAGGATGAGACGCGCCATCGTCGCCTCCCCCGCCGCCTGGCTGGTCTGGGGCGCCGTGACCATCTTCTTCATCGGGCTGGCCGGGGTCATCGGGTCGGTCGTGGTCAACTCGGTCGGGCTGCGCTGGTTCGACTCGTGGCTGCCGGAGGCGTACACGACCCGGTGGTACGGCCAGGCGTGGGACGAGTTCACGCTGCTGCCGGTCCTCACCGTCACGCTGATCGTCTGCCTGCTCGTGGCCGGGATCTCGGTGCTGGTCGGGGTGCCCGCCGCCTACGTCCTGGCGCGCCGGGCCTTCCCCGGCAGCCGGCTGCTCTATCTGCTGTTCCTGCTGCCGATCCTGATGCCGCCGATCACGTACGGCATTCCGCTGGCCACGGTGCTCTACAAGTACGGCCTGGCCGGTCACCTCTCCGGCGTCGTGCTCGCCAACCTGGTGCCGTCGATCCCGTTCGTGATCCTCACGATGACCCCGTTCATCGAACAGATCGACCCGGCCGTCGAACGGGCCGCCCGCGTGCACGGCGCCCGCACCCGGCACGTCTTCGCCCGCATCCTGGCCCCGCTGCTGATCCCCGGCATCCTGGCCTCTTCGATCCTCGTGGTGGTCCGCACCGTCGGCATGTTCGAGCTGACGTTCCTGACCGCCGGCCCCGACTCGCAGACCCTGGTCGTGGCCCTGTTCTACTCGATGTCGGCGGCCGGCATCCGGGCCCAGCAGTCGGTCGACGCGATGGCCGTCATCTACTGCGTGATGATGCTGACCCTGCTGGTGGTGGCGCTGCGCTTCGTGAATCCGACCCAGTTGGTGGCCCGCGTCAAGGAGGACCCGGACTGAGCCACCCGGCAGCCATGGCCCGGCCGGTGCGAAGGCCGGCCGAAACCGGTCAGCGGCTGTCGCGGCGGGCCTGGCGCCTGGCCCCCGCGGCCCGCGTCGATGCGTGCCGCTTGCGCCGGTCCGGGGTGTCCGGCCGCCGGTCGGCCTTCTGCGCCTTGAGCTTCTTGGCCGGCAGCGAGGGCGGCGGCGGCGGGGGCGGCGCGGACCGTTCCGCCAGGCGTTCGCCCTTCAGCATCTCCGCGCTGTCGTGTGCCACCACCGCGAGCCGCCCGCTCACCGCCGCGAGCAGTTCCTCGAACACCTCGGCCTTCTCGCGGCGGCGGGCGTTGCGGGCGTACGCCTTTCCCCGCCCACCGGTCTCGCCGACCCGTGTGGCGGCCCGGCGGCGATAGTTCTTGACCTTCTTGTTGCGCGCCCGCCGCACCCGGGTGTGCAGGTCGATGATGGCGTCCTCGTCCATGGCCGCCAGGCGTTCCGGGTCCGCCTCGCGGACCAGCGCCAGTTCCGCCTCGGTCAGTGATTTCAGCATCGCGTCCATCACCCCACCGTCTCCGGCGTTCCCGGCGCCGTCTTCATGCCTCACGGATGAGCGTCGCGGTGTACTGCGCGATCGAGGACAGAACGACCCTCGCGCTGCCCGGCCACTGCTACCACAGAGGCTCACATCACGGGGAGGTATTGATGTATCGCAAGATCACAGCAATCCTGGCGCTGGCTGTCCTGCTGCTGACGGGCAGCCTCACCGTGGCGTCGCCGGCGGTCGCGGCCGGCGCGCAGAAGTTGCAGAACCAACGATCCGGCGACTGCTTGGACCAGCACTTCAACAGCGACGGCACGGCCAGCATCATGGTGTACGCCTGGCCGGACCCGTGCCACAACCAGGGCAACCAGAACTGGGTGTGGGAGCCGGTCGGCGGCGGCTGGTACCGGATCGTCAACAACCGCTGGGATCCCGGCACCGGTCTCCGCTGGTGTCTGTCCGCCCCTTATGGCGCGACCGAGACCAACCGGGTGTACGCGGAGTACTGCCTGCCGGATGCGAACGCCGGGTACGGCAAGCAGAAGTGGACCCGGGTCGAGCGGACCTCGACCACCATCCAGGTCATGAGCGGTCGTGACGAGGACTTGTGCATGGGTCAGAGCGGGATCGCGTCGACCAAGGTCTATCTGGACAACTGCTGGGCCAAGCGGAACGATCTCCTGTTCCGCTGGATCCCCGTGTGACGCGGTGACGCACCCGTGGGCCCGGCGCCTTCGGTAGGCCGTACCAGAAAATGTCAGTCGGCGGCCGGTACCACCATGGGGGTGCCGGCCACCGGATCCGGGACCACGACGCAGGCCAGGCCGAACACCTTGGCGACGAGTTCCGCGGTGACCACCTCGACCGGCGGTCCCTCCGCGATGATCGCGCCGTCGGCCATGGCGATGACGTGGTCGCAGAAGCGGCAGGCCAGGTTGAGGTCGTGCAGCACCACCACGACGGTCTTGCCGGATTCGGCGTTCAGCTTGCGCAGCAGGCGCAGCAGCTCGACCTGGTGGGCGATGTCCAGGAAGGTGGTCGGTTCGTCGAGCAGCAGCAGGTCGGTCTCCTGGGCCAGGGCCATCGCCACCCAGACCCGCTGCCGCTGCCCGCCGGACAGCTGCCGGATGGGCCGGTTCACCAGGTCTGCGGTGCCGGTGGCGTCGAGGGCCCGGGTCACCGCGGCGTGGTCGCGCTCGGTCCAGCGGCGGAACCAGCCCTGGTGCGGGTACCGGCCGCGGGAGACCAGGTCGGCGACGGTGATGCCGTCCGGGGCGATCGGGCTCTGCGGGAGCAGGCCGAGCACCTTGGCGACGTCGAGGGTGGACATCGCGGCGATCGGCCGGTCGTCCAGGTGGACCGTGCCGGCGCGGGCCGGCAGCAGCCGGGCCAGACCGCGGAGCAGGGTGGATTTGCCGCAGGCGTTGGCGCCGACGATGGCGGTCACCTTGCCGTCGAGGACCGTGACGTCGAGGTCCCGCACGACGGCCCGGTCGTCATATCCGAGGGTGAGTCCCTCGGCCCGCAGTCGCGTCATCCGCCAGCTCCTTGCCGGTTCGTGGTGGCCAGCAGCCACAGCAGGTAGGGGGCGCCGACCGCGCCGGTCACCACGCCGGTCGGCAGCGGGGTGGGCATCAGGTGCACGGCGACGAGGTCGGCGGTGAGCAGCAGCGCGGCCCCGGTGAGGGCGGCCGGCAGGACGCCGCCGGCGGCCGGGCCGAGCAGCCGGTCGGCGATCGGGCCGGCGACCAGCGCGACGAAGATGATCGGCCCGGCCACGGCGACGGCGAGGGCCACCAGGATCACCGCGACGGCGAGCAGGCCGGCGCGGCTGAGCTCGGTGCGGGTGCCGAGCGCCCGTGCGGTGTCGTCGCCGAGGTCGAGGGCCCGCAGTGGTCGTTGCAGCAGCACCGCGAGCGGCAGCAGGACGGCCAGGGCGATCAGCAGCAGCCGCAGCTCGCTGCCGCTGGCCTGGCCGACCGAGCCGGTGAGCCAGTGCATCGCCTGGCGGGCCTCGAAGAGCTGGGCGCGGGTGAGGAGATAGCCGGTGACGCCTTCGAAGAAGACCGCGACGCCGATGCCGATCAGGATGAACCGGTAGCCGCTGACCCCGTCCCGCCAGGCGAGCACGTACATCAGCAGGGCGGCCAGCAGTGCGCCGCCGAGGGCCATCCCGCTGACGAGCAGGCCGCTGACCTGGAGCAGCACGATCCCGAAGACGGCGGCCAGACCGGCGCCGGTGGTGACGCCGACGAAGTCGGGCGAGGCGAGCGGGTTGCGCAGCAGCTGCTGGAAGATGGTGCCGGAGGCGCCGAGGGCCAGGCCGACGGCGAGCGCGGAGGTGGCGGTCGGCAGGCGCAGGCCGCGGACCACGAAGTCGACGCTCGGGTCGTCGCGCAGGTGCAGCACCGAGGCGACGACCTCGATCGCGGTGAGCCGGAAGCTGCCGACCATCATGGTGACCACGAACAGGACGGCCACCGCGCCGGTCAGCGCGACGGTCACCGTCCCGGCGCGTGCGGTGCGACGGCGCCGGGTGGTGCGGAGCAGGACGGCGGTCGTCATCTCAGGCCTCCGACATCCGGCCGTACCGGACGATGCCGATGAACACCGGCGCGCCGATCAGCCCGAGCACGACGCCGACCTGCAGTTCGTCCGGGGCGGCCAGGACCCGCCCGGCCACGTCGGCGAGCAGCAGCACGATCGGGGACAGCAGCATCGAACAGGGCAGGATCCACCGGTAGTCGGGGCCGCACAGGAAGCGGGCGACGTGCGGGACGACGAGCCCGACGAAGATGATCGGCCCGCAGGCCGCGGTGGCGCCGCCGGCGAGCAGGGCGACCACGGCGAAGGCGGCCACCCGGGTACGCCCGACGCGCTGGCCGAGGCCGCGGGCCACGTCCTCGCCGAGGGCCAGCCCGTTGAGGCTGCGCCCGAAGGCGAGCGAGGCGAGCAGCCCGAGGATCAGGAACGGCGCGACGCCGGTCACGATCGGCGCGTACCGGCCGGCCAGCGAGCCGACCTGCCAGAACCGCAGCTCGTTGAGGGCGTCCACGTTGGTCATCAGGATGCCGGTGGTCAGCGAGCCGAACCCGGCGGTGACGGCGGCGCCGGCCAGCGCCAGTTTCACCGGGGTGGCGCCTTCGCGGCCCAGCGACGCGATCGCGTGGACCAGCACCAGCGCCGCGGCGGCCCCGGCGAAGGCGAACCAGATGTACGCCTCGACGCCACGCACACCGAGCACGGTGATCGCGGTGACCACGAAGACGGCGGCGCCGGAGTTGATCCCCATGATGCCGGCGTCGGCGAGGGGGTTGCGGGTCACGCCCTGCAGAATCGCTCCGGCGACACCGAGGGCGGCGCCGGCCAGGATGCCGAGCAGGGTGCGCGGCACCCGCATCTCCAGGGTGATGATGCTGCCGATCGACCCGTCGGCCAGGGCGTCGGCGAGGTCGATCGACCGCGAGCCGTGGGTGACGCTGAGGGCGGCGACCAGTGTCAGCACCGCCCCCAGGCCGACCAGCCAGGTGGCCCTTCGCAAACTAGGAGCCGATGTTCTCGTCGGCGGACTGCACCGCGGTGGTCAGCCGGTCCAGTTCGGTGGCGAAGTCGCCGTAGGTGTGCAGCCAGTACGCCGGCCACGGCACGACCGCGTTCTTCTCGGCCGCCTTGATCTTGAACCAGGTGGGCTGCTTCTTGCCCCACTCGGCGTTGCCGGTCTCGGTGAAGCTGCGGCTGTCCCAGAGGATCAGGTCCGGCTGGTATTTGTCGGCGTTCTCCCAGCTGAGGTTCTCCCAGTACGGGAAGCCCTTGTCCGGGCTGTCCGGGTTGATCACCTTGAGGCCGAAGCTCTGGAAGTCGAGCAGCTCCGGCGCGTACTCCGGGTTGGCGACGTAGACCTTGTCGTCGGCCGGGGACATGGCCAGCACGGTCAGGTTCGGCTTGGCCGCGGTGGCCGCCTTGAACGTGGCGACCGCGTCCTCGAACCGCTTCTTGGCGGCCGCGATCTGCGGGTCGTCCACCTTGGCGCCCAGGCTCTTCGCCAGGCTCTCGTAGCCCTCGGCCAGCTGCAGGATCGACTTGCCCTGGGTGATGCCGACGACCGGGGCGAGCTCGGCGAGCTTCTTGCTCTTCTCGTCGACGCCCTCCTCGAGGCCGCTGTGCGCCTTCTCCGCGGGCCACCAGTCGCCGACGATGAGATCCGGCCGCAGCGCCGCGGCCTTCTCCACATCGATCTTGCCCCATTCCTCGCCGAGGATCTCGATGCCGGTGAGGTCGAGGCTCTTCAGGTTGGGGTCGGTCTTGACCGACTCGTCGGCGTAGACGCCGACCGGTTTGATGCCGAACGACATCAGCGCGGCCGCCTCGCCGGCGTGCGCGATGATCCGGGTGGGGGTCTTGTCGGCCTTGACCACCGTGCCCGACCCGTCGGTGAACGACCAGGGCCCGCTCTGCTCGGGGGCGGTGCCGGCCGCCGGGGAGTCGGAGGAGCCGCAGCCGGCCAGGGCGACGCTCAGCGCCGCGACAGCAAGGACCGTACGCCAAGCGCGCATAGGGGGTTCCGTTCAGATGAGGTCAGCCTTAGTTA
Organism: Actinoplanes sp. 13; assembly: GCF_056134165.1. Classification (NCBI taxonomy): domain Bacteria; kingdom Bacillati; phylum Actinomycetota; class Actinomycetes; order Micromonosporales; family Micromonosporaceae; genus Actinoplanes; species Actinoplanes sp. 13. The sequence continues at coordinate 236,684 of NZ_JBVYOQ010000004.1, read as the reverse complement.
GGACAGGCTAACCATAGTTCTGATCAGACTCAATCTCCGGGCCCGGCCCGCAGCTCCGGCAGCCCGTTCACGCACTCCACATCGACCTCGAGCCGGTCGTTCGGATCGGACACCGACCGGAACTCGCCCTCGTCCTCGTCCTGCTCCAGCACGGCGAAACCCTGCGCCGGCGCCATCGACAGGATCCGCCCGCAGTCGGCAACCACGGTCCCGGCCCGGGTCGGGAACGACCGCCCCTCAGGATTCGCGGCAGGCGCCGCCGACGACGAGGCCCGGACCGCGGAGGGCAGCGCCCGCAGCTCCCGCTCCACCTGGTCCTCGCTGACCGGCGCGCCCTGCCGGGACGTCAGATCCGCGCCGACCAGGCCGATCCCGACCACTCCCACGCCCACGGCGAGCACCACGGCCAGCAGCCAGCCGGCGACGATCAACAGGGGGCGCCGCTGCAGGAGTCGCATCCCGCAACTATCCGCCGGGCGGCGATAAGAGCAGCACCCGGCCCGGATAAGGGACGGTTAAGGACGCGCCGGCCCGCCGGCCCGCCGGTCCGCCCGGATAGGTTGCAGCAGTGGCCCGACTGCTGCTCATCGAGGACGACCCCGCCATCCGCACCACCCTGCTGCGGGCCCTGCGCGACCGCGGGCACGCGGTCGCCGCGGCCGGCGCCGCGATGGAAGGACTCCAGACCGCCCTGGCCGAACGCCCCGACCTGATCGTGCTCGATCTGGGCCTGCCCGACCTGGACGGCCGGGAGCTGCTGCGGATGCTGCGGGCGGTCAGCCGGGTGCCGGTGATCGTGGCGACCGCACGCGACGAGGAGACCGAGATGGTCCGGCTGCTCGACGCCGGCGCCGACGACTACGTGGTCAAGCCGTTCACCGCGGCCCAGCTCGACGCGCGGATCCGGGCGGTGCTGCGGCGCGGCGCCGGCGCGGCCGGGGCCGGCACCGAGCTGGCCGTGGGCGGCCTGCGCATCGATGCGGCCGCGCGGACGGTCAGCCTGGACGGCGCCGAGGTGGATCTCAGCCCGCGCGAGTTCGACCTGCTGCACCACCTGGCGCAGCGGCCCGGGCAGGTGGTCACGAAACGGGAGCTGCTCAGCGAGGTGTGGCAGGTGCCGTACGGCGGGGCTGACAAGACGGTCGACGTGCACCTGTCCTGGCTGCGCCGCAAACTCGGCGAGACCGCCGGCGAGCCGCGCTATCTGCACACCGTCCGCGGTGTCGGGGTCCGCCTGAGCGAGCCGTCATGAGGAAGCGCCTGACCCTGCTGGTGGGCGGCACCACGCTGCTGGTGCTGCTGGCCTTCCTGGTGCCCACCGCGGTGCTGGTCCGGCAGGTCGCCGCGGACCGGGCGCTGAGCCGGGCCGACGACGTGGTGCAGACGATCGTGCCGGTGGCCGGGGCGGGCGACGTCACGGCGCTCCGGCTGGCGGTGACGGCGCAGCCCGTACCGGTGACCGTGTTCCTCCCCGGCGACCGGGTGATCGGCGCTCCGGCCGCGACCACCCCGGCGGTCCGACTGGCCGCCGCGAGCAACCGCGCTCTCACCGTCGTGACCGATGAAGGTCAGGAGCTGGCGGTGCCGGTGGTCGGTGGCGGCGGCACCATGGTGGTGCGCACGCTGGTCACCGACGCCCAGCTCACGCAGGGTGTGCACCGCGCGTGGCTCACCCTCGCCGCCCTGGGGCTGGCCCTGGTCCTGCTCGGCCTGCTCGTCGCCGACCGGCTGGCGCGGGCCATCACGGTGCCGATCACCGAGCTCTCCGAGGTGTCCCACCGCCTGGCCAACGCGGAGCTGACCGCCCGGGCCGAGCCCACCGGCCCGCGGGAACTGCGCGAGGTGGCCGGCGCGCTGAACCATCTCGCCGGCCGTATCCAGGAACTGCTCGCCGCCGAGCGGGAGCAGCTCGCCGACCTCTCGCACCGGCTGCGCACCCCGCTCACCGCGCTGCGCCTGGAAGCCGAGGCATTGCGCGACCCCGAGGAGGCGGCACGGGTCTCGTCCGCTACCGATCAGGTCGCCGAGGCGGTGACCGAGGTGATCCAGCAAGCCCGCCGAGGCCGGACCCCACCTCTCGACCGCGGCCCCGCGGCCGGCGACCCCGCCGCGGTCACCTGCGACGCGGCCGCGGTGGTCCGCGACCGGGTGGCGTTCTGGGCGGTGCTCGCCGAGGACACCGGCCGGCCGATCGCCCGCGGGGTGCCCGGCACGCCGCTGCCGGTCGCGGTGCCCGCCGACCGGCTCGCCGCCGCGCTGGACGCGCTGCTGGGCAACGTCTTCGCGCACACTCCCGACGGCACGGCGTTCGCGGTCACCCTCACCGCGCGGCCGGGCGGCGGCGCGGTGCTCGAGGTGGCCGACGAGGGCCCGGGGTTCGCGCCGTCGGCCGCCCGCCGCGGCACCTCCGGCGGCGGCTCGACCGGCCTGGGCCTGGACATCGCCCGGCAGGTGGCGACGGTCTTCGACGTCTCGGCCGAGGCTGCCGGCGGGGCGGTGGTCCGGCTGGAGATCGCCGGTCCCTGACCGTTCCCGCTCTTGGTCGTACGCGCAAAGGGCGCACCCCGCAGGGTGCGCCCTTCATGCCGATCGACCCTCAGTCGTCGTCGTTGTCATCGTCGTGGTCGTCATCGTCGTGGTCGTCGTCCTCCTGGTCGTGGCGCAGCACCTCGCCGCTGGTCACGTCCACGTCGACCTCGTGCTCGACGGTGCCGTTGCGGACCTCGACGTCCCAGACCTCACGACCGTCCTCGGTCTCCCGCTCGACGTCCTCGACCTGGCCGCCGCCGGCCGCACCGGCCGCGATCTCCTTGGCCCGGGCCTCGCCGACCGCGGTCCCGGCCGACGGGGAGCCGGACGGCGTGGGTGCCGACGACACGGGTGCCGAGGCGGACGCCGGGGCCGACGGACCGGGCGTGTCCACCGCCATCGCCGTGCCGCCGATGCCGAGCACCGTCAGGGCGCCGACCGCCATCACCACTCCGGTACGCGTCCTCTTGTTCATCGTTTCCCTCCCAGTCGATCTGACCAGCTCACGATCGCTCGCGCAGGGATATCGGCACGCTGCGGCGACGCTAAGGCCCGGCTAAGGAGCGTTCTTTTACCGTTCGGTTAGACTACTAACCAGCCGGTAAGGAGACGCTCATGAAGAAGAAGCTCCTGATCACCGCCATCGCCCTGTTGCTGTTCGCCGCGGGCTTCACCGTCCGGGGCTCCAGCCCGGTCGGCCATTTCACCTCGGCGGAAGGCCGTGACCACTTCGCCACGGCGTACGAGAAGGCCATGCGCGATCTGCCCGCGCCCGCCGCCACTCTCGATCTGCGCACCACCTACGGCATCGTGCGGGCCTACCGGTTCGACGGTGCCGGCACCGAGCCTCTCGTCCTGCTCCCCGGCTGGGCGGCCTCCTCGCCGATGTGGGCCGAGAACCTGCCCGCCCTGCTGCGGCTGCGCACCCTCTACACGCTCGACCTGCTCGGCGAGCCGGGCGCCAGCGTCCAGGACCGCCCGATCGAGACCCACCACGACCAGGCCGACTGGCTGCACCAGGCGCTGCGGCAGCTCCCCGAGCCGCGCCTGCACCTGGTCGGCATGTCGTTCGGCGGCTGGACAGCGACGAACCTGGTCCTGCACCACCCGGAGAAGGTCGCCGGCCTGATCCTGATCGACCCCGCCGTCACCTTCGCCGGCCTGCCCCTCGAGCTGATCGTCCGGTCGCTGCCCGCCTCGGTGCGATGGCTGCCGAAAAGCTGGCGGGACAGCTTCACCAGCTGGACCGCCGGCGGCGCCCCGGTCGAGGACACCCCGCTGGCCCAGCTCATCGAGTCCGGGATGCGGCACTACGCCATCCAGCGCCCGGCGCCGGACCAGTTCTCGCCCGAACAGTTGCAAGGCATCGCCGTGCCGGTGCTCGTCATCCTGGCCGGCGACTCGGTGGTGCACGACGCGCGGGAGGCCGCGCGCACCGCGAACGAGACGCTGCGGCACCGTACGGTACTGACCTACGACGGCGCGTCCCACGCCGTCAACGGGGAACAACCGGACCGGATCGCCGCCGACGTGGCGGCCTTCCTGACCTAGTTCGTGGAGCGACATGCCGAGCACACCGCGCGCCGAGCGCCCGCTCACCTTCACCGAGCGGGCGCGCCGCGCCCAGTTCGTCGACCTGACGATCGGCCTGATCGCCCAGCACGGATACGCCGGGTGCTCACTGCAGCGCATCGCCGACGCGGCCGGTGTCACCAAGGCCGCGGTCCTCTATCACTTCTCCTCCAAGGCCGCGCTGATCCAGGCCGCCTACGCGGAGGTCATCGGCGCGCTGACCGCCCATGTCGGGGCGCGGGTGGAGGAGGCCACGAGCCCGGCGGCGGCGGTCGAGGCGTACGTGCGCGGGCTCATCGGGCACCTGGCCGCCCACCCGGACCACGTCCGGGTCATCGTCGAGGCGCTGGACGACGACCACGACACCGGCATCGCGGACCGGCCGGCCTCAGCGGCTCGCTGGCAGCCCCTCGCCGCGCTGATCGACGCGGCGAAGGAGTCCGGCGCGTACCGGCCCGGCATCGACGCCCGCACCCTCGCGATCCTGCTCGGCGGGGCGATCGACGCACTCGTCGCCGAATCCCTGCAGGACAGCGCCTTCGACGCGGCGCAAGCCGCCGACGCCCTGGTGGACGTCGTGCGGCGCAGCACCGCCTGAGCTTGTCGTTCAACCAGTTCGGCGGGGCTTGGTGCCCTTCTTGTGATGGCTCGGCCGTTGATGGGCCTGGCCGGTGCCCAGGATGAGTCCGACGTCGTGACGGGCAGCGGTCCGCCGGTTGCGGGAGCCTGACGGGCGTCCGGGGCCGGCGTGGCCGGGTTGCGGTGCACGCGCTGGTGAGCCGCGCGTCGCGCGGAGGTTCCGAAACCCCCGCCGCACTCGGGCCGGGACAAGCCGGTCAGGGGCCATCGGGCGTTCCCAGGGTCGGCGCAAGTCTTGCGCGAGGGGCCGACCGAGACGCAGCTGAGGATGCGCGGCAAGCACGAGCCACGTCCACCGGTCGACATCGGATGGCGTGGCGACAACCTTGGACCACCGCCAGAGGAGCTTCGGCCCGCCTCGGCCGGGCAGGTGATCAACGGTGAGCCGAATGACCGTGCCGGCGAGTGCTGCGCCGAGCGACCGCGCCGCGGGTATACAACCCCGACGGCGGCCGGCCGCGCACAACAGGGCGTCCGTCAGCTCGAACAAGGCGTCCGCCCGCCTGGTCATGCATCGGTAGAGCTGCTCGCGGAACCTCGCCAACACATCGATCGTTCCGCCTTGTCCGTCACCACCGCCACAACGAACGTCGATAGGCCCCGATGCGCCCCATCATCACCGGATGACGCCCTGTCACCGCTAGTCAGAGCGGAGGTGGGCTCTGCGGACGCACGGATCTGCCGATGAGAGTGTGTCGGCATTTAAGAAAGGCGGCGTCCTTGGGTACCTGGAATCCTGGGCCGTTCGGCAACGATACTGCCCAAGACTTCATCGTCGTTGTTGTTGCCGAGCCGGGTCGGCGGCGAGCGCAGGTGCTCGAGGAAATTCTGCGGGATAGCCTAAGGACGTAATCGCAGCAGCGACTTTGGTCGCGATGAGTGTGCCGGAAGGCCTGGAGCGCCTTGCGCCCGAGAGGGGAAAGGAGCGCTTCGCAGGCACTACTGTAAACGCAACCACCTGCCCAGAAGCGCATCGATTTGCCGCTTGCCGTTCGCAGCGCGCGCACAAATATCAGCATCGTCCTCATGTGCCGCCGACCGCACGGCCAGGCATAGCCCACAGAGCTGTACGAGCGCTTCAAGGCCCGGATTCGCCGGTGATCAGCGACCACCGTGCGCCACTCGACGTCGACCAACCCGACACGCATCGTAGAAAGTCTCGGAAAACTGTTATGCCGGCCCGGTCGAAACGCTCGTGGTCTCTTGATGTCGCGGAAACTTCCCGCCGATGACAAGTCGACTTACACTGTTAAAAACATCGTTAGCTGTCAATGCCACTCGCTCTGACCTACCTCGTCCCGGCGTCGGATCGCATCGCGTCGGCAGCGGCTCAGACAGCGAGCCGGACGCCGGCCCCGTTGCGAAGGAGTGTCCTATGTCCCGACCCCGACGGTGGGTCATCGCTGCGGTGGCGGTCACCGCGACGTTAGGTGCCGCCCTCGTTGGCGTTTCTGGTGCTCCGGCCACCGCCGAGCCGGTGCCCACGGTCCAGGAGCCGGCGCCGCTGCCGCCGCTCGGCTGGAACAGCTGGAACACCTTCTACTGCAACATCAACGAGACGATGATCCGGCAGACCGCGGACGCGATGGTCAGTTCCGGGATGGCCGCCGCCGGATACGAGTACGTGGTGGTCGACGACTGCTGGATGCAGGACCGCCGCGACAGCAGCGGCAACCTGCAGGCGCGCGCCGACCGGTTCCCGTCCGGCATGAAGGCCCTGGGCGACTACATCCATTCCAAGGGCTTGAAATTCGGCATCTATCACGCCCCGCGGGAGAAAACCTGCAACCAGTACTTCTCGAACCTTCCCGGTACGTCGTCCTACGGGTACGAGACCAGGGACGCCAACCTGTTCGCCTCATGGGGCGTCGACTTCGTCAAGCACGACTGGTGCGACCCGCGGGACAACGCGCAGACCCAGGCCGCGGTGTTCAAGAAGTTCCAGGACGCGTTGAAGGCCACCGGACGGCCCATCGTGCTGTCGATCAACCCGAACAGCGCGCACAGCAACACGGCGCCGACGTACTCCGGCTGGGGTGCGGTGTCGGACATGTGGCGCACCTCCGAGGACCTGTCCGCCTCCTGGTCCACCGGCTGCGCGCCGAACAACGACTGCTTCGTGGGCATCACCGAGGCGCTGGACATCATCGAGCCGATGCGCGAGTGGACCAAGCCGGGGCAGTACAACGACCCCGACATGCTGATGGTCGGCGTCCGCAACGCGCTCACCGCGACCGAGAACCGGTCCCACCAGAGCATGTGGGCGATGTTCAGCGCGCCGCTGATCGCCGGCAACGACCTGCGCAACATGAGCGCCGACGTCCGCGCGATCCTGACCAACCGCGACGTGCTCGCGCTGGACCAGGACCCGCTGGTGCGGCAGGCCGACCGGGTCCGCGACGACGGCAACCTGGAAGTCTGGGCCAAGCCGCTGGCCGACGGCTCGGTCGCGGTCGCGCTGCTCAATCGCGGCACCGGCACCCAGCAGATCACCACCAACCTGGCCCAGGTCGGCCTGCGGTCCGGGACCCACACCTACAAGGAACTGTGGACCGGCGCCACCGGCACCACCACCGGTGACATCTCCGCCCAGGTGGTCTCGCACGGCGTCGCCCTGTACCGGGTCACCCCGTCCGGAGCCACCCCGTCGTCCCCGCCGGTCTCGTCGGCACCCTCGTCCAGCGGTCCGGTTCCCGCGGGGGCCTGCTCGGCCACCTACACGGTGACCGGCCAGTGGAACGGCGGCTTCCAGGGTGAGGTGAAGGTGACCGCCGGGTCGCGGCCGGTATCGTCCTGGCAGGTGTCGTGGTCGTTCCCGAACGGGCAGACCATCACCCAGGCCTGGAACGCCCGGGTGGCGAGCAGCGGTTCCGCGATCACCGCTACCAACGTCGACTACAACGGCACGCTCGGCAGCGGGGCCAGCGCCAGCTTCGGCTTCCTCGGCGCGGGCAGTCCGGTACCGACCTCGCTGAACCTGACCTGCACCGCAACCTGACAAAGCGGCCTTGCCTCCTGCGCCGCAGCACCGGCGGAGGAGGCAAGGCCGAAGCGAAGACGAAGTTGGGCACCGACATGGTCGATGCCCAACGAGCATGCCGAGGCCGAGGTCGACCAGCATGGCGACGGCGAGGCCGGCTCGGTCGAGGCGGAGCCGTGATCCCGCTGTCCTGATCGAGGACGGCAGCGTCGAAGGCCGCACAATTGGCTCAGCGATCTCCCCGACGGTGCACGGATCTGCCGCGATCCGCTCTCGGTTGAGACTCACGGCCGCCGGCTGGTGCTTGCTCGTGTTGAGAGAGCGCGTTGTGCGGCCTGGAAGGCCGGGTTCTGCCGTTCGCCGACCTTGAGCGCTGGCGTGCTTGACCATGCTGTCGTGAGGTCAACTGAGTGGGCACGGGCCGCGCGGGAGTATCTGGTTCCGAAGCTACCCGGCGCATGGGGTCACAGGAATGCCGTCGGTGGCGGCAACGGGATAGCCGTTCTTGATGAAACCGGGAAGATTTGCTGGCGAGGAGGCTGGGATCGATTCACCGAGGCTGCTGGGCACGACGTCCCAGGCCTTCACATCGACGCCGACGGTGTCCTTTGGGCCCGAGTAGCCCAGGAGCTTCTGGCCCTCGATGTACGCAGCGGCAAGGAAATTCATCGCGTACCGCTGGCGGGCCCAGCTGCCACTTTGTTCCTCCACCGCCCCACAGATTCCAGCACCGGCCTGGCCCTCCTCCAGCCGGATCCTTCACCAGGTGCGCTGATCATCCTGGTGAACGACCGCATAGCGCTTCAACCGTTGCGTGGGTTCGATCCCGCGAGTTTCAGCCCTACTGGGCGACGTTCCTTACCAAGGATCTGATTCTGGCATCGGTCTCCGTTCCGGAGACCTCTGAGGACGTCGAGGAGCATCTGCTGCTTTCGGCCCGCAGCCTCAGATGCCGGTCGAGGGTGCGCTACCCAGGCGTCTCCGATCCGGGCTCGGTCGTCGTCGCTGCTCCCGCCCGACGGGTCGGCCGGCACTCGCTGTAGTCGCCGTCGACGACTCAGCCTGCTGCTTCGCCGTGGCGCCGGGTGCGGCCGAAGGTTGACGACAAGCTGAGTGGCTGTCCCACAACCTGCTTCCGCACCCACCATCTGGTCAGGCTCGCTCTCGGGAGCCGTCTCCCGTTCGTGCCGACCGCTCGCGACTCAAATACCGGACCGGTTTGCCGAGCGACTCCGCGTAGGCGATCTCCCGTCGGGTTGACTCACCCAGGTAGCCGCCCGGATCCACGACGTACACCTCGTCGGCCATGCGGATCTTCTGGAAGTGCACGCGGCCGAGCCGCCCTTTCATGTCCGAGCTGTCGACGGTCCACTCGTAGTCAGGCAGATCGGGGAGGCTGAACATCCCGAGGCTGATCACGACGCAACCCTGCATGGTGAGCCGCTGGTTGACCTCCGCGAACTCAGTCTCGAACTTCGTCGAGCCGCAGAGCGTGATGACCTTTGCCTCGCCCTCGACCGGCTGCGGCGCCTGCTGATCCTTCATGAGGTTCAGGATCGACGACCGGGCAGGAGACGTCCATCGCCGCCCTGGGATGCCTGCTCATGGCCACGAGCCGCGGCGCGGAACCGGGCCACGATGCCCTGCACCGTGACCGGGCCACGATGCCCTGCGCCGTGGCCCTCCCGTCGTCGGTGTGCTGGAACGACTCGAGACAGGCACTGATCCGTCAGACCACGCCGGCCATCGGCGTCGTGACCGGCAACGGGGCCGGGTCCGGCGTCGCCGTCGCGAGCTGCCGGCGGCGGGCCAGCCAGACGATCACCGCGGCGTACCCCAGCAGCACCGGCAGGTCGGCCACGGCCATCTGCCACGGCATGTCGGCCGCCGTCTCGTCCAGGGCGAGATCGTTGTACGCCGCCGCCAGCGCCGTACTGACCAGGTTGTTCATCACGTGCAGCGCGATCGCCGCCTCCAGCCCGCCGGTGCGCACGGTCAGCCACCCGGCCACCACGCCGAACACCATCAGGTCGGCGAACCCCCACGGCGTGCCCCAGCCGTGCAGCGCCGCGAACACCAGCGCCTGCACCGCGATCGGCACCCACGGCGAGGCGAACCAGACCCCGAGCCCCTGCAGCAGCCAGCCCCGGGTGAGGTATTCCTCGGCCGCCGCCTGCCACGGCACCACCAGCGCCAGCACCAGCATCGACGTCGCGAACGCCCGCCACCCGGCAAGCGGGCCGTCCAGCCCGAGATCCTCGCCGGTGGCCGCCGCCAGGCCCAGCCCGCCGCCCAGGAACATCACGATCGCCAGGAACGCGACGGGCAGGCAGGTCAGCAGCCACCGCCACCGCAGCCGCCCGGTGACCGAGGAGAGCGTCCCGGCCGGCCGGCGCTGGATCCACCGGGCCGCGAGCAGACCGGCCGGCAGCAGCACCGCGATGCTGAGGAACCCCATCGTCAGGTCGGCGAGGGGGCCGAAGCTGGGCATCCCGTCCACCTCCGGCCGGCCCGCCACCAGCCCGGCGACCGAATAGACCAGGACGATGCCGAGCGTCACGACGACGGCGGTGACGGCGACGAACAGGGTGCCCACGACCGGCCGCCACCAGCGGTGCGCGGCAGTGCGGGCGAGCCGGTGGTAAGCGGTGGAGGGCGGCGGAGGAATCAGCATGCCGGGAAGTCTGCCGCCGGACCCCACCGGCGGACATCCGGCCACGGCCGGATCCGACCCCCACCCTGAGGCATAGATCGACTCTGCCGCACGGCGGCTAGGCTGTGCCCATCATGGCTCGCTGGAAGGTCTGGCTGCTGCCCGCCGCGCTGGCAACGGCCCAGGTGGTGCTCTGGCCAGGCATCGCGATCACGACGGACAAAACCCTTCATGCGGTACGAACCACAGCACTGCTCCTCCTCATCCTGCTGATCACGGCGGCTCTCGGCCTGCGCCGGCGGCACCCCGTCGCGGTCCTCGCGGTGGTCTCCCCCGCGGTCACGGCGGGTGCCTGGATCGCGCCGGAGCAGGTGTTCCTGGTGCCCGGCGACACCCTGCTGATCATCTCGGTGGCCGACCTGATCGCCCTGTTCTCGGTCGCCGTGCTCTGCTCCCGGCGGACCACCGCGCTGGCCGTCACCGCGATGACCGCCTGGCTGATCGCGACCACCGCGCTCACCGGCGACGACCTGTCCGAGGTGCCGATCGGCGCGCTCACGTACGTGCTGGTGGCGGCGGCCGGCCGGATCCGCCACCGCTGGGTCGCCGACCGGGCGGCCGCCGCCCGCCGCCTCGCCGAGGCCGAACAGGCCGACCGGGAGGCCGCGCAGGCCGAACGCCGCAGGCTGGCCCGGGAACTGCACGACGTGACCGCGCACCACCTGACCTCGGTCGTCGTGCAGGCGTCCACGGCGCACTTCCTCGCCGAGCAGCGGCCCGGCCTGCGCGACGAGGCCCTCGCCTTCGCCGCCCGCACCGGCCACGAGGCCCTCGCCGACCTGCGCCGGCTGGTGGCCGTCCTGCCGCACGCCGAGGGCGCCCCCGAGCGGATCGCCACCCTCGCCGACCTGGCCGACGACTTCCGTCAGCTCGGCCAGGTGATCGTCCTCGACGAGCCCGCCGAGCCGCTTCCGCCGGCGCTCGCGGAGACCGTGCACGGTATCGCCCGCGAGGCGCTGACCAACACCTTGCGCTACGCCCCGGGCGCCACGGTCCGGGTGGGGCTGTCGTTCGGTCCCGCCGCCACCGAGCTGGTCGTCGACGACGACGGCCCCGCCGGTGGGCCGGCCATGGGGAACGACGGACGTGCCGCGCACAGCGATCCCACCGGGAACGACGGACCCGCCGCGCAGAGCGATCCCGCCACCGCGCACGACAGCTCCCCCACCGGGCACAGCGGCCACATCGGGGCGGCCGGCCACGGGCTCGGCGGTGGGCGTGGCGTGACCGGCATGGCGGGACGGGCCACCGCGCTCGGCGGCACGCTGCGGGCCGGTCCCCGCGCCGGGGGCGGCTGGCGCGTACACGCGGTTCTCCCGGCCGCGGCCCCCGCCCCTCGCCGTGCCGCCCTGCTGCGCAGCAACGCCGTCCTCGACGGCGGCCTCGCCCTGCTCACCGTGCTGCTTCCGCTGGCCGGCGTGGTCACCTTCGCCGAGGAGGCCGGCGCCGGCCGAGCCGCCGTCCTCCTGGTCCTGCTGGCCGTCCTGGCCCACGCCGCTCCCCTGCTGTGGCGCCGCCGCCACCCGTGGACCGTCCTCGCCGCCGTGGCCGCGACCACCTGGCTGGGCCCGCTGCTCGTGGCCACCGGCACGATGCGCGCCGAGGAGAGCTGGACGTTCCTGTTCAGCGCCGGCGCCGACCTCGCCGCCGTCTACGCGGTGGCGGCCCGCGGCGCCCGCCCCGGGCTCACCTGGATCGCCCCGCTCGCCGCCCTCGCCTCCACCTCCCTGGCCCTGGGCGTGCTGCTCACGGCCGGCACCCCGGCGGACTCGACCGAGCCGGTACCCGGCCCCGTCATGTTCCTGCTGCTGACCGCCGCCATGGCGGTGTTCGTAGCCCTCCTCCTGGCCCTGCCCGTCGCCGCCGCCTGGCTCGCCGGCCACGCCGCCCGCCGCCGCCGGCAACGACTCCTCGACCGTGAGGAGGGCGCCGTGCTCACCGCCACCGCCCGGGCCGAGCTGCGCGCCCGCGACGAACGCTCCCGGGTGGCCGCCGGCCTGCACAGCGCCGTCCTGCACCACGCCGCCCAGGTGCCCCGCGCCGCCGAGGCCGCCGACCTTCCCGGCGTCGTGGAGGCCGGCCGGCAGGCGCTGGCCGCCATGCGTTCCCTGCTGGACAGCCTCAACATCGCCGCACCCGCTGAACGACACCTTGGCGCCGCCCCCACGCCTGCCCCCGCCGCTGAACGACACCGCGACGCCCCACCCGCGCCTGCCACCGCCGAACGACACCCCGGCGCCCCACCCGTGGCTTTCCCCTCGACCGTGCTCCCGCCCCGTTCCGGCGCTCCTGCAGGGGCGGCCGGGTCCGTCCGTGAACCGGAGGTGCCGTCATCGGAGTCCGCGTGATGGTCGTCGACGACCAGCTCATGATCCGGGCCGGGCTGTGCGCCATCGTCGGCTCGCAGGACGACATGGAGGTGGTCGGCGAGGCCGGCGACGGCGCCGCCGCGCTCGCCCTGGCCGCCCGGGTGCGGCCCGACGTCGTGCTGATGGACGTCCGGATGCCCGGGATGGACGGCCTGACCGCGACCGCCCGGCTCACCGAGGGCGCGGACCCGCCCCGCGTCCTGGTGCTGACCACGTTCCACCAGGACGTCTACGTCTTCCAGGCGCTGCGGGCCGGCGCCTCCGGCTTCCTGTTGAAGGACTCCGACCCGGCCGAGCTGGTGAACGCGATCCGGGTGGTCGCCTCCGGCGAGGCGATGCTCAGCCCGGCGGTCACCCGCCGCCTGATCGACGCCTTCGCCACCGGCGCCGTGACGTCGGCCCGCCCGGACGACCCCCGGCTGGCCCAGCTCACCCCGCGCGAACGGGACGTCCTGGTCCACCTGGCCACCGGCCTCTCCAACGCCGAGATCGGCCAGGCCCTCGGCATCGCCGCCGGCACGGTCAAGGCCCACGTCAACGCCCTGCTGCCGAAACTCGGCGCCCGCGACCGCGTCCAGGCCACGATCGTCGCGTACGACCTCGGCCTCGCCCGCCCCCGCTAACCGCAACCTGTGTGGGGATTTCGGGTGCGCTCCGCACCCGAAATCCCCACACAGAGCGGCTAGGTCCAGCAGGCGGCGGCGACGCGGCGGAAGTTGCCGCCCAGGATGGCCGCGACCGCGTCGTCCGGATAGCCACGGTCACGCAGCGCCCCCTCCACGGCCGGCAGCCCTTCCGGCGGCGTGAAGTTGATCGGCCCCCACCGGGTGAACCAGTCCGAGAACAGCTCCGGGTTCGCCTGGACCGCCGCGTTGGTGTCCTCCGCGTCGAAGGAGAAGTCGGTGGACAGCCCGACGTGCTCCGGCCCGACCAGCGAGACGGCGTGGTCGATGTGCCGTACGAACGCGTCCAGCGACGCGTCGTTGGGCCCCAGGAAGATCCCGAGCCCGGTGATCCCGACGACCCCACCGGTCGCCGCGCACGCCCGGGCCTGCTCGTCGGTGATGTTGCGCGGGTGGTCCCACACCGCACGCATGCAGGAGTGGCTGTAAATCATCGGCTTGGTGGACACCTCGCTGATGTCCAGCGCGGTCCGCGCACCGCAGTGCGAGCCGTCCGCCACCATGCCGACGGCGTTCATCTCGAGGATCAGCGCCCGGCCGTACGCGCTGAGGCCCTCGTCGGTCTCGTCCAGGCACCCGCCGCCGGCCGCGTTGCGGTGGTTGTACGTCGGGAGCATGGTGCGCACGCCGAGGTCGTAGAACTCGCGGACCCGCTCCAGCCGCCCGTCCAGGGGCCCGGAGTCCTCCAGGTCGAACGCGACGGCCACCCGGCCGGTGTCACCGGCCTCGTCCACGTCGTCCAGTCCCGCCACCAGCACGAACCGGTCGTCCGCGGCGAGGCGTGGCCGCCAGTCCGCCAGCAGCGCGACCACCTCGTCGTAGCCGTGCGGCGCATAGCCCGCGTTCACCGAGACGTAGCTGCCGCCCGGCCGCCGGTAGCGGGCCAGCTCACCGAGGTCGGCCTGCCGGGTGAGCGGCAGGCAGCAGTGCTGCTCCCACAGGAACGGCGACACGACGCCTCCACGGCCGGACGGATGATCAAGCCAACGTATCAGCCCAGATCGTCGAGGATCGCGGTGCAGCTGCGCAGGACGACCTCGGCGGCGCGCCGGCCGCCGGCGGCGGTGGCCGCGGTGGTCTGTTCGTGCCAGCGCGCGGCCGCGTCCTCGGCCGCGGGCCACAGCAGTTCGGCCGGGGTGTCCGGGTCGACGCCGAGGCGTTCGCAGTGCGCGTCGCCGTCGCCGCCGATCAGCCGGCGGGCCTCCACCGCCAGCTCGGCGGGCAGCTCCACCCGGCCGGTGCGCAGCGCGGCGAGCAGGCGCAGCTCCCGGAACTCGTGGGCGGTGGCGATCACGCGTTCCAGCTCGGCGATCAGGTGCCCGGCCGCCGGGTGGGCCTCGGCACGCAGCAGTTGTTCCAGCGCGAGCAGCGCGGTCCGGGACTTCAGCGTGGCGCGCCGGGCGGTGAGCAGGTCGCTGATCGAGGCCTGCAGCTCGGTGAGCCCGCTGTGCCGGACCAGCTGCTCGCCGAGCGCGACCCGGGACCGGGCGCCGGTGCGGGTCAGCGTGGTCGCCAGCCGGATCCCGCCCAGGCCGAACCGCTCCAGCAGCGCCGCCCGTCGCTGGGCGGGGACCGCCATCGGGACGGCGGCGCCGGCGAACCGGTCGGCGGAGAGCAGCAGCGCCTCGGCGTCGGGGCGGGGCAGGGCGGCGATCGTGGCGATGGCCGCGTACTCGTCCTCACGCAACGTGCGCCCCGCGTACGCGATCCGGCCGGACACGGCGAGGACGTCCTGGCAGAGCGCGGCGACGTGCGGCTCCCGGCGCCTGCGGCGGGCGATCCGCTTGGCGGTGGCCAGGGCGTCGGCGCCGCCGCCGGCCGATTCGTCGGCCCGGGACAGGACCACCATGACGTGTACGGGCCAGGCGACGCCGGACCGCGCCGTCCGGGTGTCCGGCACCGACGTGAGGCCGTCGTCGCCGAGGTGCCGGACAAGGTGCAGGATCGCGTCCGCCTCGGCGCCGGCCTCGTCGCCGGCCGCCTCCAGCAGCCGGGTGTGCCGCAGCGCCCGGCACGGCCACTCGACGACGACCGCCCGGGTCCCGGGTGCCGGCGGCGCCACGACGGGCCCGCCCCGGGAGCCGCGGTCCAGCAGGGACACCGACGGCGGGCCGGCCGCCGGGAAGACCCGCGCGACCGGGTGCGGCCCGTCGTGGAACCAGACCGGCACACCGTCCGACCGCGGCGGCGCCACGTCCTCGCCGATGACGGCGTTGACCAGCGTGGAACGGCCGGATCCGGGCGGGCCGGTCAGCGCCACCCGCAACGGTTCGCCGAGGCGCTCGCGGTGCCGGCGCAGCCACGTCTCGGCCCGGGGGTTGCCGCGGAACACCTGGGCGGCCTGGTCGAGCAGGCCCCGGACCCGGTGCTCCAGGGTGTCGCCGCTCATGCCGGCGCTTGCAGCAGGGCCAGCGACTGCCGTTGCAGGCCGGCGAGGTGGAGCAGTTCCTGCTCGACGCGCCGGGCCCGGGTGTCCCGCTCGGCGGCCTCCTGCTCGGCGGCGACCTTCGCGGTGCGCAGCGACTCCACGATCGCGTCCTGCAGGTCCTCGGTCACCACGGTGAAGTGGTCGCGAAGGGCGCGCTGCACCCGTCGTACCGAATCCTTGGCGTCCTTGGCCATGCCGATGAAGATCTCGTCGACGTGCCGCTGCACGGCGGCGCGGGCGGCCGCCTGACGGCGCTTGAGCAGGGACTTGCCCTCCTCGTGGATGCTCTTGCCGCCGAAGACGACGCCACCGCCGAGGGAGATCGGGTTGATCAGCGACATCCCGTTGAGGCTGGTCGCGAGACCGAACATCAGCACGCCACCGTACGACCCACGCAGGCCGGTGAACAGCTTCTGGGTGATCGTGAACCGTTCCGCCGGTGGGCTCTCCAGGTCCTTCACCCGGTTGGGCAGGTCGTCGGAGACGGCCGGCGACCACGGCGGCAGCACCTCGCCCAGTTCCGGCGGGAACTCGGCCGCCACCGACCGCGCCAGCCACGCCGCGCGGTCGCCGAGCCAGCCGAGACTGGTCTGCGCGGTCTCCAGCAGCGCCGCACGCAGCCAGGACTCGAACTCGTCCCACGCCTTCAAGGGGTCCGACTCGGCGAAGAACTCGTCCGAGCGGGCGATCACCGCGCGGGTGCGTTCCCGCAGGTCGTGTTCCACGTCGGACATCAGGTCGGCGACCTCGTCGGCCAGCCGGCTCTGCCAGCGGGTGGTGCACTTGCGCAGCTGGTCCATCCGGCGCTGCGCCTCGTGCAGGCGGGTCATGGCGTCCGACCCGGCGGTCTCGGCACGTTGCGCGGCCAGGTTGTCGCGCAGCGGGGCGGCCAGCTGCTCGGTGACCGCGCGGCCGAGCAGTCCGACGGTGGCCCGGGCCAGCCGATCATGTTTCGCGGCGGTCAGCGTCTGCAGGATGCCGATCAGCTGCGGGAAGCCGGATTCGGCGTTGAGCGCGGCGTCTCCGGTGCGGGCGGCGCCGGCCCGCAGCGCGGCCGACGTCGGCACCACCGTGGCCGGGACACCGGCCTGCGCCAGCCGCATCCGGCTGGACTCCACCGCGCGCCGCCAGTGCGGCGACCAGTCCGTCTTGGTGAACGCCACGACCAGGCTCGGGAAGGTGGCCGCCAGGTCGGCCAGCAGCGCGACCTCGGCGTCGGTGAGCTCCCGCCCGGCCTCGCAGACCAGCAGCAGCACGTCGGCGTGCCCGGCCGTGAGCAGGGAATTGACCTGCTCCAGCGCGGCCGGGAGAGCGCCCGGCAGCCCGGGCAGCGGCGGGGTGTCGATCAGCTGGAGGCCGGCGGCCAGCAGCGAGCGGGGCAGCCCCACCTCGGCGTGCATCCGTTCCACCGCTGCCGCGGGCTGGCCGGCCAGGGTCTCGGTGAGCACGTCGGCCAGCCGGTCCACGGTCAGGGCGATGCGGTCGTGCGGGCCCGCGTCCGCCGGCCAGTCCGCGCCGGGCATGTCCCGCCGGATCAGGTGGGCGACCGGTTCCCCGGTGTGCCGGACGACGGTCGGCACGGCGGTGCCCCGGTCGTCCCCGGTCACGCAGACCGGGGCATTGATCAAGGCGTTGATAAGCTGGCTCTTGCCTTGTCTGGCGGCGCCGGCGACCAGCACCCGCAGGTTCGGGTCGAGCAGTTGTGTCCGGCGTTTCCACAGCCAGGTGGCCAGGTCGGGGCGGCCGTGGTCGGTGCAGGCACGGATCGCCGCGTCCAGGACGTCGAGCCAGAGCAGCGCCGGTCCGGGCACCGTGGACCGGGCGTCGAGTTCCGTCCGGTCCGGCCGGGCGGGGGAGGCCGGACCCGCATACGCCGTGGGTCCGACCTCCCAACTCTTCATCGGGACGCGCGTCCTGCCTCTCGTGCGGCCCGGTGCGGCAGCGCCGTCCCGGGCGGGGATCAGAAGTGCGGGCCGGTGAGCCCGCCGAGCAGGTCGTGACCGGTGTCCAGGACCGGCTCGGCCGACCCGCTCACCAGCCCGGTGACACCGGACACGGTGTCATCGACCACGGTGGTCGCGTCGTCCACGACGTTGCCGTCGGGCAGCAGTCCGCCCGCGCCGACCGCTCCGACAACCGAAGAGGTTGCCTCGTTCACCCCGGACACGTCAAGGTCGTCGATGCCGACACCGAGCGAGCCGGTCACGCCGGTCACTGTGCCGACGGTCGCGTCCAGGGTGCCGGTGACGCCGGCACCCGAGATCAGCGCGTCGGCGCTGTAGTCCACGCCGGTGTGCATGCCGCTGTGCCCGTTACCACCGATTTCGGCGCCGCTGTGTCCCACGCCGGCGCCGGAGTAGTCCGCCATGGTGGTCATCGGGGCGTCCAGGCCCGCCGCCGGGTCGTGGGCGACGCCCAGACCACCGAGGTCGGCGCCGGTGTGCACGGCGGGCACGGCGGTGACGCCCACCTCGCTGTGGCCGAGCAGGCCGCCGCCGGTGTTCAGCACGCCGGTCGCCACGTCGGTGGTCACCGTCAGGGTGCTCACCGCGGCGAGGTTCAGATCGCCGGCCACGTGCGACGGCAGCCCGCCGACCTGAGTCGTGATCGCCTGCAGGTGCGCCACCGCGCCGGCCACGTCGAGGTGGGCCACCCCGGTGGTCAGGTCGTCCACCGGGCCGAGGCCGTCGAGGACCGGCGTGGTCGCCAGCGGCGCGTAGTCGAGCACCAGCGGCAGCACGTCCTGCACGTCGGCGGCGGTGACGTCGCCGAGACCGGCCGCGTCCAGCGTGCCGTGCGGGTCGAGCTCGAACGCCGACCGGGCATCCGGGTCGTAGATCAGGTTGAGGATGAAGTCCTGCAGCGTCGGGGACGATTCCATCGGAAAGCGATCTCCTCATGAGACGGTGATGTGCCGACCACGCTAGGAGCCGGGACCCGGCCTGCCATCGGGGTTCGTCCCCCTCCCGCACCCCCTTCGCCGGCCCCTTCCCGGGCGTCCCGCGTTAGGGGATTAGGGGATCGAGTGCGCCGAATTTGGGGGAAGACCCCGGATGCCCGATCTGGTACGAACATGAAGTCCCGAATCATGAGGAGCTTCACTTGCCGTACCTTCTTGGCGTCGACGCCGGATCCGGCACCGCCTGGACCGCGATCTGCCGCCGCGCACCCGGGCCGGCCGGCTGGGGCCCGGCCGAGCCGGTCGCCACCGACGCGCCGCCGGCCGTGCCGGGGCTGCTGCGGCGGTGCGGTGACGACGTGCCGGTCTTCTACGACGACCTGTTCATCACGCCGCAGGCGCTGGTGGTCGAGCAGGTCCGCCGGGCGGCCGACGGGGTGTGGCAGCGGCGGGGCGGGGGACCGGAGCGGATCGCGGTGGCCTGCCCCACCGGGTGGGGGCCCGGCCGGACCGGGCTGCTGCGGGCTGCCCTCCACGACGCCGGGATGGGCGACGTCGAGCTGGTCACCCGGGCCCATGCCGTGGTGGAACGCCACCGGGCCACCGGGCGACCGGTGCCGGTGGGCCGCCCGGTCGCGGTCTGCCGGATCGGCCGGGTGAGCACCGAGGTCACGTTCGCGGTGCCGTACGAGCCGGGTCGCCTGGAGGTGCTCGGCGTGGCCGGGACCGACGAGCTGGGCGGCGACGACCTGGCCGCCGGCGCCCGGGACGCGACGGCCGCGCTCCTCGGTCTGCTCCGCCGCACCGCGCGGGCCTGCCGGATCGGCCTGGACGACCTGGCCGCCGTGCTGCCGGCCGGCGGCGGCGCCGCGCATCCGGTGGTGGTGGAGGCGCTGGCCGGCGCCATCGCGACGCCGGTCGTCCGGGACGACGACCCGTGGCTCACCGTGGCCCGCGGCGCCGCGCTGTCGCTGCGCGACCCGGGCCTGCCGCCACGCCGGCCGGAGCAGAGGTCCGAGATTCTGGTGACGCCCACCGAGTTGCTGCCGGTGACCGGCACCCGGCTGACCGTCCCGGAGCCCGCGGTGGTGCCGTCGCACCCGTCGGTGCAGGTCGTCGCGCCGGCGATGCCGCAGCGTCCCCCGCTGCGGGTGACCGGGCCGGCGATGCCCCAGCAGCCGCCTCAGGACAGCGGACCGATGCCGCCGCGCCCGCCGGTGCGCGCCACCGGACCGGCGATGCCGCCGCGCCCGCCGCTGGAGGTCGCCGGGCCCGCGGTGGGCCGGCGATGAACGCGGAGGAGTTGCTGGACCGGGTGCGCGCCGACCCGGGCGCCCCGGTGCGCGCCGCGGTCTGCGCCCCCGGCGGATCCGGGAAGAGCACGCTGCTGGCCGAGCTGGAACGGGCGTACCGCGAGGCCGGTGTCCCGGCCGGCACGCCGTGGAGCGCGCCGGAGAGCCGGGTGCTGCTGGTCGACGACGCGCACCGGCTCGACGAGGAACGGCTGCGGCTGCTGCGCGACCGGGCGGAGCGGCCGGACGCGCGGATCGTGGTGGCGTACCGGCCGTGGCCGCGCCCGGACGCCCTCGCCCCGCTCACCGAGGTGCTCCGGCGCGGGCAGGCGCCGGTCGTGCTGCCGCCGATGACCCTCGCGCAGATCGAGGAGCGGGTCGGCCCGGCGCTGGCCGCACCGGTGGCCGCCCTGAGCGCGGGCGTGCCGCGCTATGTGGAGCGGCTGGCCGGTGGGCTCGCCGTCGAGGCACCGTCCCGGATCCCGGCCGCCGCCCTGGCGCCCTTCGCCCCGGAACTCGACGAGCTCGACCCCGACGTCCGCACGCTGCTGCTCGCGGTCGAGGCCGGCGCCGGTCTCTCGTACGATCTGATCGCCCAGCTCCTCGGCCGTGACCAGCGTGCCGTGGCCGAGCTGGTCGCCGCCGGCCAGGCCACCGGCATGCTCGGCGCCGACGGCGCCCTGGTCCCGCTGGCCCGGCAGGCGCTGGCGGCGCTCGGGCCGATCGCCCAGCGGATCGACGTGCGCCAGCGGCTCGCGGTGCTGCGGATGGCCCACGGCGGCCCGGTCCTGCCGCTGGTGCGTCACCTGCTCCCGGACGGCGGTGACAGCACCGTTCCGTCGCCGTCGCCGCTGACCTCGCCGCTGCTGTCGTCACCACTGCTGCCCTCGCCGCTGCCGACCTCGCCGGACGTGGCCGCCCGGACCAGCCCGGAGCTCGGGCTTGCCTTCGAGGCCGCCGGCGAGGAGGCGCTGGACACCGACCCGGCACTGGCCGCGCGGCTGTTCGCCGCCGCCGCCGAAGCCGGCCGGCCGGCGGTCGCCCGGCGAGCCCTGGCCATCGCCCTCACCGGCGACCTCGACCTGGCCGCCCAGCTCGCCGACCGCGCCGTCACCAGCGGCTCACCGGCTCAGCGGGCCGAGTCGGCGTACGTCTCCGCGGTCGCCATGGCCCACCGCGGCCGGCTCGACAGCGCCACCGAGCTGCTGCGCTGGGCCGGACCCGGGCCGGCCGCCGGTTTCCGGGCCGTCGGGCTGGCCGGCACCGGCCGGGTGGCCCAGGCCGGCGAGGTGCTCGCCGCCCTGGCCGCCACCGCCGGTGACGGCCCGCCGACCCTGGCCCAGGCGACCGCGACGCTGACGGCGCGCGGCGTCCAGGAGTCGATCACCGGCTCGCCCGCCGCGGCACTGTCCACCCTGGTCCAGGCGTCCACGCTGCTGGAACCCGCGGGCGCCGCGGCCCTGCTGCCGGACAGCCCTGCAGCGCTGGCCGCGATCGTGGCCCTGCACACCGCCGACCTGGACACCGCCGACACCGTGCTCGCCCGGGCGGTCCAAGCCTGCCCGGGCGGTCCCCTGCTGGCCCCGCGCCACCTGCTCCTGCAGGCCTGGGGCCGGATGCTGCGCGGGCACCTCGCCGCTGCCGACCGGCTGTCCACCGCGGCCCGGGACGTGGCCGCGCCCGGCCTGTCCGGCCGCGACCTGCTGTTCGCCACCGCGCTGCGGGTGGCCCTGGCCCGCCGCGACAGCGACCCGGTCGGCCTGCGGGCCGTCTGGCCGGACGCCTGCCAGGTCCTGATCAGCCAGCCCGTCGACCTGTTCACGCTGCTGCCGCTCGGCGAGCTGACCGTGGCCGCGGCCCGGCTCGGCGAACAGGCCCGGGTCGCCGCCCACCTGAGCGAGGCGGACAGCCTCCTCGAACGCCTCGGCGACCCCCCGCTGTGGAGCGCGCCGCTGCACTGGAGCCGGCTGCACGCCGCGATCCTGGCCGAGCAACCGGACGAGGCCGAGCGGCACGCCGCGGCCCTGGAGCGGCTCGCCGGCGGGCACCCGGCCGGGCGTTCTTCCGCCGCAGGGCCGGAACGCGGTGCCGGGCGCCCGTTCGCTGCGGCGCTGGCCGGGGCCGCGCGGAGCTGGCTGGCGGTGATCACCGACCGGATCGATCCGGACCGGGTCGAGGCCGCCGCCCGGGAGCTGGCCGCTACCGGCCTGGTCTGGGACGCTGCCCGGCTCGCCGGGCAGGCCGCGATCCGCACCACCGACCGCAAGGCGATGACCGTCCTGCTGGACTGCGCCCGGGCGTTGCAGGGCCGGCCGGCCGCCGAACCGGCACCCACCACCGAGGCGACCGGGCCGCTGCTCAGCGAGCGGGAACAGCAGGTGGCCGCCCTGGTCGTCGCCGGCTTGACCTACAAGCAGATCGCCGAGCGGCTCTACCTGTCGGCCAAGACCATCGAGCACCACGTCGCCCGGATCCGGCAGCGGCTGGGCTGCACCGACCGGCGGGAGCTGCTGGCCCGGCTGCGCGAGCTGCTGGCCGACCAGCCCACACGGACCGCCCCGCCCGAGCCGCGACCCGCCGGCCAACCCGCGCGGCCCACCTCCCCCGAGCCGCGACCCGCCGGCCAACCCGCGCGGCCCACCTCCCCCGAGCCGCGACCGGCTGCCCGGAACATCGCGGAAGGAGTCCGGCATGAGACGTCGCGGCTGGCGTGACATCGATGCCCGGGTGCGCGCCGGGCTGCTTCTGCTCGTCGTCCTGTGGCTGGCCGCGGCGGTGCCGGCGGTGCTCGCCGCGGTCGACCGGGTGCAGGCCCGCACCACCGCCGACCGGCTCGGCGGCGCCGTCGACACCGTGGTGGTGGCGCTGCAGGAGGAACGCCGGCTCTCGGTCGCCCACCTGGCGGGCGGCGAGGCGACGGCCCTGGTCGCGGCACGGCAGCACACCGACCGGGTCGCGGCCGACCTCAGCACGCGGGCGCACACCTACTCCCCGGACGCGGTGCGCTCGGTCGGCGAGTGGACCGCCGGCCTCGGCGCGCTCGCCACGATCCGTTCCCAGGTGGACGCCCGGGAGAGCGGCCGCCTCGAGGTCCTCGCTGCCTATCAGGCGGTCGTCGGCGCCGGGCTCGGCATGCCGTGGCTGCCCGCCGGCCCACTGGCCCGGGCCCGGGAGGCGCTGTCCGCGGAGGACGCGCTGCTGCGGACGGCGCTGAGCACACCGGCCGGGGTCAGCGACGCCGAACTGCTCCGGGTCGGCGGCCTGGCCGGTGAGCGCCGCGCCTGGCTCACCGCGGCCCCGGGCGCCCCGGAAGCGACCGGCTCCGGGTCGCTGGAGGCGGTGGAGGAACGCCTGTTGCTCGGCCGGGGGCCACGGATCGCACCGGCCGACTGGGCGGCGGCGGCCGACCCGGTCGTCGCGGCCCTGCGCGCGGCGGAGACACGGGCGGTCCGGGACACGCTGGAGTCGGCGACCCCGGGGGCGATCGGCGCGATCGCCTATGCCGGGCTGGTGGCCGGCGTGGGCCTGGTCGCCGTGCTGGCCGCGCTCGTGGTGGCCCGCCGGGCGGGCGGCTCGTCCGGCACCCGGCCCGGCTCCAGATCCGGCCCGGGTTCCGGGGTGTCCTCGCCCGGCCGCTCCGGCCCGGAGGCCGCGCCCCTGCAGGACCTCCTGCTCGACCTGCACGTCCGCAGCCAGCGGCTGGTGCACCGGCTGTTGCGCCTGCTCGACGGCATGGAGCGCCGGCAGTCCGACGACGAGACCCTCGGCGAGCTCTTCCGCGCCGATCACCTGGCCACCCGGGTGCGGCGCAATGTGGAGAAGGCGATCACCCTGGCCGGGGGCGCGCCCGGCCGGCAGTGGCACGAGCCGTTGCCGCTGGGCGAGGTGGCCCGTGGCGCCGCCGCCGAGGTCGACGGTTACCAGCGGGTCTCGACCGCCCAGCTGGAGCCGGCCGCGCTGGCCGGCGACGCCGTCCTCGAGGTCACCCACCTGCTGGCCGAGCTGATCGAGAACGCGGTCACCCATTCCCCCGCCGAGACCCGGGTGCGGGTCAGCGGCAGCCGGGACGACGACGGCGGTTACACCGTGACCGTCACCGACGCGGGGCCGGGCATGAGTGATCTGGACCTGGACACCGCCCGGCAGGTGATGGCCGACCCGGCGCCACCGGCCGGCGGGCTCTGGGCCGGCTTCTACACGGTGGGCCGCTTCGCCGCCGGGCGGGACATCGAGGTCCGGCTCTCCCGCGGCGCGGCCGGCGGACTCGTCGCCGAGGTGCGGCTGCCCGCCGCGCTGGTGACCGATGGACCCGGGCCGATGAGCGATCCGGCGGCCACGTACGTAGATCTTTCTGTCGCCGGCAATTGACGGCTCGGGATGCTGACGGAGGTCGTCATGATCACTGAAGACGTCTGGTACGACGACGACGCCGGGCCGGTCGTCCGCCTCTACGCGATCACCGGAGGCCGCGCCGAGCCGCCCACGAACGAGATCACGCTCAGCGCCATCGTCCAGCGGACGCCCGGCGCCACCGCGCACGGCGACCTGTCCGCCCCGGCGTCGACCATCATGCGCCTCACCGAACGACCGGTGTCGGTGTCCGAGATCGCCGCCTGGCTCGGGCTGCCGCTCGGCCCGGTACGCGTGCTGCTCAGCGACCTGCGCGACGCCGGCCTGATCACCCTCCCCAGCGCCCGCGACACCGCGGACCGCCCCGACCAGATGCTGCTCCAGCAGCTGCTCAGCGGTCTGCGATCGCTGTGAACCCGGAGGCCCGCCCGATGAACGACTCCCCGCAGCCCCGGCGCTCGCCGTCGGTCGTGCTGCTGGACGCCATGCTCAGCGTGGTCACCGCCGTGCAGACCGGCAACCTGCCCGGCCGCCG
The DNA here is from genome assembly GCF_056134165.1 of Actinoplanes sp. 13. NCBI lineage: Bacteria > Bacillati > Actinomycetota > Actinomycetes > Micromonosporales > Micromonosporaceae > Actinoplanes > Actinoplanes sp. 13. Next base: position 211,695 of record NZ_JBVYOQ010000004.1, on the reverse strand, counting down.
GAAAGCCGCCGCCCTCGCGCAGCGGGCCGCCGGCAGCTCCCCCGGAGCCGGCGCCGCCGACGACCCCACCGCGCAGGGCACTGCCGGAGACCCCGCCGTGCAGGGCGCTGCCGGAGACCCCGCCGCGGCGCGGCGGACCGTTCCGCTCTGGCTGCTCGCCGGCGTGCTCGGCACGGCCGGTGGCGTCGTCGTGCTGGTCGGCGCGCTGCTGGGCACACCGGGCGGGCTCACCGACCTGCCGCTGCCCGGCAAGGCCGCGCCCGCTCCCCCGCCGGCCACCAGCCTCGCCCCGCCGATCACCGCCCAGCAGACCCCGTCCTCGCGGCCCACCTCGGCGTCCTCCCCCACGCCGTCGGCCTCCGCCTCGACGTCCGCGCGGGTGTCCCGCAGCCCCTCCGCAGCCGCCGCCACCCCGTCCCGCAGCGCGCCGGCCGCCGCCGGCACGAGCGTGCTGACCGCCGAATACACGGCGGCGAACGGGAGCGGCCTGCTCGGCTATCGGGCCGCCGTCACGCTCGAAGCCGAGGGCTCCGGCCCGTCGGCGGACTGGCGGCTCAGCGTCACCCTGCCCCGCGCCACCCTGCGGATCGCCGACGTCTCGGGCGCGGAGGCCGAACAGGACGGCGCGGTGTGGACGTTCATCCCGGTCGAGGACACCCGGACGGTCTCACCCGGAGCTCCCGTCGTCATCACTTTCGACGTGCGCGGCGCCACCCTGGTCGACGCGCAACCCACCGCATGCAGCGTCAACGACCAGCCGTGCACCGGCCTACCCGACTGACCCCACCCGGCCACTCCCCGCGCCTCGGGCTGGGTCAGCAGTTCTGTTCCGAGGCACTGGGAACAGCACTGCTGACCAGCCACTCGCGCGCGGTCGACTCCCGAAGCGGTCCGGCGGGCCCTCGGACAGCCCTGTGGACCAGCCGGCCGAGAGCGACGGCAAGCGCGGCGGGTCGGCCCGGGCCGGCGGCTGGAACGGCCGGGCGGGCCGGAGCCGGCTGTCAGGATGGTGGGAAGCGGGAGAACAGGGTGGGGTCGGCGAAGACCGTCACGGCGGCGATGCCGTCGGTCCGGCAGTCGAGCACCGCGATGCCGAAGGGCCGGCCCAGCAGGCGTGCCCGCGCGGCCGGCTGGTTGTTGGCGACGGTGGGTTCCATCTGCCAGTCGCCGGGGCTGCCCACCGCCTCGGCGAACACCGGGAGGCAGGCGGCGAGGCCCTCGTACCAGCGGCGGCCCGGGATCAGCTCCAACGTGGCGTCACGCCGCAGCATGGCGGTGAGCCCGGTGATGTCAGCGGTGCGGAAGGCGGTCAGATAGGCGTCCACCTGCCGGCGCGCGACGGGGCTGTCCGGCTCGGCGACGTCGTCCGGGTGGGGTGCGGCGTGCTGGAGGCGGGCGCGGGCGCGCTGCAGGGTGCTCTTGACCGCGCCGGCGGTCAGGCCGAGCATCGCCGCGACGTCGTCGGCGGAGTAGGCGAGCACGTCGCGGAGCAGCAGGATCGCGCGCTGGCCCGGGGTGAGCGTCTGCAGTCCGGCGATCAGGGCGAGGCGCAGGTCGTCACGGTCGTCGGCGTACGGCTGGATCCAGGTCTCGGCCGGCAGGTACTCCGGTTCTCCGGCCGGGTCCGGTGCGCCCAGGCCGGTGGGCAGCGCCCGGCGGGTGCGCCCGTGCAGCGCGGAGAGGGCGACGTTGGTGGCGATGCGGTGCAGCCAGGTGCGTACCGAAGCGCGGTGTTCGAACTGCTCCCAGGCCCGCCAGGCACGCAGGTAGGTCTCCTGCACCGCGTCCTCGGCCTCGTCCCAGGAGCCGAGCATCCGGTAGCAGTGCGCGGTCAGGTCGCGGCGCAGATGGTCGGTGGCGGCGGCGAAGTCGGGTGCCGTGGGCGCGCTCATGATGCCAGTGTGCGGCGCAGCCAGGAACCGGCCCGGGCGATCGCGTCGTCGGCGGCCGGGGAACGGCCGGCCGCCATCTGGAAGGAGTGCAGCTGACCGGGGAACTCGTCGAGTTCGACGCCGGGTGAGCGGCGGGCCAGCAGCCGTGCGTCGTCGAGGAGGGCTTCGTCCGCGCCCACCTGGACATAGGTGGGTGGCAGGCCGGTGAGGTCGGCCCGGGCCGGGTCAGCGACGGGATCGGCGGGGTCGGCGCCGGCCAGGTAGGCCGCGGCGAGCCCGCGGACCAGCTCGGTGGTGAAGAAGGGGTCGGTTCCGGTGTCGTAGCCGGCGCCCGAGGCGGTGAGGTCGACCCAGGGCGAGAAGAGCAGGAGACCGGCCGGGGCGGGACGGCCGAGGTCCCGCGCGCGCAGGGCGATGCCCAGCGCGAGGGTGGCGCCGCAGGAGTCGCCGGCGAGCGCGACGCGCTTACCGGCCAGGGTGCGGTAGATGTCGAAGACCTGGTCGAGCTGTGCCGGGTAGACCTGCTCCGGAACCAGTCCGTAGTCGACGACCAGGGTGGTCGCCCCGGACGCCAGGGCGAGGTGGCCGAACATCCTGCGGTGGGTGGCGACCGAGCCGCTGACGAAGCCGCCGCCGTGGATCGCCAGCACGACGCGGTCGTCCACGGCGCCCGGCGGGCGCAGCCACAGCCCCGAGTCGTCCGTCTTCTCCTCGAGGTCGCCGGGGTCGGTGGCCAGGGATTCCCAGGGGCGGCTGCTGTCGCCGGCCGCACGCTCCTCCCAGAGGAGCCGGTTCGGGTCGGTTGTCGTCGTCATACCGACACAGACCGCGGCGGAGGCGAGAAGGAATCGGGTCCGCCGATACTGTGACAGGCGTCGATCGGGAGGCGGTGGGCGGTGACCGGACACGGCGCCCTGGAGCTGAGCGGGCTGCGCAAGGTCTACGGCGACAAGGTGGCGGTGGACGGGCTCGACCTGGTGGTTCCGCGGGGCGCCTTTCTGGGGCTGGTCGGGCCGAACGGGGCGGGCAAGACGACCGCGCTGTCGATGGCGGTGGGGCTGCTGCGGCCGGACGCGGGCGGTTCGGCGGTCTTCGGCGTTCCGGTCTGGCCGGACGGGGCGCGGGCGAAATCGATGATGGGCGTGCTGCCCGCCGACCTGGCGCTGCCCGAGCACCTCACCGGCCGTGAGTTGCTCACCTTCCTCGGCCTGCTGCGCGGCTTGGACGCGGGCGTGACCGCTGACCGGGCCCAGGGACTGCTCGAAGTGATGGAGCTGACCGGCGCCGAGCGCACGCTGGTGCTCGACTACTCCACCGGGATGCGGAAGAAGATCGGCCTGGCCGTGGCGCTGCTGCACAACCCGCGGCTGCTGGTGCTGGACGAGCCGTTCGAGGCCGTCGACCCGGTGTCCGCCGTCGCGCTCAAGGCGATTCTGACCGGGTTCGTGGCGGCGGGCGGCACGATCGTGCTGTCCAGCCACGTGATGGCCCTGGTCGAGCAGCTGTGCGACACGGTCGCGGTGATGGTCGGCGGGCGGCTGGCGGCGGCGGGCCCGCTCGGCGAGGTGCGCGGTGACGGCACGCTGGAGGAGGCCTTCGTCACGCTGGCCGCGGACGGGGACGCCGGCGGGGCGGGTGAGGCGAGAGGGCTGTCGTGGTTGGCGTCCTGATCCGGATGAAGCTGACCATCCTCCGGAACGCCACGACCGGCGGCAAGCTCGCCTGGATGGTCCTCGGCGGGGTCGCCGGCACCGTGCTCGGCGGCGCTACGATCTGGCTCAGCCTGACCCCGGCCGTCGGCCCTGAGGTGGCGGCCGACCTGCTCGCCGCCGTCTATCTCACGTGGCTGCTGGGCTGGATCGCGAGCCCGCTGTGGGCCGGGCCGCCGGTGCTGCGCACCGAGCATTTCGCTCTGCTGGGCCTGCCACGCCGCCGGCTCGCGACGGGGCTGCTGGGTGCCGCTTTCGTCGGCGTGACCTCGCTGGTCACTCTGCTCACGCTGACGAGCATCATTTCGTACGCGACGAGGCTCGGGTTCCGGGCCGCTCTGGTGGCGGTGCCGGCGACCGCGCTGCAGCTGGTGACTGTGGTGCTGCTCGCGCGGGTGTGCACCGGCGCGCTGGCCCGGCTCGCCACCGCGCGCACCGGTGCGGTGCTGACCGGCACGTTCCTCGGGGCGTTGCAGGTGCTGCTGCAGTCGGGCTGGATCCTGCTGGTCGCCGTGGTGGTGTCCGGCGTGCTGGACGCCGGTTTCCCGGACCCGGTCGCGATCGCGCTGCGGGCCGTCCCGTCGGGTTGGGGCCTGACCGTGGTGGAGGCCGCGGGGCGGGGGTCCTGGGCGGTGGCGTTCGGCGCGCTGGCGGGCATGGCCGCGTTCCTGTTGGTGCTGCTGCTGATGTGGAGCCGCGGGCTGGACGTTCCGCGCACCGGGCGGGTCACGGTCCGCGGGAGTGCCGACGTCGCGCCGCGGCGGCGGGGGCCGTTCGCCACGCGTACCGGCGCGGTCCTGCTCAAGGAGCTGCGGGCCTGGCGGCGGGATCCGGGGCGGGCGCAGGCGGTGACCGTACCGGTGGTGTGGGCGTTCGGCACCACGCTGCTGCCGCTCACGTTCGGGTCGACCGTCCTGCTGCCGTGGACGGCGCCGATGCTGGCGCTGATGGCGGCCACCTCGGCGGTGAACTTCCTCGGTGACAGCGGCACCGCGCTGTGGCTGACCCTGCAGACCGGCACGGAGCGGGCCGAGATCCGCGGGCGGCAGCTCGCGTTGCTGCTGGTGTTCGGCCCGCTCGTCGCGGTCACGGCGGTCGTGCTGACCGGCGGGAGCGCTCTGACCTGGACGTGGCCGTGGGTGCTGGCCCTGACCCCGGCGCTGCTCGGCGGCGGTCTCGGCCTGGTCGCGTGGCTGTCGGTGGTCGCGCTGGTGCCCAGCCCGGACCGGCACCGGCGGCCCGGTGGCGAGGCGGCGCACGCCGACGTCACCGCGCCCGCGTTCCTGCTGTTCTGGGCCGGGTTGCTGCCCGCGCTGCCGGCCGCTGGGCTGGTGCTTGCCGGCACGCTGCTCGACGACGACGTACTGCGCTGGAGCGGGGTGCCGGCCGGGCTGGTCAGCGGGGTGGGCACGGCGTGGTGGCTGGGGCGGGTCGCGCATCGGCGGCTGCGACAGCGCGGACCCGAGTTGCTGGAGCTGATGCGAACGACCCGGCCGAGCCGGCCGCCGCCGGTGGTGGTGTCGCCGCCGGCCCCGGCCGGTTCCTCGCGGCGCCGCACGGCGGTCGCGATCGTCGGCTGGATTCTGGGGCCGATCGCGGCGGTGCCGCAGGGCCTCGTCCCGATGGCGTTCCTGCTCGCCGGTGTGGAGGTGCGGTCGTGGTTCCTGGTGATGCATCTGGCGGCGCCGTTGCGCTGGCCGGTGGCGGTGCTGTCGGTGGCCGTCGGGACGGTGCTGCTGGTCGCCGCGATCCGGGCGTCCACACCGGACGAGGGGCCCGCCGCGGGGTGAGGGTGACGGGCCGCTTCCGCCCGGCGGCCCGCGCTGCGGCCGCGAGGTCGCAGCGTGGTCGCGGTGTGGCCACGGGACTTGGCACAGGTCGTACCAGAATCGGATGTTGAACTTGTTGGTTCAGTGTCTTAAGGTGAACCGCATGGTTCAGCAAGCCGTCCTCGATCGCGTCTTCGCCGCCCTGGCGGATCCTACCCGCCGCGGCATCCTGGTGCGTCTGGGCGAGTGCCCGGCGACCATCGGGGAGCTCGCCGGGCCCACCGGGATGACGCTGACCGGCATGAAGAAGCACGTGCGGGTGCTGGAGGACGCCGGCCTCGTCGTCACCGAGAAGGTGGGCCGGTCGCGGCAGTGCCGTCTCGGCACCGCACCGCTGGACGACGCGATGGCGTGGATCAGCTTCTACCAACGGCTCTGGGCCCGCCGTCTCGACGGCCTCGACGCCTACTTCACTCTGCGATCCGACCCGGAAGGACCACGATGACGCTGGAGATGCGGATGACGCGGCAGCTGCCCGCGACGCCCGAGGAGGTGTTCGACGCCTACACCGACGCCGAGCAGCAGAAGATCTGGTTCACGATCCTCGACGAGAAGCCGGGCATCGTGGAGATCGACGTCGATCTGCGGGTCGGTGGCCGGCAGACCGCGGTGTGGGGACCCAGCCCCGACATGCTGTTCCGGGAGACGCAGACGTTCGTGGAGATCGACCGTCCGCACCGCCTGGTCACCGAGTCGACGGGTGTCAGCCCGGACGGCATGACCATGACGACCCGCATCGAGATCTCCTTCCTGGCGAGCGACGGCGGCACACTGATGACGGTCGTGCAGAGCGGGTTCCCGGCGCCGGAGATCCGCGACTTCTTCGTCACCGAGGTGTGGGCCGGCGCGTTCGCCCGCATCGAGGCCTTCCTGACCCGCCGGCCGGTGCGCGATGTCTAGGCTTCCGCGCGCGGCGCTGATCGCCGCGGCGGGCGCCGTCGCGGTGCTGGTGAACCTCGCCGTCCACCTCGCCGGGCGGGCCGCCGGTGGCACGTTCGCCTTCACCTCGCCGCAGGGCCGGGCCGAGGTGGACGCCGTGACGGTGGCGGGGTTCAGCCTGCTGCCGCTGGTCGCCGGGCTCACCGTCGTCGCGCTGCTGGCGCCGCGGGCCGCCTGGGTGACGAGGGTCGCGCTCGTCGCCGGCCCGGTGCTGGCGGTCGGCACCATCGCCGTGATGACACTGCCCGCCGACTTCGACACCGCCAGCAAGGTCGCCCTGGCGGTGTGCCACCTGACGCTCGTGCCGATCATCCTGGTGGCCGTCCCGGCTCTGGGCCGGAGAGCCGGCAGCGCAGCAGCGGGGCCGGCACACGCGAGCAGCGCGCCGGGTCGACGGTGAGGCCACGCTCCGAGCCCACAGCCAGTTCGGGTACGGCGCACTCAGGCCCCGGGGGACGGTGATCGGGGCGGGCCGGTCGGGGCGCATCGCCTACCGTACGGGCCGGGCGAGCATGCCGGTGCGCTGTGCTCCGCTGATGGGTTAGCCTGAGACAGCGATTTCCGTCGATGATCCCGCTTACGGTTGGGAGCGCTCCCACTCGCACTCAGGAGGCGTTGCCATCTCTCACGTCGCCGTGACCCCCGCGAACGACGCCCCGGCGCCGGAGACCGTGGAACCGCCGAGCCCCGGCCGGCTGTCCCGGCTCCTCGCGGCGGCACGTCCGGCGGCGCCCGCGATCGGGCTTTACCTGCTGTTGCGCACGCTCAGCCTCGAGGTCATGTATGTGCTGGCCGCGCACGCGCACACCCGGGCGCCGGGCCGGCAGGTCTACCCGGACGGGTCGATCAACAACCAGTGGCGGACCTTCGTCTCCTCCCTGGACGCGCTGGTGTCGTGGGACGCACGGTGGTACATCAAGATCGCGGGCAGCGGCCTCGGCGGTCCGGTGGGAGCCGTCGACGCCGACGGTGTGCCGTACGAGCTGCGCCTGATGTTCTTCCCGCTCTACCCGTGGCTGGCCCGCCCGCTGACCCACCTGCCGTTCGTCACCCCGATGACCGCGTGCCTGATCGTCTCCTTCGTCGCGGCCGTCGCCGCCGCCTGGGGGATGTACGCGATCGGCCGGCACGTCCACAGCCACCGCACCGGCGTCCTGCTCGCCGCGCTGTGGGCGGTGGCCCCCGCGGCCCTGACGCAGAACGGCGCGTTCACCGAGTCGCTGTTCACCGCCCTGGCGGCCTGGGCGCTCTACGCCGTGCTCAAGGAACGCTGGCTCCTCGCCGGCCTGCTCGCCGGGCTGAGCGGCCTGAGCCGGCCCACCGCCGCCGCACTGATCGGCACCGTCGGCCTGGCCGCGCTGATCGCCGCCGTCTCCCGGCGGGGCGGCTGGCGGCCGTACGCCGCGATGCTGCTCGCCCCGGCCGGCCTCGCCGCCTACCTGGCCTACGCGTCCGCCGAGCTCGGCAGCCTCTCCCGGTATTTCGCGATCCACCACGACAACTTCAGCGCGTGGTGGGATTACGGCCGCGGCACCTGGCAGTCCGTCGCGGACATCATGATCGGGGTCGGCGACGACAACGCCGGCAAACCGATCCGGATCCTGTCCGTGCTGATCCTGGCCGGGTTCCTCGTCCTGCTGGTGCTGCTGGCCCGCCGCGGCCCGTGGCAGCTGACCGTGTTCGCCGCCGCGACGCTGGTGCTGGCGGCCGGCTCGCACGCGCACATCTCGATGATGGGCCGCCATCTGCTGCCCGCCTTCCCGGTCCTGCTCGTGCCCGCCGTCGCACTGGCCCGCACCCGGACCCGCGACCTCACCGTCGTGCTCGGCTCGCTCGCGCTGCTGTCCGGCTGGTACGCGGGCTGGCTGCCGTTCATCTCCGGTCAGGCGATCTGATCCACGGCGCTCTGACAGGATGGCGGCTGTGCGTGCCGTAGTCGTCGACGAGGTCCGGGCCCGGCCACGGGTGCTCGACGTTCCTCAGCCGTCCGCCCCGGCCGGCGGGGTGGTGGTCCGGGTGATGGCGACCGGGATGTGCCGCAGCGACTGGCACGGCTGGGCGGGGCACGACGACGACATCGTGTTCCCGCACGTGCCGGGCCACGAACTGGCCGGCGTCGTGGTCGAGGCCGGCGCGGACGTCCGGCGCTGGACGGCCGGCGACCGGGTGACCGTGCCGTTCGTCTGCGGCTGCGGCCGGTGCGAGTGGTGCCGGTCCGGCCAGGCCCAGGTCTGCCCCGATCAGCAGCAGCCCGGTTTCACGCACTGGGGGTCCTTCGCCGAGTACGTCGCCCTGCACGCCGCCGACACCAACCTGATCGCCATCCCCGGCCAGGTCGGCTTCGCGGCCGCGGCCGGGCTCGGCTGCCGGTTCGCCACCGCGTACCGGGCCCTCGCCGGCCGCGCCCGGCTCGCCGCGGGCGAGTGGGTGACCGTGGTCGGCGCCGGCGGGGTGGGGCTGAGCGCGGTGATGATCGCCCGGGCGCTGGGCGGCCGGGTGATCGCCGTGGACCGCAACCCGGAAGCGCTCGCCGCGGCGACCGCTCTCGGCGCGGACCACACGGTGCACGCCGGCGGCACCGACGTCCCGGCCGCGGTCGCCGACCTCACCGGCGGAGGCAGCCACGTCGCGATGGACGCGGTCGGCAGCGAACAGACCTGCGCCGACGCGCTCCTCAGCCTGCGCCGCCGGGGCCGCCACCTCCAGGTCGGGCTGCTGCCACCGGTCGGCGGTCACCCGCGGGTGCCGATGGCGCGGGTCATCGGGTGGGAACTCGACGTGCTCGGCAGCCACGGGATGGCGGCGGCCGACTATCCGGCCATGATGGAGCTGATCCGGCAGGGGACGCTGGAGCCGCAGCGGCTGATCGAGCGCACCATCGGGCTGGCGGAGGCTGCGGCGCTGCTGCCCACTTTCGATCAGGCCACGGTCGCCGGCATGACGATGATCGACCCGGCGGCCTGAGGCCGATCAGCCCTCGGACACACACGACTCCGGGACGGTCAACGCCTCGACCAGACGGGTGGCTGCCCGGGTGTGCTTCGCATAGGCCTCCGGAAACGCCGATATCTGTACGGCCTGAGCAGCCTCGGTCAGCCGCATCTCCCGCCAGCCGCGAACCGTCTGCAGCTTGTCGTAGAACTTGCGGGTCTGATAGGCCGGGTCGGACAACTGCTTCGGTGTCCCCCAGCCCTGGCTGGGCCGTTGCTGGAACAGGCCGATCGAGTCCCGGTCGCCGCCGCGCAGGTTACGAAGGCCGGACTCCTGCATGGCGGTGGCGACGGCGATCACCTGGGCCTGCTCGGGAAGTCCGCGCTCCGTGCCGATGGTGACGATGACGCGGGCGTTGCCGAGCTGTTCCCCGGTCCAGCCGTCCAAGGCGGGTGCCGGGGCCGAGGCCGCGGGGCCGGGGGTGCAGGCGGCGTCGGCGCGGAGCAGCGGACTGAGCAGGAAGCCGACCAGGGCGGCGGCGGCGATGACGAAGAGCGAGCGCACTACTGGCGATACCTTCCGGGGCGTGGGGTCCGGCGAAGGGTACCGGTCGAGGTGTCGACTGTGGATCACAGGTCGCGCATGGTCACCGCGTGCGAGGGACATTCGCGGCCGGATGTGTCGGGGCAGGGCAACCCGGGTAGCTCAAAGATGATCGGAAATGTCGATGAATGGAGGCGAAGCGTCATGGCTGCCACCAAGACGGACAAGAACCGCACGAGCCGGAACGACACCCCGAACACCCCGGACGTGAGCGAGAGCAAGATCGCCCGGATGAAGGTCGACGAGCTGCGCCGGGAGCTGAAGAACCGCGGGGTCAAGGGCACCGAGGGCCTGAAGAAACCGGAACTGGTCGACAAGCTGGTCAAGGCCGAGGTGCGGTCGGCGAAGGGTGCCACCGGTTCGCGGTCCAGCAAGGCCGGCGGGAAGAATCCGACCAGCCACAACGACACCCCGAACACCCCCGAGGTCAGCGAAAGCAAGATCGCCCGGATGAAGGCGTCCGACCTGCGGTCCCGGCTGGCCCGGCGTGGCGTCAAGGGCACGGACGAGATGAAGAAGCCGGAGCTCGTCGAGCGGTTCGTGAAGGCCGAGCTGAAGTCGGCGAAGGGCGGGAAGTCCGCGAAGGCCGGTGGCAAGTCCGCGAAGGCCGGCGGCAAGAACCCGACCAGCCACAACGACACCCCGAACACCCCCGAGGTCAGCGAAAGCAAGATTGCTCGGATGAAGGTGGACGAGCTGCGCACCCGGCTGGCCCGCCGCGGGGTGAAGGGCACGGCGGATCTCAAGAAGCCGGAGCTGGTCGAGAAGCTGGTGCAGACCCTCACCAAGAAGACCGGGAAGTCCTCCCGCAGCAAGTAGGACAGCCACTCACCGCAGCGTTCGGGCTCGCCGGCTCATCGCGAGATCAGGCCGGCGAGCCGCCGCACTACGTCCAGCCCTACTTCGGAACTACGCGTAGGCGCCTGGGAAACGGCCGCGGGCGTGGATACGGTCCTTCTGTGTCCGTTCCGAGTGTCCTCGCCGCCACACGTTCACCCCGGTTCCTGATCAGCGGGTGGCCGTGGCGGTCGCTGCTGTTCGTGCTCAGCACGGTGCCGGTGGCCGTGGCCGTCGCGGTGCCCCTCGGAATCCTGGGCGCGCCGTGGATCGTGCTGCTGCGCCGGCTGTACACCGGCGACGCCGACCCGGTCGTCTCGCTGCTGCTGTTCCTGGGCGGCGGGGCACTGCTCGCCGGGCTGGGACCGCTGGTCACCCGGCCGCTGCCGGCGCTGGAACGGCACCGGTTGCGGCTCGTCGACGACCGGGTGCTGCGGGCCGGGCACTCGCCGTGGCGCCGGCTGGGATACGCGGCGGTGCTGGTCACGGCGGTGCCGGTGGGGTACGCCGCGCTCGCCGTGACGATCATCCTGGTCGCGGTCTGCGCGTTCAGCCCGCTGCTGGTGGCGGGCGGGCCGATCTCGTTCGGGACGGTCACCATCGTGACGGCGGAGCAGGCCGTGCCGTACGCGATCGGCGCTCTGCCGGCCCTTCTGGCCCTCCCCTATCTGATCGCGGTGACCGCCGCCGCGCACGCCGCGACAGCCCGTGCCGTGCTGCACACCGCGCCGGCCGACGCCCTGCGCGCGGAGCTGGTGGAGGTCTCGCAGTCCCGGGCCAGGCTGGCCGACGCGTTCGAGGAGGAACGTCGCCGCATCGAGCGCGACCTGCACGACGGTGCCCAGCAGAAACTGGTCGGGCTGACACTGCAGCTGGGTCTCGCCCGGGTCGACCTGGCCGACGACTCACCGGCCGCCGGCGCGGTGGCCACCGCCCACCGGCAGGCCAAGGAGCTGATGGGCGAGCTGCGCGAGCTGATCCACGGCATCCGCCCGCAGCTGCTGACCGACCTCGGGCTCGGGGCGGCGTTGCGTGAGCTGGCCGGCCAGGCGGCCGTCCCGATGAGCGTCCGCGACGAGCTGGGGCGGCGCCTCCCCGGGCACGTGGAGGTGACGGCCTATTTCGTGGTCGCCGAACTGCTCGCCAACGTCGCCAAGCACAGCGGCGCGACCCGTGCCACGGTGAGCGCCGTCGAACAGGACGGCCTGCTGGTCGTGGAGGTCACCGACGACGGGCGGGGCGGAGCCGACCCGGCCCGCGGCACCGGCCTGACCGGGTTGGCCGACCGGGTGGCCGTCGCCGACGGGCGGATGCTGCTGGCCAGCCCCGCCGGCGGTCCCACGATGGTCCGGGTGGAGCTGCCGTGCCCGACGACGTGACGGTGGTGCTCGCCGAGGACGGGGTGCTTCTGCGCGAGGGACTGGCCGGGCTGCTGGAGCGCTTCGGGTTCCCGGTGGTGGCCGCCGTCGGTGACGCCGAGGCGCTGCTGCGTGCCGTCGCCCACCACCGGCCGGGACTGGTGATCACCGACATCCGGATGCCGCCCGGCTTCACCGACGAGGGCCTGCGTGCCGCTGTCCGGCTGCGCCGGGAACACCCCGGGCTCGCCGTGGTGGCCCTCAGTCAGTACGTGCAGCACGGGTACGCGGCCGAACTGCTCGGCTCCGGTGCCGGCCGGGGAGTCGGTTACCTGCTCAAGGACCGTGTGGTGGACGTGAACGAATTCGTCACGGCGCTGCGCCGGGTGGTCGCCGGCGGCACGGTCATCGACCCGGACGTGGTCCGCCGCCTGCTCGGCCGCACCACCGACCCGGTGGCCCGGTTGTCGGCCCGGGAGCGCGAGGTGCTGGCGCTGATCGCCGAGGGGCACTCCAACGCCGCCATCGCCCGGACCTTGGTGCTGTCCGAGGCAGCCGTCGGCAAGCACGTCGGCAACATCCTGGCCAAACTGGACCTGCCGCCCGACGACTCGGCGAACCGGCGGGTGCTGGCCGTGCTCACCTATCTGAAGGATCAGGCATAGGCCTGGCTCGGGCCGCCCGCATGATCTTGGCGACCATCGCCGGGCGCAGCAGGATCGTCGCCGGCTCGAGCAGGTGCTGCACCTTGACGATCGCCGCCACCACCTCGGCGGAGACGTGGGTGGCCCGCACGATGCGGCGCTGGTACCACTTCGTCACCGCGAGGCCGCGCGGCTTCGGCCCGGTGGTGCCGGGATAGGCGAAGTCCGTCGCGGCGGCCATGTCCCAGGCGACCGCGATCAGGCCGGCGCTGCGGCGGTAGAAGTCGCGGGCCAGCGCCGCGTCGGTAGCCCGCCGCCGCCGGTCGAGGCACTCCCCCAACGTGATGGCCTCCAGCGCGGCGACGGTCATGCCGTGGCCGTACACCGGGTTGAAGCTGCACAGGGCATCGCCGACGGCGACGTAGCCGCCGGGGAGCCGGCGGAGGCGTTCGAAGTGCCGTCGCCGGCTGGCCGGATAGGAGAAGGCGACCGGCTCGCCCAGCGGTTCGGATCCGCGCAGGAACTCGGCGATCGACGTTTCCGGCAGCTCGTCGGCGAAGCGCTGGAACCCCTCGGGATCGGCCGGGGCGCGCTCGCCGTGATATCCGCCGAGGGTGACGAACCATTTGTCACCCTCGGCCGCGAAGGCGGCGCCGTAACGCCGATGGCCGGGCGGGCTCTCCGCCGCCACCAGCATGCCGGGCCCGCCCAGGCGGTCCGGCCGGCCATGGACCAGCTGGGTCGTGTAGTGCATGCGGACCGTGATCACGGACTCGGGCGCGGCGGGGAAGCCCAGCTCGCGCAGCCAGCCGCCGGAGCGGCTGCCGCGACCGCTGGCGTCGACGACCAGGTCGGCCGGCAGCTCGTCCCCGCCGGACAGCGCCACCCCGGTGACCCGCTCCCCCGCCCGGCCGGTCAGGCCGGCGACGGTCGTCTCCGCGCGGATCTCCACGTGCGGCAGCTCCCGCAGCCGGCGCCGCACATGGCTTTCCAGCAGGGGCCGGCTCAGGCAGAGCATCTCGATGCCGCTGTCCGCGCGCGCCCGATGACCGTCGAGCTGCCACACGATCGCGTCGCGGACCACGTCGATCCACCGCGCGCCCGACGCGACCAGCTCGTCGGTCAGGCCGGGGAACAGCTTCTCCAGCGCCGTGCGTCCCACCGCCAGCAGGACGTGCGGGTGCGCGCCCTGCGGCACACCCCGGCGGCTGCCGGGCTCCGCCGGCAGGCTGTCCCGGTCGACGACCGTCACCCGGGCGAACCGGTCGGCCAGCACCCGCGCGGCCGCCAGGCCCGCCATCCCCGCGCCGATGACCACGGCCTGGCCGGTCACCGCCTGCGACCCGGTCCCGCTGTCGTCACGCACACCGTGAGCGTGCCAGCCCGGATCGGGGCATGTCCAGGAGCCGGCCCGCGACGCACCGGCCAGTCTCAGCGCCGATTAATCGTTTTCCTTCCGTCCGGAACGTCGCGACAGTTGACCGATGATCGACAAGTTCAACCCACCGACTGTCCACGTGCCGGACGGCTACAGCCACGTGACGATCTCCCCTGCGGGCCGGCTGGCGCATCTCGCCGGGCAGTGCCCGCTCGACCTCTCCGGCGAAGTGGTCGGCGAGCCCGGCGACCACGCCGCCCAGACCGAGCAGGTGATCACGAATTGCCTGGCGGTTCTCCAGGCCGCCGGTGCCGGCCCGGCTGATGTCGTCCGGTCGGTCGTCTATGTGCTCAGCCCGGACAGTTCGATGCTGTCGTCGGTGTGGCGACAACTCAACGCGTCGCCACTGGCCGAAGCATTTACTACCGCCAGCACGTTGCTGGGTGTGGCGTCGCTCGGCTACCGCGGGCAACTCGTCGAAATCGATCTCACTGCAGCACTTCCGGAATGACCGTCGCGCGCCACCACCTTCGGTCTCTCAATCGGACCGGACACACGGTGGCGTCAGCGGTTGAACCTCGCCGGCCAGGCCCAGACGTTACGCCGTTCAGCCTGGACATCGCCTTGTCGTGGATACCCTCAGCTCATGGGGCTGTTCCGCAGGGCGACGGCGCTGCGAACACAAGACGCCCCGGCTGTCGTTGAAGCGATTGTCCGGGTCGCCACTGATCACGCATTGCTGCGCAGCCGATTCATTCGGGTGAGGGCGACCAGCGCACCGAGGTGGCGGTGGTTCCAGCGGCAGATGGCTGGGTGGTGGTCTTCTGGCCGCGCTTCACCGGCTTCCTCATCAAAGCCACCGTGCGGCTGTCGGCCGAACTCGGGGTAACCGCAAGTGCGCAGCGCTGTGGACACGATTCACGACGATCCGCATGTCTGCTGACGGTCTCGTCTGAAAGTTGAATGGGCTACAACTTCTACGTAACGCGGGCAGCGAACGTTTGAGAGAGCAAGGAGACGCCCACCCGGAGGCATAAGGTCGGGCGACAACGGCATTCTCGTCGGGTCCTCGGCCGCCCTCTTGTGAACTCGGCCGCGCGGATCGCCTCCATCACCGACAGCCTTCACCAACACGTCGGCTTTCCAGGGCACATCGGATGATCGGCGAAGATCGCGTCTGGACAGGCGACTGTTCTCGCGCGGCTCAGATGGTTGCATGGTAGCTGGTTGCGATCGGGCAGGGAGGTAAACGGGATGGCGCTCGCCGATCTCCCGCAGGTGCCGGAGCTTATTCAGTTCGACGACTGGTTCAAGAGCGCCCTCAGCACTCTCGGGGTGAGCGCCGGCATCGTGTCGCTGGTCGGTCTGGCCTTCGCGATCCAGTCCTGGTGGGACGCCGCCAAACAGGTCCATGTGGGATCCCGCTGGCTAGGTACCAAGGCGCGGGGCGCTGGCATCGCCCTGATGCGGATGCGCTTAGCGCGAGCCGTGGTTGCCCTACTCACCACACTTTTTGTCCCGCCCGCTCAATTGCTCACCCTCTGGTTGTGCTATCTGGGCGGCAACTACATGTCGATGGGCTTTGGCGACGACGCCCGGGCTATGGCGGCGCTCACTCTACTGCGCCAAGACCCCTGGGTTGTGCTTCACCCCGATCGAGCCGCTGAGGTACTCACGCTTGACTGGTGGTCCGGCGGCTGTGTCGTGCTCGCCGCCGTTGTCCTCCTCCATTCCTACAAGCTGGCGGCCGACGGCAGGGATGCCGACTTCTTCAGCGCAGGCGCTCTCCTGGCGGGCCCAATCACCCTGATCCTTCTTTTGGCCGGGGGCGTCACGATCCTCTGCGGTCTTCTTTTGCTGCTGATCCTCGCTCTGTCGCTGGTATTTGACGCCTCAGCCAACGATTTCATGCGCGAGAACCTGCCGGCATTGGTCCCATTGCTGATAGGCACCGGAATCTGCTTGGCGTACTTTCTGGCATGCCAGGCGGCGGTCCGCGGCTCAAAGCTCGTAGTCCGAGCCTGGACACCTCCACGCCGTGTGGCCGACCCGGCCACCACCCAGGCCTGGTAAACCATTCTCCGGTTGATCAGGTGCACGGATCTGCCTCTGCGCGCGCGAGTCGACCGCGGCGGAGCATCACACGCTGTAGCCGCCTCGGAGCTTCAGCGCTCGGAACTGCCGAAGAGAGTGCGTTGATGACATACCGTGCTGTTGCACGGAAAGGACACGTCGCATGGCGTTTCGGGTTGAGCGGGGAGCAACGGGCTTCGCCAGTTCTGAGTCAGAGCGTTGCTCTGTTGATATCCGCCTGTTCAGGACCGGATGCTATGCAGCGTCGAGGGCTGCGAATGGAGCCGTCGAACAGTTCGCCCAGCGCGAGTATCCACTCCGCTGTGATTGCGACGCTGGCTGTTCGGCTGCGAGTCCTGTGTCATGCCACGCATCCGTGGGTTGCCTTCACCGAGGACGGAACGAGTTCCTGGGCTGACCCTGGGATCTTCGTCGACCCGCCGCCGTGGACCGAGGTCTTCGCTGACCTAGGCTTCACGCTGCTCAGCCGAAAGTTGCTCACACGTTCACTTCGGAGCAGCTTGCCGCCGCCCGCGAGATCGCCGCGGCCCTTCAAGCCCGCCTGTCGCGACCCGTCTCGCACGCGACCGAACGAAGCCGCACATGAATCCGCGCCGGTGTGTGACGGCGGTCATAGCTGGCTCCCTGTCACGCGTCCGAGACTGGAGCGTCATCCCGGTCGCAGGGCAGAGGGGACCTCGTGCGTCAAACGCAGTCTGCGCCAGCCGGGCGGCTGATCGGACGACAGGCCGAGTGCGCCGCGCTGGACCGGATGATCCAGGCGTTGCGTAACGGCGAGAGCCGGGTGCTGGTGCTGCACGGCGCCGCCGGGATCGGCAAGTCCGCCCTGCTGGATCACGCACAGCGCACCGCCGGGAACACCCGTGTGCTGCGGGCTGCGGGTGTCGAGTCCGAGATGGAGCTGCCCTACGCCACCCTGCATCAGGTGTGCGGGCCGCTGCTCGACCGTGTCCCGCATCTGCCCGACCTGCAGCGTGAGGCGCTGGAAACCATCTTCGGGATGCGCTCCGCGCCGCCGCCGGAGCGGTTCCTGGTCGGCCTGGCCGTCCTCAGCCTGCTGTCGGACGCCTCCGCCCACCGTCCGCTGATGTGCCTGCTCGACGACGCGCAATGGATGGACCAGGCGTCGGCGCAGGTTCTCGGGTTCGTCGCCAGGCGGCTGCTGGCCGAGTCGGTCGCGCTGGTCTTCAGCGCCCGTGTGCGCAGCCGGGAGCTGCGCGACCTGCCCGGCCTCGAGGTCACCGGTTTGCGCGACGCCGACGCGCACGCGCTGCTGAGCTCCGTCACCCACTCCGGCCTGGACCAGCACATCCGTAACCGGCTCGTGGCGGAGACCCGCGGCAATCCCCTTGCCCTGCTGGAACTGCCGCGCGGGCTGAGCCGGACCCAGATGGCCGGCGGGTTCGGCCTGCTGAGCGCCGACGCGCTGCCCCGACGGATCGAGGAGAGTTTCCTGACCCGGGTCGACGGGCTGCCCGAGCAGACCCGGCGGCTGCTGCTGATCGCCGCGGCCGAGCCCGTCGGTGACCCGGTTCTGGTGTGGCGCGCCGCTGAACGGCTCGGCGTGACCGTGGCGAGCGCCCTGGCCGGCGGGACGGACGGGCTGCTCACGGTTGCCGAGCGCGTCACGTTCCGCCATCCGCTCGTGCGGTCGGCCGTCTACCAGGCGGCGCCGGTGGACGAGCGCCGCGCCGTACATCTGGCTCTGGCCGAAGGCATTGATGCCGGGACCGATCCGGACCGCCGGGCCTGGCATCTGGCGGCCGCTGCCGGCGGCCCCGACGAGGGGATCGCCGCCGAGCTGGAACGGTGCGCCGAGCGCGCGCAGGCGCGCGGCGGCCTGGCCGCGGCTGCCGCTTTCCTGCAACGGTCGGTGAGCCTCACCACCGACCCCTTCCGGCGCGCCGAGCGCGCGGTCGCGGCCGCCGCCGCGACCCTGCATGCCGGCGAAGTGGAGGGCGCACGCCGATACCTCGGCATCGCCGAACGCGACGCGCAGAGCGAGTTCCACCGGGTCCGGGCCCATCTCGTACGCAGTGAGATCGCGTTCACCACCGGCATGAACCACGAAGCGCCGCCGTTGCTGCTGGCGGCCGCGCAGCGCCTGGAACCGTTCGACGTCCAGCTCGCCCGCGAGACGTACCTGATGGCCTGGGGCACCACCGCGCTGGTCGCCGCGGACGCGGACAGCCTGTTGGCGATCTCGCAGGCGATCAGGACGCTGGCGCCCAGGCCCGGGCCCGCCGATGTGCTCGATCTCCTGCTCGAGGGCGGCGCCCTGCTGGTCACCGACGGGCGCGCGGCGGCCGTCCCGGTACTCCAGCGCGCCCTTCCCGGCCTGCTCGACCTGCCCGCACGCGACATGCTCAAGTGGGGCTGGGTCGCCAACGGAATGATCCCCGCGCTCTGGGATTTTCCGGCGGTGTACGCGAGCTATCGGCGGGCAGCGGCGATGGTCCGTGCCGCGGGCGCGCTCAACGAGCTGCTCTTCTGCCTCACCTCCCTCGGCATCTGGACCTCGTGGGCCGGTGACTTCGCCGTCGCCGACTCGATCGCCGCCGAGATCGAGACCGTGGCCGCGATCGTCGGCGCCCCGATGGCGCCACACGTGCGGTTGCGGCTGGCCGCGCTGCGCGGCCGGCGGGAGCAAGCCACCAAGCTGATCCTGACGACGATCGCCGAGCTCGGCGCGAGCGGACAGCTGATGGGCGTCACGGTCGCCCAGTGGTCGGCCGCGGTGCTGCACAACAGCCTCGGACAGTACGAGCAGGCGGCTGCGGCGGCCCGGGCCAGCTCCGAGGTCGCCGAGCTGTGGGTCGCGATCTGGGCTCTGCCGGAACTCATCGAGGCCGCGGTGCGCACCGGGGACCGGCAGGCCGCCCGGCAGGCCTTCGAGCGACTGACCGACGCGGCGCAGCCGTGCGACACCGACTGGGCACAGGGCACCCTGGCCCGCGCCGGGGCTCTGCTCGCCGAGGGCGGCACGGCGGACCGTCTCTACCGGGAGGCGATCGAACGGCTCGGCCGCACCCCGCTACGCCCCGAGTTCGCCCGCGCCCACCTGCTGTACGGCGAATGGCTGTGCCACACGCAGCGCACCGCCGACGGCCGCGTTCAGCTGCAGACGGCGTACGAGCTGTTCGTGGCGATCGGCATGGAGGCGTTCGCCGAGCGCGCCCGCCGGGGTCTGCTCGGCGCCGGAACGGCGGTCCGCAAGCAGCAGACCGGGGCCGCGTCGATCGACGAGCTCACCCCGCAGGAGAAGCAGATCGCTGTACTCGTCCGTGACGGCCTGTCAAATCCGGAAGTTGGCGCGCGGCTGTTTCTCAGTCCCCGGACGGTCGAATGGCATTTGAGAAAGATATTCGCCAAGCTCGGGGTCAGCTCGCGCAGGCAACTACATGACGCGCTGCCACGCGAAGCGGTGAACAACTGAAATCCGGGGGGATCGTGTGCACCAGCAGCTGTTCGTCGATCGAGAGACCGAACGAGCCGCTTTCGACGATCTGGTCAAGGCTCTGCGCAACGGCGAGAGCCGCGTCCTGGTGGTGCACGGCGCTCCCGGGGTCGGCAAGAGCGCACTGATCGACTACGCGGAGCGGGCCGCCGGCGATCTGCGGGTGCTGCGGGCGGCCGGAGTGGAGTCCGAGATGGAGCTCGCCTTCGCCGCACTGCACCAGATCTGCCTGCCCCTGCTCGACAGGCTGGACCATCTGCCCGCGCCCCGGCGCGAAGCGCTCGAGACGGTCTTCCGGATGCGCGCCGGCACCCCGCCCGACCCGTTTCTGGTCGGCCTGGCCGTGCTCAACCTGTTCTCCGACGCGTCCGAGCGGCAGCCCCTGCTCTGCGTGGTCGACGACACCCAGTGGCTGGACCGGGCCTCGGCGCAGGTGCTCGGCTTCGTCGCCCGCCGGCTGCTCGCCGAGTCCGTCGGCCTGATCTTCGGCACCCGGCAGCCGATCGGAGCGGAACTGGGTGGCCTGCCCGACCTGGAGGTCACCGGCCTGGCCGACGCCGACGCCCGGGTACTGCTCCACTCGGTCACCCACACCCGTCTCGACCAGCGCATCATCGACCGGATCGTGGCCGAGACCCACGGCAACCCGCTCGCTCTGATCGAGCTGCCCCGCGGGCTCAGCATGACCCAGATGGCCGGCGGCCTCGGCCTGCTCAACGCCGACACACTGCCCGGCCGCATCGAGGAGAGCTTCCTCAGCCGCATCCGCGAGCTGCCCGAGCCGACCCGCAAGCTGCTCCTGGTCGCCGCCGCGGAACCCGTCGGCGACCCGGGCCTGGTCCGCGCGGCCGCCGGCCGGCTCGGTCTGCCGATGGAGATTGTGGTCGACGGGCTGCTCACCATCACCGAACGGGTCACCTTCCGGCATCCACTGGTCCGCTCAGCCGTCTACCGGGCTGCGGATCCCGCCGACCGCCGCGCTGTGCACCTGGCGCTGGCCGAGGTCACCGACGCCCGGGACGGACCGGAGCAGCGCGCCTGGCACCGGGCGGCAGCCGCCGCCGGGCCCGACGAGACCGTCGCTGTCGGGCTCGAACAGTCCGCTGAACGCGCACAGGCCCGCGGTGGTCTCGCCGCGGCAGCGGCGTTCCTGCAGCGGGCGGTCGCGCTGACCAGCGACCCGTCCCGGCGTGCCGACCGGGCCCTGGCCGCCGCCGAGGCCAGCCTGCGCGCCGGCGAGTTCGACGACGCCCGCCGGCTGGTCAGAACCCTGCAGCATGCCCTCGACGATCGCCGGCGCGGCCGCGCCGGTCTGCTCGAGGGGCAGCTGGCCACCGCGGCCGGCGCCGGCAAGGCCGCGATCCCCATGCTGCTGGAGGCCGCCGGCCGGCTCGCCCGCGCGGATCCGCAGCTGGCCCGGGAGGCGCTGCTGCACGCCTGGGGCACGGCGGTCATCTCCGCCGACCGGGACAGTCTGGTCAACGTCGCGAAAGCGGTGCACGGCGTACCGGCGGCTGAACCGCGCAGCGCTGTGG
The DNA here is from genome assembly GCF_056134165.1 of Actinoplanes sp. 13. Lineage (NCBI taxonomy): Bacteria > Bacillati > Actinomycetota > Actinomycetes > Micromonosporales > Micromonosporaceae > Actinoplanes > Actinoplanes sp. 13. The sequence continues at coordinate 190,489 of NZ_JBVYOQ010000004.1, read as the reverse complement.
ATCTGCTGCTCGACGGCGGAGCGCTGCTGGTCACCAAGGGGTGGGGGGAGGCATCCGGCACGCTGCGCGAAGCTGCGGAACTCATCGGCGACATGCCCGTCCCGGACGTAGTCCGGTGGGGATGGATGGCCTCGTTCGCTCCCGCCGGGTTGTGGGACGTGGAAGCCATGCGTACGGTCTTCGACCGCTACGTGCGGCTGCTGCGCGACGCCGGGGCCCTGCAGACCCTGCCGTACAACCTGGCCGCGTTCGGTTACACCCTCGTCTGGGCCGGCGACTTCGAGGCGGCGGCCGCCATCCTGGCCGAGGGTGACCTGGTGGCGGCCGCGACCGGCAACCCGGTACCGGCCTACACCGCGTTGCGCCTGCTCGCCGCGCAAGGCCGGGAACGCGAGACCACCGAGCTGATCGCGGCAGCGCTGAAGGCGGCCGCTGCGGGCGGTCTCGGGTCGGCGGTGCCGGCCGCGAACTGGGCCGGCGCGCTGCTCTACAACGGCCTCGGGCGATACCCGGAGGCGATGCGGTCGGCGGTCGCCGCCGCCGCGACGAACTGGGAGCCGTTCGGCTGCGCCTGGGTGCTGCCGGAACTGGTGGAGGCGGCCACCCGCACCGGCGACATCGCCGTCGCCCGCCAGGCCCTGGCCGAGTTCGTCGAGACCACCGGGCCGTTCGACAGCGACTTCCCGGCCGGCCTGGAGGCACGCACCCGCGCTCTGCTCGCCGTCGACGACGACGCCGAGGCGCTCTACCGGGAGGCGATCGACCGGCTCGGCCGGACCCGGATGCGTCCCGACCTGGCCCGCGCCCACCTGCTGTACGGCGAATGGCTGCGCCGCCGCCGGCAGCGCGTCGACGCCCGCGAGCAACTGCGCACCGCCTACGAGATGTTCCTGTCGATCGGCATGGAGGCCTTCACCGAACGTGCCCGCCATGAGCTGGTCGCCACCGGCGAATCCGTCGCCCGGCGCACCACCGAGACCGGCAGTGGCACGAACCTGACCGCCCAGGAACGCCAGATCGCCCTGCTGGTGCGCGACGGCCTGTCCAACCCGGAGGTCGCGGCCCGGCTGTTCCTCAGCCCGCGCACCGTCGAATGGCACCTGCGCAGCATCTTCACCAAGTTCGGCATCAGCTCCCGGCGTCAGCTGCGCGACGTGCTGCCCTCCGGCGGAGCCGACCCGATCCTCGACGAAACACCCACCGGGGAAGTGACGAGATGAGCCGGCAACCGCACGCACTGTTCGGCCGCGACGCCGAACGCACCCGCCTAGACCAGACCCTCGGCGCGGTCCGCAGCGGGGAGAGCCGGGTGCTGGTCGTGCATGGCGGGGCCGGCATCGGCAAGACCGCGCTGCTCGCGTACGCCCGCGACGCCGCCACCGGCATGCGCGTGCTGCGCGCCGCCGGCGTCGAATCCGAGATGGAGCTCGCGTACGCCACCCTGCACCAGCTGTGCCTGCCGCTGCTCGACCGGCTGCCGAACCTGGCGCCCGGCCGGCGCGAAGCCCTCGAAACGGTGTTCCGGATGCGCGCCGGCACCGCCCCCGACCAGTTCCTCGTCGGGCTGGCCCTGCTCGACCTGCTGTCGGCCGCCTCCGAGCAAGGTCCGCTGCTCTGCCTGATCGACGACATGCACTGGGTGGACCGGGCCTCCGTGCAGGTCCTCGGGTTCGTCGCCCGCCGACTGCTCGCCGAATCCGTCGGCCTGCTCTTCGGTGTCCGCGTGCCGGGCCCGGAACTGCGCGGGCTGCCCGGCCTGGAGGTCACCGCCCTGCGCGACACCGACGCCTACGCCCTGCTCGACTCGATCTCGCACGCCCGCCTCGACCGGAACATCCGCGACCGGATCATCGCCGAGACCCACGGCAACCCCCTCGCCCTGGTAGAACTGGGCCGCGGGCTGACCCCGACCCAGATGGCCGGCGGGCTCGACGCCGACACGATTCCCGGCCGCATCGAGGACAGCTACCTGAACCGGATCCGGGACCTGCCCGCGGATCACCGGTTGCTTCTGCTGGTCGCCGCTGCCGAGCCGGTCGGCGACCCGGACCTGGTCCTCACCGCGGCCGAGCGGCTCGGCCTCACCGGCGCCCTCGCCGTGGCAGGCGACGCCGGTGGGCTGCTGTCGTTAGGCGAGCGGGTGACGTTCCGGCATCCGCTCGTCCGCTCTGCCGTCTACCGGGCCGCGGAGCCCGCCGACCGCCGGACCGCCCACCTCGCCCTGGCCGAGGTCACCGACCCGCTGGACGCATCCGACCGCCGTGCCTGGCATCTGGCCGCCGCGGCCACCGGCCCCGACGAGGCCGTCGCCGCCGAACTCGAACGCTGCGCCGAGCGCGCCCAGGCACGCGGCGGCGTTGCCGCGGCGGCCGCGTTCCTGCAACGCTCGGTCGTCCTCACCGGCGACGAGACCAAACGCGTCGACCGGCTGCTCGCGGCCGCGGAAGCCGGCCTGCGGGCCGGCGAACTCGACGACGTCCATCGCCTGCTGGGCGTGATCGGTGACGCACCGGTCGATCCGTTGCAGGAGGCGCGGGCCGGCGCGCTGCGCGGTCACCTCGGTTTCGTCTCCGGCGGCGGGGCGGCCGCCGTCAGGCAGTTGCTCGACGCCGGCCGCAAGCTGGAACCCGTCGCGCCCAGGCTCGCCCGCGAGACCTACCTGACCGGTTGGGGCATGGCCATCAGCGTCGCCGACCAGGACACCCTGACGGCGGTGGCACGCGCCGCCCGGGACCTGCCGGCGCCGACCGATCCCGACCCGGTGGACCTGCTGCTCGCCGGTCTGGCCCTGATCGTCACGGACGGCCGTGCGGCAGCGGCCGCCACCCTGCAACGGGCTTCGGACGCCCTGCTCGACCTCTCGCCCGCCGACGTCCTGCGGTGGGGCTGGGTCGCCACCGCCGCGAGCGCCGCCATCTGGGACGACGCCGGCATGCGTGCGCTCTACGCACGCCAGGTCCAGGTGGTCCGCGAGACCGGCGCCCTCGGGGAGCTCCCGTACCACCTGTCCACGCTCTGCAACGCGCTCTCCTGGGTGGGCGAGCTCGACACCATGGCCACCCTCATCGCGGAGGGTGAGACCATCGGGGCCGCGACCGGGCGCGCGATGCCGCCCTATTCCGCGTTGCGGCTGCTGTCTCTGCAGGGCCGCGAGACCGAGACCGTCGAGTTGGTCACAGCCTCGATCGAGAGTTCGGCCGCCAGCGGTCTCGGCATGGCGGTCACGGCCGCACAGTGGGGAGCCGCTGTCCTCTACAACGGGCTCGCCCGCTATCCGGAGGCGTTGCACGCCGCCCGATCCACGACACATGTCTCCGAACCGATGCTGTCCACCTGGCTGCTGCCCGAGCTGATCGAGGCGGCCAGCCGCGCCGGCGAGCAGGAGCTGGCCCGGGAAGCACTCGACCGGCTCCTCGAGGCGACCCAGCCGTTCGACACCGACTTCGCCGCCGGCATCGAGGCCCGAAGCCGGGCGCTGGTCAGCGACGGCGACGACACCGAGAGGCTCTACCGCGAGGCAGTCGAACGACTGGGCCGTACCCCGCTGCGCCCCGATCTGGCCCGCGCCCACCTCGTCTACGGAGAGTGGCTGCGCCGGCGCCGCCGGCGCAGCGAGGCCCGCGAGCAGCTGCGCACCGCTTACGACATGTTCGTCGCGATCGGCATGGACGCGTTCGCCGAACGCGCCCGCCGCGAGTTGCTCGCGACGGGCGAGACCGTCCGAAAACAAACCACCAATGAAACCGGCGGCGGGGAGCTGACCGCCCAGGAACGGCAGATCGCGCTGCTGGTGCGCGACGGACTGTCCAACCCGGAGGTCGCCGCCCGGCTGTTCCTCAGCCCCCGCACCGTCGAATGGCACCTGCGGAAGATCTTTCAGAAACTGTCCATCGACTCACGCCGCCAGCTGCGCGATGTGCTGCCCGGCTAGCGCAGGGACTTGACGGCGGCGCGGAGCTCCCGGGTGGTGGAGTCGCCGGCCATCGCCTGCCCGGGCTGCTCGAGCTGGGTGACGGCGACCGCCCCGGGAAACGTACGCCGATTTGTGTTCGTGCCCATGGGAACTCCTTGCACTGGTCAGAGGAGTTGCTCGCCACCGTCGACGTCGAAGGTGGCGCCGGTCAGGGCATCGTTGCCCATCAGGTGCAGGACGACGGCCGCCACATCGGCCGGGCCGACGACCCGGCCGATCGGCAGCGTGGTGCGCAGCTGCTCGCGACGCTGCTCGATCCGGTCGCCGAGCAGCCGGGCCGACAACGGGGTGTCGACGAAACCGGCGGCGACCGCGTTGACGCGTAGCGGGGCGAGTTCGAGGGCGGCGTTCGTGGTGATCGCCGCCAGCCCTGCGGTGCCGATGGCGGCCAGGATGTAGCCGTGGCCGGGGCGGCGGGCGCCGGTGCCGGAGATCAGCGTCAGCGAGCCGCCCGGGCGGACCCGGTCGGCGCACTCCCGGGCAACCCGCAACGCGCCCAGCAGGTGCGCGTCGAGGGAACCGCGCGCCACCGCGAAGTCCATCTCCCGGATCGGTGCGTAGGTCGGGCCGCTGCCGCTGAGCAGCACGTGGTCGACCGGGGCTGGCAGGTCGGCGAAGAACCGGCTCAGCCCGGCGGTGTCCGCGAGGTCGAGGGTGGCGGTCACGGCACCGAGCTCGTCGCGGACCGCGGTCAGGCGGCCCTCGTCGCGGCCGGTGATGACGATTTTCGCGCCGGCGGCGTACGCCTGGCGGGCCGTCTCCAGCCCGATTCCCGAGGTCCCGCCGATGACGACGACGGTGTTTCCGGACAGGGTGGTCATCGCATTGCTCCTTCCTTGACGAGGTCTTGCGGCACCGCGCAGGCGTCTATGCAGCGCGATCATCGTGCGCCTCGGTCCACGGGTCGCTGGGGTGCCGGGTCACCGGCACGACCTCGGTGGTCAGCCAGTCGGCCAGCGGCAGCGAGCGCAGCAGACCGCGCAGGTGATCCAGGTTCCTCGCCTGCCAGTGGCCCAGCGCCCCACCGGGAACCGTCCACAGCCGCAGCAGCCAGCCGTCGGCCGCCAGCTCGCGGGCCCGTACCGCCTCCAGCGCGAACCGTTCCTCGGCGTCGTCCTGGCTGATCCCCTGCGGAACCCTGACGGTGAACCGGACCAGGAACTCGCGCATCCCCGCGTGGACCGGCACTCGGCCCGGCCCCGGATCGTTCGGGAACGGCCCCAGCGGCGTCACCTCGTCGTGGCGCCATACCCGCAGCGGCATCGCGGCGAGTACCGCCCCGAGTTCCTCGGCGTCGGTGGCCGCGAACATGCCGACCGTGCGCCACTCCCCCGGGCCCAGCGGCGGGCGCCACAGCCGTAGTACCTGTCCCCGGGCCGCCAGGGCCAGGGTGTTCAACGCCTCCCGAGCCCGCATGTCGGCCACCTCGGCCGACGTGGTGCCGGTCGGCACCTTCGTGGTCATCATGACAAGAAACTCCATGTCAGCCCCCTCTGCCCGGTTTACACCATCAGGCGCCGCGGGCCTGTCGCACACCCGTGGCACTCCCTGGCGGCACAGGACCAGGGGGTCTCACGGGTGTGCCCCGGTACCCGGGTCCACCAGGCTCAGAGGCATCGGAGAACAAAGTTGAGCGCAGGAGGTACCAGTCATGGACATGAAACTGGAAGTCGTCGTGATCCCGGTGTCGGACGTCGAGCGGGCCAAGGACTTCTACACGGCGCTGGGCTGGCGGCTCGACGCCGACATCGCCACGAGCGAAGACTTCCGGGTGGTCCAGGTGACGCCGCCCGGATCCCCGGCCTCGGTCATCTTCGGCACCTCGGTCACCGCCCAGGAACCGGGCTCGGCGCAGGGCCTGCACCTGATCGTCAGCGACATCGACGCCGCGCACGACGAGCTCAAGCGGCTCGGCGCCGACCCCAGCGAGGTCTTCCACGACGCCGGCGGCATCTTCCACCATGCCGGCACCGACGCCCGGGTGCCGGGCCCGGACCCGCAGCGCAACAGCTACGGCTCGTTCCTGTCGTTCAGCGACCCGGACGGCAACGGCTGGCTGCTGCAGGAGATCACCAACCGGCTGCCCGGCCGGATCGACCCGGCGGCAACGTCCTTCTCTTCCACCGCGGACCTGGCCGCCGCGCTGCGCCGCGCTGCCGCGGCGCACGGCGAGCACGAGGCGCGCACCGGCGCCGAGGACCCGGACTGGCCGGACTGGTACGCCGACTACATGGTCCGCGAGCAGGCCGGAAGCGAGCTGCCGCAATGAGTGACGACACGTACCGGGCGGTGACCGTCACCGGTCGCCGCCGGTTCGAACTGGTCGAACGCGAGCGGCGCGATCCCGGCCCGGGACACGTCCGCATCGAGGTCGAGGCCTGCGGGGTCTGCCACACCGACGCGCTCGCCGTCGACGGCCCGCGCGGCTTGGACAATCCGATCGTGCCCGGCCACGAGATCATCGGCGTGATCAGCGCTGTCGGGCCGGGCGTCGACGACTCGTGGCAGGCCGGGGACCGGGTCGGAGTCGGGTTCCTCGGCGGCCAGGACAACACCTGCGAGGCGTGCCGGCGCGGTGATTTCGTCAACTGCACCGACCAACCGCTGACCGGCACCGGTGTCGACGGCGGGTACGCCGAGGTGGCGTACGCCCGGGCGTCCGGCCTGGTCCGGATCCCGGCCGGCGCGGACCCGCTGAACGACGCACCGCTGCTGTGCGCCGGGCTCACCATGTACAACGCCCTGCTGTCCGTGCGGACCCGGCCGGGCTCGCTGGTGGCGGTGCAAGGCATCGGCGGGCTCGGCCACCTGGGCATCCAGTACGCCAAGGCACTCGGCCACCGGGTCGCCGCGATCGCCCGGGGTCCCGGCAAGGCCGCCCTGGCGGCAGAACTCGGTGCCGACGAGTACATCGACAGCACCGCCGCCGATCCCGGCACCGCGCTGCGACAGCTCGGCGGTGCGGCGGTCGTCGTCGCCACCGCGGCCGCCGGCTCGGCGATGTCGGCGCTGGTGACCGGGCTGGGCCGGCGCGGCGAACTGGTTGTCGTCGGCGCCGACCCCGAACCGCTGCAGGTACGCCCGGCCGACCTGATCTTCGGCAGCCACGTGGTCCGGGGCAGCCTGACCGGCACCCCGATCGAGAACGAGGACAACTTGGCATTCACCCAGCGGCACGGCGTCCGCTCACACAACGAGATCTTCCCGCTCAGCGAGGCGGCCGATGCCTACCAGCAGATGATCTCCGGTACGGCCCGGTTCCGTGTCGTCCTCGACCCGAAGGGTTGAGCGACCGTGACCGGTATGCCGCTGGACGGCACCGTCGCCCTGGTCACGGGGGCCGCCAGCAGCATCGGCGCCGCCGCCGTCCGCCGCCTCGCCGGGGAGGGCGCGGCGGTGGCGGCGGTCGACCATCCCGGTGATGTCCTGGTTCGGGTCGTCGACGACGTCACCGCCGCGGGTGGCCACGCGGTGGGGATGGACGCCGACATCACCGACCCGGAGCAAGCCGAACGGTCGGTGCAAGACGCGCTCGACCGGTTCGGCCGCCTCGACATCCTCGTCAACGGCGCGGGCGTCATGCTGCTCAACACCGCCCTGCACGCCGGCATCGCGGAGTGGAACCGGATGGTCTCGCTCAACGTCTCGGCGTTGCTGCACGTCACCCACGCCGCGGTGCCGCACCTGATCGACGCGGCGGTGACCTCGGCGCGGCAGGTGGCCGACATCGTGAACGTCGGCTCCACCGCCGGGCGGGTCGCCCACCCGGGCAGCAGTGTCTACCACCTCACCAAGTTCGGGCTCAGCGGCTTCTCCGAGTCGCTGCGCCTGGAACTCGTCGAGGAGGGTGTCCGCGTCGGCGTGGTACAGCCCGGCACCGAGCGGGTCGAGTATCTCGCCGAGGCCGTCGCGGATGCGATCGCGTACATCGTCACCCGCGAACCCCCGGTGGCCGTCAACGAGATGCTCGTCCGGTCCCACTCGGCGGCGAGCTGACGCAGATGGGAGCCGGCGACCTCGATCACGCCGTCGCCGGCACCGCTGAGCACCGACGGGTCGCCCACAACGTGAAACTCTTCGCGCCCGCGGAACCCACTGGCCCGGGGCACCAGGGTGTTTCACCGGTGCCCGGCACCCTGCTGTTCGGCCAGGGTGGGTAGACGAAACGGGCTTCCTGGAAGAGGTGGACGAATGAGCGACTACGACGTGATCGTGATCGGCGGTGGCTCCCCCGGCGAGCACTGCGCCGGTGCCCTGGCGGCGGGCGGCCTGCGGGTCGCGGTGGTGGAACGGGAGTTGGTCGGCGGCGAGTGCTCCTACTACGCGTGCATCCCGTCGAAGACGCTGCTGCGGCCGGGCGAGGCGGTGAAGGCGGCGCGGGAGGCGCAGGCCACGGCCGAGATCGACGTCGAGCGTACGCTGGCCTGGCGCGACTTCATGGTGTCGGACTACTCCGACGCCGGCCAGCAGCGGTGGCTCGCCGACAACGGCATCGACCTGCTGCGCGGCACCGGCCGCCTCGCCGGGCCGGGCACCGTGGAGGTGGCCGGCAAGCGCTACACCGCCGAGCACGTGGTGATCGCCAACGGCGCCTCGCCGATCATCCCGCCGATCCCGGGCCTGCGAGAACTGGACGGCATCTGGACCAACCGTGAGGCCACCGGCATGAAACAGGTCCCGCGCCGGCTGATCGTGCTCGGCGCCGGACCGGTCGGCGTCGAGATGGCCCAGGCGGTCCGGCGCCTGGGCGGCGAGGTGGTGCTCACCTCGCACGGCGACCGCGTCCTGCCGCGCGAACCCGCACCGCTGGGCCGGGCGCTCACCGAGGTCCTGCGGCGCGACGGTGTCGAACTCGCGCTCGGGCCGCGCGCGACCGCCGCCCGCCGCGACGCGGACGACTACGTGCTCACCCTCGACGACGACCGTGAGCTGCGCGGCGACAAGCTGCTGGTCGCGACCGGGCGGCGCCCGCGCGTACACGACATCGGCCTGGACACCATCGGGGTGATCGCGGACGACAGAGGCATCCCGGTCGACCGGCGGCTGCGCGCCGCCGACAACCACTGGGTGGTCGGCGACGCCACCGGGCTGTGGATGCTCACCCACGTGGGCAAGTACCAGGCCCGCGTGGTGGCCGACAACATCCTCGGGCGGCCGCGCGAGGCCGACTACACCGCGGTGCCGCGTGTCGTGTTCACCGACCCGCAGGCTGCCGCGGTGGGCGCCGCCGAGGCGCCGCTGAGCGCGACCGTCCCGATCGCCGAGGTCGCCAAGACCGCGACCTACACCCGGGAGTACGCCGAGCAGAACGGCTTCCTCACCCTGCTCAGCGACGGTGACGTGCTCACCGGCGCCTACGCCCTCGGCCCGGAGTCCGGTGAGTGGCTCCAGCAGGCGACCCTGGCGATCCGCGCGCGGATCCCCCTCGACGTGCTGCGCGACGTCATCCAGCCGTTCCCCACGTTCTCGGAGATCTACGTCGCCGCCCTCAAGGCCCTGAGCAAGTGACGGCGGCCGTCCCACCCCGGCCCGGGTGGGACGGCGGCTTGCCGTCAGAAAAGCGTCCACCGCTGATTCGCGACGGTGAAGCAGTCCCAGATCTTCAGGCGGGTGCCGTTGGCACGCCGACCCGGGTTACGGGACGGTCGAGAACGGGCCCAGCGAGTTGAGGTCGAGGCGCAGTGATTCCGCCATGGCCCACGCGTTCGGAAGGGTGAAGACGTCGGCGCCGCCGAGGCGGTCCGTCCAGCGGGGAACGATCTCGTCGGCGGTAGCGGCCGCGACGGCGTCCAGGTAGGCCCGGAAGACCGCCCAGACATTATCGGTGTCGATGGCCGCCATCGTGGCGGGCAGATCGACGCTGGACAGCGCTGCCTCGGCCGTGGTTCGCAGATCGGTCAGGTACTCCTGCTGGACACGTACGTCCTCGGGGGTTCCCGGGCGCGTGACGTGCCCGCCGACGAAGTGGTCGAATTCGTAGTCCAGCGCCTGCTCGTGGGCTCGCAGGACGCCCGGCACGAAGGCGGACAGCGACAGGTTAGAGAAAGGTACCCAGCCCGGGAAGATGACGTCGACAAGCATCAGCACGCGCTGGTTCGGGGCGTAGATGAAGCTGTTGCCCTCGGAATGGTTCGGGCCGGGATAGTCCAGCCGCAGGCTGTGGTCGCCGAGCTCGAGTGTCAGGCTGTCGTCGTAGAGCTCGGTCGGCAGAGGCCGTCGCGGATCGTCGAGGAGCCTCAGCCGCTGCGCGGTCGCCCGCTGCGCGTAGTAGACCGCCTGCTGCGAAAAGATGGACATGGCGCCCACGTGATCCGAGTGATGATGGCTGTAGATCACGTGCCGGACCGGCTCGCGCGTGACGCGGCCGATCGCGCGCAGGATGTTGTGCCCGAGCGTCGGTGGTGCGTCGACGGCGACGACTCCGTCGGCGGTCACGACGAACATGGACTGGTAGCTGCCGTCGGAGAGCCAGAAGATGCCGTCGGCGATTTCGTCGAGAACGTAACCCGAGGCCGGCACCTGCGGTCCCTTGGCGTTTGCCGGGACGGGTGCGGTCGGGGCCTCCCGGCGGCTCCTGGCCTGTTCGGTGAAGGACGCCGAAGCAGTGGCGCCGTTGGCGGTGATGGATGTGGGCACGATGCCTCCTGATGATGGGCTGGTCACGCGTACAGTCCGGACGTTGTCCGTCAGTAGGCGTCTTTCTGTCGCAGCTCGCCGATCGCGGTGCCGAGGTCGGTCTCGACGCCGGCGGGTCGCTGGAGGCCGTTGTCGAACAACAGCTCGACGAACGGTCGGTGCTCCGGCCGGCCGGCGGTGGTGAAATAGGCCCGCAGCCCGGCGGCCAATTCCTCATCGCCGGGCAGCGTGGCCACATCGACCAGCTTCTTGATCCCGGCGACGGCGGTCTTGTCGAAGGCCGCGATGCGGCGCGCGAAGGCGTCGGTGAAATCCTCGATCCGGGTGTCCGGGACGATCCGGTTCACGTATCCGTATCGGGCGGCCAGGTCGGCGGGGATGTCATCGCCGCCGAGCAGGATCTCCAAGGCGCGGCCTCGGCCGACCAGGCGGCCCAGGCGAGCCATCGGGCCCCCACCGGGGACGGCGCCCACCCCGACCTCGAATTGACCGAAGACTGCCGACTCGGAGGCGAACCGGATGTCGGTGGCAAGGACGAATTCGCTGCCCGCGCCACGGGTGCGGCCGCGGATCTCGGAGATCGTGGCCACTGGGAGCCGACTGAGCCGTACGAAATTGTCCAGATACGGATGCAGACCGGTCGGCCCGGGCGGCATCCCGGCCACCCTGCTTTTGTCGGACCGGAAGTCCCAGTGAGCCATGAAGTAGCCGGGCTTGTCGCTGCGGAACACGACGACCGTCAGGTCCGGATCGTTCTCGACGGCGGCGAGGAGCTCGGCCAATTGATCGACGGTGTCCGGGTCGAGGAGGTTGACGGGCCCGTTGTCGAAGGTCACGCGCCAGTACGAGGGCGATACCCGGGTGATGGAGAACTGTTCAGCGGCGGTCACTTCAGAGCCCGGCCGACGTCCGGCACCGGGATCACGACGACTTCCAGCTTCATGTCCATGGCTCGTGCCTCCTGCAGTCGTGGTTTCCGATAGCTACGAGCCTGCTGGATCAGGGCATGGGCCAGACCCGTGAGACTCCCTGGTCCCGCCCCACCAGGGGGTGTCAAGGGTGCGCCGCGGCCACCGGTGCCTTGATGGTGGAGGTGAGGAAGAGAGGGCTTCCCGGCGAGCGAACAGTTGCGCACGACGCTGCAGATCGGCCGGGTGGTCGTCCGCGCCGACGTGGCGGCCCACCTGACGCCGCCACCAGGGAGGCCGTCGTACAGCCGGCTGCAGAAAGCAGCTGGAAAGGTTCCCGGGTTCCGGGTGGAAGCCGGATGCCAACCGAAACGGAGTACGCCCATGACCACAATGGAACGCAAAGCCGGCCATGCCATTCGACCGTTCACCGCGCGTTTCCGTACAGAAGCCCTCGACGACCTGCACCGCCGGCTGACGGCAACGCGCTGGCCGACCCGGGAGCTCGTCGGCGACCGCTCGCAGGGGGTGCAGCTCGCCACGATGCGGGCGCTGAGCCAGTACTGGGCGAACGAGTACGACCTGCAGCGGGTGCAGTCCCGGCTGAACGCGCTGCCCCAGTTCACCACCGAGATCGACGGCGTCGACATCCACTTCGTTCACGTACGCTCGCGGCACCGCGACGCCCTGCCGCTCGTCATGACCCACGGCTGGCCCGGGTCGATCATCGAGATGATCGACTCGATCGGCCCGCTCACCGACCCGACCGTGCACGGCGGCACCGCGGCGGACGCGTTCCACCTCGTGCTGCCGTCGCTGCCCGGATACGGCTTCTCCGCCGAGCCGGCCGAGGTCGGCTGGGACCTCGTGCGCATCGCCCGGGCCTGGGCGGTGCTGATGAGCCGGCTCGGCTACGACCGCTACGTGGCCCAGGGCGGCGACGTCGGCGCCGGCGTCACCGACGCGATCGGGCGGCTGGGGCCCAAGGGACTGGCCGGCATCCACACCAACCTTCTCGTCCCTGCGCTCAACGATCCGGCCTCGCTGCCGAGCAGCACCGACGAGGAACGCGCGGCGCTCGCCGCGATCAAGGTCTTCCAGACCAGCGGCAACGGTTACTTCGTGGAGATGGCCACCCGGCCGGAGACGATCGGGTACGCGCTGCTGGACTCACCCTCCGCGCTGGCCGCCTGGATGATCGACCACGACACCGACGCCTACTACAAGATCGCTCGCGCATTCGTCGACGGACAGCCCTCGGGCAACCTCACCCGCGACCACATTCTCGACAACATCACCGCCTACTGGCTGACCGGTACCGGCGCGTCCACCGCCCGCTCCTACTGGGAAGCCTACGGAGCCGACGCGCCCACCGCGGGCCGCGCACCACTGCCGGACCCCCGGGTCCCGGTCGGGTTCAGCACCTTCCCCGGCGAGATCTGGCGCACCCCGCGCAGCTGGGCCGAGAAGTCCTACCCCACGCTGAACTACTTCGGCGTGGCCGAGCGCGGCGGTCACTTCGCCGCCTGGGAAGAACCAGAACTGTTCGCCGCGCAACTCCGGGCCGCATTCCAGCCGCTGCGTTAACCGCACGGGCCCAACCCCACCACCGACGGCACACCGGGGTGCTGCGCGTCATGTCGAAGGCGCTCAGTCCCCGAAAGTCCGTTTCAAGCCGACATCAATGCGCCAGAAACAGGAGATTGACAACAATGACTTCGCCTGGGCTCCAACCCACTCGACGGCAGCTGCTGCAGGGTAGCGTCGCCGCCGGCCTCACCGTCGCCGCGACCGCCGTCCTCGGCCAGACACCGACAAGCGCCGCCCCGGCCACCGGTGCGACCGCGATCCGTCCCTTCCGGGTCGCGATCCCGCGCGAACAACTGGCCGAGATGCGCCGCCGCATCACGGCGACCCGCTGGCCGTCCCGTGAACTCGTCACCGACCGCTCGCAGGGCGTCCAGTTGGCGGCCGCCCAGGCTGTCGCCCGGTTCTGGGCAAACGGCTACGAGTGGCGCCGTTTCGAGGCGAAACTCAACTCGCTGCCCCAGTTCACCACCGAGATCGACGGCGTCGACATCCACTTCATCCACGTGCGCTCGCGGCATCGCGACGCCCTGCCGCTGGTCATGACCCACGGCTGGCCCGGCTCGATCGTCGAACTGCTCGAGACCGTCGGCCCGCTCACCAACCCCACCGCACACGGCGGCACCGCGGCGGACGCCTTCCACCTCGTACTGCCGTCGATCCCCGGCTACGGATTCTCCGGCAAACCCGACCAGCTCGGCTGGGACACCACCCGCACCGCGCGCGCCTGGGCCGAGCTTATGCGCCGCCTCGGCTACCACCGATTCGTCGCCCAGGGCGGCGACGTCGGCGCCGCCGTCACCGACAAGATCGGTCGCCTGGCCCCCGCCGGACTGCTGGCGATTCACTTGAACCTCCTGGTGACGGCGTTGGGCGGCACCGACAACCTGCCGAAGAACACCGACGAGGAGAAAGCCGCGGCCGGCGCGCTGCGCACCTTCGCGACGACCGGCAACGGCTACCGGGTCGAGCAGGCGACACGGCCGCAGACGATCGGTTACGCCTTGCTGGACTCGCCGGTGGCTCTGGCAGCCTGGATGCTGGACCACGACACCGATAGCTATCTGAAGATTTCCCGCGCCTTCCGCGGCGGGCCGGCAGCGGGCAACCTCACCCCCGAGCACGTCCTCGACAACATCTCGCTCTATTGGCTGACCGGCACGGGTGAATCGGCCGCCCGTATCTACTGGGAGAACGCGAACGTCACCGATACGGGCCGGGCCGCTCCCCAGATGACCGTCCCGGTCGGGGTCAGCGCCTTCCCGGACGAGATCTTCCAGGCACCACGAAGCTGGGCCGAGATCGGCTACCCGACTCTCCACTACTACAACAAACCCGCCCACGGCGGGCACTTCGCGGCATGGGAGGAACCCTCGCTGTTCACCCGGGAGATCCGTGCCGCCTTCCGTTCCGTGCGCTGAGCATGGCCGAGCCGCCAGAAGCTTCAGATGAGGCGAAGGCCAGGATGCAAAGTCCTGTGAGTTGCGGCCCGCGCCATCGAACAGCCCGGACGGCCGGGCGGCGGCAAAGGAATGTGTGATGGCGAAAGTGCCATTTGCGGTCTCTGGAGCCACGTAGCTCGTGTTTTGCCGAGAGGAGAATTCGTCATGACAACCGTGCTGACCCGGCGGGATTGCGCTGCCACTGTGCTTGGCGGCCCTACCGTGGTCGTCGACATCGGGGGTTTGCGGATCATCGTGGATCCGACGTTCGATCCCCCGGGCCCGCACGGTTACCTGACCAAATTGGCCGGCCCGGCCGCACCGGAAGCTGCTATCGGTGCTGTCGATGTTGTCCTGGTCAGCCATGACGACCACCCGGACAACCTGGACGACCGCGGCCGGGCCTTCACACTGGCGGCACCACTGGTACTGACCGGCCCGGCGGCGGCCGGGCGGCTGGGGCCGCACGCGGTCGGGCTGCCCGCCTGGGCGACACATTCGGTGCCACGCGCAGACGGCGGTGGCAACCTGACAGTACGGGCGGTGCCGGCAGTACACGGCCCCGAGGACGGCGAGCGTGACATCGACGGCAACGTCAACTGCGAGGTGACCGGGTTCGTGCTGTCCGGCCACGGTCTACCGGTCGTCTACGTGAGCGGCGACAACGCATCCC
This sequence comes from Actinoplanes sp. 13, assembly GCF_056134165.1. NCBI lineage: Bacteria > Bacillati > Actinomycetota > Actinomycetes > Micromonosporales > Micromonosporaceae > Actinoplanes > Actinoplanes sp. 13. Next base: position 175,270 of record NZ_JBVYOQ010000004.1, on the reverse strand, counting down.
TGCGAGTGGTCGCCACTGTGTCCCGGCGCGTACCCGATGTGGACGTGGCCGTGCTCTTCGCGGGGGCAGCCAGGGTGACGTCGAAGTTTCGTGGCCGTCCCCTGACGCTGGACAGCCACCGTGCCGCCGCAGCCGCGGCCGCCCTCGACGCGAAGATCGTGATCCCGGCTCACTACGACGGCTGGGCGCACTTCTCCGAAGATGCGACGGACCTCGAAAGGGCGTTCGACGAAGCAGGGCTGGCCTCTTTGCTCCACCTGCACGACCACGGAACATGGATATCCCTGCAGCCGTAACCATCGCCGGGGAACCACGGGGTCAGGTTCAGTGCCTATCCCGGCGCCAGGACGTCACGTCACATCGCGTCGATGACCTTGGTGGGGTTGAATGCTTCTGCCTGAACCACTGCCGCCCGCGGCTGGCCTTATCGCCGGCTGGGCTTTCTGAACTGCTGAGGCGCATCACTCAATTGCCGACGAGAGTGCGTCACTATCGCCGGCGTTACATGAAAGGGTGCCACTCCTGAATATGAACGACAGGACCCCGGCCGTCGCGAAATAGAGCCGGTGGCGAGGATCGAATCAATCACCGCACGATTTGTGTCGCGCTTGTTGAAGCGCCGTGCCCGAAACGGTGGCTGGTCAGAGAACGTCCGTTCGCCATTAACCTGCCCGCCGACGCGGTGATCGAAGTCTTCGTCGGCGCCGGCATGCTTGTCTACGGCCGCATGCGCGGTGAACGACACGAAGGAAACTCTCCGTGTCGGCTCACCGCGCCTTCCGGCTCGTCAGACCGATTTCTGGTACGCCCGGAAAGTCCTCGTGGACAGCACGACCATCCCCGCTGCGAGGATCAGCAGCCATCCGCAGCGTGAAGCCGCGACACCCCAGTCCGGATCGGCGGCCATCGCCGCCCGGCTGGCGTCGAGCGCCCAGTTCACCGGGTTGGTGTCCGCGATCGTGCGCATCCACGACGGCATCAGCGATTCCGCCATGAACGCCGACGACAGGAACGTCAACGGCAACAGCAGCAGCGTGTTGATCCCGATGATCGTCTCTCGCTGCCGTACCAGCATGCCCAGCGTGTTCGACAGTGCGCTGAACACGACACCGAGCAGCAGGCAGGCCACCACCAGCACGGTCAGGCCTGCCACGCCGCCCGGATAGTCGGCCCCGGCGACCAGGCCGAGCAGGATGATCGCCACGACCTGCACGGCCGTGCTGAAGGCCTGTTCGACGACCATCGCGTTCATGATCGCCGAGCGGGTGACGGGGGTGGTGAGCAGCCGGTTCATGGTGCCGCGCTCGATCTCCTCGAGCACGCCCATGCCGGCCCACATGTTCGACGACACCGCGGTCATCACGGCGACGCCCGGCACGATGTAGTCGAGGTAGTTCGTGGCCCCGAACCCCGGCAGTTCGACCACCCGCCGGAACAGGTTCCCGAAGAGGAACAGCCAGATCGCCGGCTGCACGAGCAGGATCACCACGAACACCGGCTGCTTGACCAGCACCTTCAGACGCCGATTGGTCATCCAGAAGGTGTGTGCGGTCGTCGTTGCCATGCCGTTCATGCCGCGAACCTCCGTCCCGCGTGCCGCAGGTAGACGTCGTCGAGTGACGGCCGCGCCACGGTCACGGTCGCCACGCTGATCCCGGCGGATTCCAGCGCGGCCAGGGCCGCCGGAACAGCCGCGGCGCCGTCGTCGGCCCGCGCACTGAGCCGCCGCCCGTCCAGGGCGACTTCCCGCAAGCCGGTCACCCGCTCCATCGCCTGCCGCGCTTGTGGCTCGTCCGGTGGTTGCCGCAATTCGAGGTGTACGGCGTCGCCGCGCAGTTCCCCCTTGAGCTCCTCCGGCGTTCCCTGCGCGACAATCCGTCCACCGTCGACGATGGCGAGCCGGGATGCCAGCCGGTCGGCCTCGTCCAGGTAGTGCGTGGTGAGCAGGACAGCGAGCGACTCGTCAGCGGCGAGCCGCCCGATCTCCGCCCACATGGCGGTCCGCCCTTCCGGGTCGAGTCCGGTGGTCGGCTCGTCCAGGAACAGCACACCCGGCCGGTGTACTAAGGCCATCGCCACGTCGAGGCGTCGCTGCATGCCCCCGGACCAGGCGCGCACGTTCCGCCGGGCCGCCTCGCCGAGGTCGAGGCGTTCCAGCAGTTCCTCAACCCGAAGAGCAAGGGCTTTTCCGCGTACGCCGTAAAGCCGCCCTTGAAGGGTGAGGTTCTCGCGTCCGCTGGCCATCAGGTCGAGCGCGGACCGCTGGGCGACCACACCGATCGCGGACCGCACCCGGCCGGGGTGCCGCAGCACGTCGTGCCCGGCGACCACCGCACGGCCCGCGTCCGGCCGGGCCAGTGTCGTGAGGATCTTGACGGTGGTGGACTTGCCGGCGCCGTTGGGCCCGAGCAGGCCGAATACCTCACCGGCCCGGACGTCGAGGCTGAGCCCGTCGAGGGCGGTCACCCCGCCGGGATAGGACTTGTGCAGGTCGTCAGCCGTCACGGCATGACTCATGGTGATCACTCCTGATCTCCACGGGCCCATGTCCGGATATCCTTGTGCTGCGACACACTTCGGATGCCGGACCGTTCTCGTGGTCGGTGATGAGGTGACGGCCCCGTCCGGTGTTCCCGCACCGGGCAGGGCCGTCTTCTTACGGTGCGGTCCTGACCCCCTCGTACGCGTTCATCGACCTGTGGCATGGGCGCGGATCTCGCGGACCACGGTGGGCCAGATTTCCCGGGGCAGGTCGTGGCCGGTGCCGGGCAACTCGACGTAGCGGGCGCCGGGCACCGACGCGGCGATGCGGCGCCCGGCGGCGGGGCTGCCCAGCGGGTCCTGCTCCCCGTGCAGCACCAAAGTGGGCACGCGCAGCTCGCGCAGGAACGGGCCGTGCCAGGTGGCGCCGACCTGCCGGGCCTGGGCGCGGCTGTCGCGGACACCGCTGGGTAGCCCGGCGTCGAGTTCGCGCTCCACGCGTAGGCGGGCGTCCTTTTCGTCGAACGGGTAGCCGGGTGAGGCGACCGCCCGCAACAGGTCCAGGCCGGCCGCCACGTCGCCGTCGCGGCCGGCGGGGTGACGCATGCGCGCCAGGCGCGCCAGGAACGGCAGGCGAACGTAGCGCAGGACGGCGGCGCCACGGACGTCGCTGGGTATGGCAGCGAACGAGGTCAGGGTGTGCACCCGTTCCGGGTGGCGCAGAGCGGTGCGCTGAGCGACCAGGCCGCCCTGGGAGATGCCGAAAAGGTGGGCGCGCTGCCAGCCGAGCACGTCCAGGACGGCGACGGTGTCGTCGGCCATGTCCTCGGCGGTGTAGACGGGCGGCCGACGGCGGAACAACGCCGACAGCGGGTTGCCGACCGGGACGTCGTCGAAGTGGGTGGAGCCGCCAGCGTCGCGGCCGTCGAAGGAGACTACGTGAAAGCCGGCGTCGATCAGCGCGGCGACCAGGCCGTCGGGCCAATAGAAGCGGGAGACGCCAAGCCCCATGATCAGTAGCAGCGGGTCACCGCCGGCACCGCCGAGGTCGTCGACCGCGAGGTGCACGTCGCCGTTGCGTGCCGTGTGCGGAATTCGGGCCATTTCTACCTCGCTCTTTCGAGAACGTTGTTCGCGAACACCGTAATCGAAACGATAGGGTGGGTGCAACGAGAGGAGTGACATGGAGGCAGTGCCGGTATGGCTTCGGGAACGCCGCACTGGAGTGGGCCGGCCAGCCGAGCGGTCCCGGGCGGAGGTAACCGCGGCGGCGATCACGCTGGCCGACCGGGAGGGTCTGGCTGCGGTCTCGATGCGCCGGGTCGCCACCGAGTTGGGTACCGGGGCGGCGTCGCTCTATCGCTATGTCGACAGCCGGGACGACCTGCTCGACCTGATGACCGATGAGGTGGCGGCCGCGTATCAGCTGTCGGCCCCGGGCGGCCCTTGGCTACCGGGACTGCTGGAGGTGTGCGGGCAGGGGCATGAGTTGATGCTGCGGCACGGCTGGCTGCCGGAACTGGTGCTCACCCGCTCGACACTCGGTCCGCACGGCACCGACCTGCTGGAGCACGTGCTCGCGGTCCTCGCCGATCACCCGGCGGACACGGGCCGCAAACTGGAGGCGTTCGCCGTGATGACCACGCTCACCGCCGCGCTCGCCCTCAACGAGGTCAACGGGAGCTCCGGCGCCCGGCAACGGCAGGGCGCATACCTGGCCCACGCGATCACGGCGGGTCGGCACCCCCATCTGACGGCGGCGCTGACCGGCGGTCCGCTGGTGCCGGCGCCACGCTTCGAGGACACGGTGTCGCGGGTTCTCGTCGGCCTGCTGGGGCAGTGATCAGCCGGCGGCACGGAGGACGCCCGCCATCGTGGGCCAAAAGCACCGACAAGACGGCCCGGTGGCGTGGCGCGGGTTCAGGCCACGGTCAGCTCAGTTATGCCGCCTCCAGCAGTTCGTGCAAAACGCCCGTCGTCTCGCACGATCCGCCAGTCCGCTCCGACGGCCTCAGCCGATCCTGCCATTTTCAAGGCCACGATTATGGCTGCGGCACGAGGCACCTGGCCGAATGGGCGACGTCCTCATCTGCCGCGGACAGCGCGTTCGCGGTGGTTGCGCTCAGTGCTGTCGCCGCTGTCTGAGGCCCCGGGTGCTGGCATTCTGGGTGAGGTCGGGGCGTAGCTGGGTGCGGGTGCGCATCAAGATCGTCCGAGCATGTTCTTGCCGGTGCCACTGCGGCCGCGTCCCCAGTAGTGGTCGGTGCTGGTGTCCTCGACGATCTCCTCGTCGCCGGTGTCCAACAGGATGGCGCGGATGTCGGCGTGGGCGGTGAACTTGGCCGTCACGGCCCGGCGCAGCACGTCGTCTTTGACCCGATCCCAGTCGCGGCGCAGCGGCCGGGACCGGTCGCGGCCCAGCTCGGCGGCCCGCAACGGGGTCACCGTCTGCCGAATGAGGTCGGCGTGGCGGGTACCGGGGAATCTCTGAGCCTGGAAATAGTGCTCGCAGGTCACCCACCAGTGGCCGTCGAGGTCGAAGCCGTGGCCGGAGAAGTTGGAGAAGCGGCCGTACGGAACCTCGTCGGCACCGTAGAAGTAGATGGTCATTCTGGGCCTCGGAGCGAGGGTCAGGGATCCGCACCGTGTCACAGGCATCGACAGAGCGGCAAGCGAGTTCGCTGCCGACCATCCGGATCTGCCGCTGTCCCCGCTCGAGCTGGCCGCGCCGTCACGATCAGTGGTTGGTGGTGACGGTTAGGCGCCTTGTCGTGCCGATGACAGTGCGTTGAGTCTGGTGTCAACCATGTCATTCGTGGGCTGCTACGGAATTCTTAACTTCCCGTAGTCGTGAGAAGAAAGCCGCGAGCAGAAAGATCGCGAAAATGGACAAGTTGAGGATCCACCGTGGGTCGTCGAGGTGCAGCGCTTCAGTGAATTGCTGTTTCTCTGCAGCGGTCAGCGCGGTCGTGGACTGCTCGGCGGCGGCGAAGTCCAGGCGGTCTGGGGCGAAGACGAGGTAGGTCCAGATACGGTGCACGAAGTAGAGGGCAGCGGCGGCGACGAAAAGGATCCGGCGAACTCCGGTACGCCATCCCAGGATCAGCAGCACCGGGATGATGACGAGTTCGGTGGGCACGTTCACCGCGATGGCGATGGGGATGCTGGGCAGGAACATCGTCACGATGGTCTCCCCGGTAATCGACGAACTGTCCAATGCAGCGCTCATCATCATGAGTCCGATGGCGCCGCCGAACGCGAACACCGCCATGGTCATGCACCCCAGTACGACCAGAGCGTCCTCGGCCCACGCGCTCAAGATCGGCCTACCAGCGATCCAGCGGGCAGCGAGGCCGATGACAACCGCCCATCCGGCACCGGCCAGCAGCGTCACCGGCAGGGGCAGGAACTCCATCAGCGACAGGCCTTGGACCACGACGGTGAACACCGCCGCGAGGGCGAAGGGCATGAGCCGGGTAATACGTTGCTTCATGGCCCGGACGTTATGGACGGGCCCCCCGCGACGCATCTGCCGAAGGTTCTAGCAGAGGTTTAACCGGGTTTAGTCCAGCAGCCCGGCCTGACGGGCGTGGGCCACGGCCTGCAGACGGCTCCCCGCTTCAAGCTTACGGAATATGTGGTTGAGGTGGGCCTTCACTGTGCCCGGCGCGACGTACAGCGCTCTGGCGATTTCTGCGTTCGAGCGGCCGGCCGCCAATTGGTGAAGTACCTCCAACTCACGGGGGCTGAGCTGTTCCGCGAGCTTCCGCTTCACCGCGACCGGCGCCTGACCTTGCGCCGCGATCTCGACCGGCGTCGCGTCGGACCGTGACGGCAGGGCGGGGATCCCGCGGACAGCTACTACCGCGATCGCCAGCACGAACGCACCAAACAGCGGGATCACCCACCATTGTCCGCTTCCGCGTTCCACCATCGCGAACGACAACCCGACGACGACCATCGCCCACACGTAACAGCCGGCCAGCACAGCGGCGATCAGCAGGCGCCTACGGAAAGACGGCCGCCGTAACGTGACCATGACAGACATCGACAACTCCAGTGATCAGAACCCCGCGCCGAGCGTAACCGCCGACCCCGCGTGTCTCTCTCCGTCGCCACCGACCGGCCGCACAGCCGTCGACAACGACCTGCGCCTCTCATGTCGACAAAGTACGTCGATACCCAGAATCGTCCGTTTTGAACAAGATCGGCCCAAGCGTCCTCGAAGTTCACCTCACGGGCATGGAGGCAATATAGGACAGTCGACGGCGAAGGTGCCCGCCGTTACACCGGTGAGCATCAAGCTTTTAATCGTGCTCGAAACTCGTCGAATTTGTCGAATTCCCTTTCCCAGTATTCGTAATCGACTTAGTGGAGCTCCGTCACGGCATGTAAGTTTACTCATCTGCCGCGATCCGTGTGAGTGCGGACTGTTGCGGTACACGGGCTCGGAAGGTGCGGGAGGAAGTTGATTCCGGTGAGCTTGAGACTCAAGTCTTCCGAACGGGTTACCTCGCCGACGGCTGTGCACCGCCGCCCGGGATCATTCGTACGGGTCCGGCAGGTTGATGACGATGGTCAATGCGCACGCCATCGCCAGCAGCCAGCCGACCATGACGTACAGCGGCACGGTTTGGTGCCGCGTGGACCCGGGTCCGAGGCGGCGGTGCTCGATCGCCCGGCCGGTGACCACCATGCCTACCAGCACTGCGACGGTCAGCAGGGAGACCGGGAAGGTGTTGGTGCGGTTGAATCGGGTGACGACGGCCGCGCCGGCGTACAGGCCCACCATGAGCAGGGTCACTGTCCACCGGATCGACGGGATCCGGGACATCCACCACCAGCACAGCCAAACCGGAACTGCGGTGATCAGCGCAAACAGGCTCAGCACGACGCACATTGTGCCTCGGCCGGGTGGCTCCACGCCGACCTGTCGGTCGCCCACCAGAACGCCTCAGCTCGATGAGGCGTTCTGGTCCGGGGAGCCGTTGGGATGGTGCGGGAGGGTGAGCGCCGGGCTCAGGACGTGCGGCGGAACGTGGCGTCGGCGCGGCCCGCGGCGGTGGTGATCGGGTCGATCCGCAGTTGGTAGTCGCTGTGCCGGACGTAGCGGTCCGGGAAGTTGTACGACTGGAACGACGACCAGGACGGGTCCGCCAGCCCGGCCACCTGACGGAAGGTGGCGTCCTGCCGGAACGTCGCCGACCCGTTGTTCGGCTCGAGCCTGAGCACGTAGTTGTTGTGCCGCAGGTAGTGCCCGGGACGGTTGACCGCCTCGAAGGACACGGCGCTGCTGTCGGCCAGGCCGGCCACCACCCGGAACCGGGCGTCCAGCGCCGGGCTCACGCCGGCGTCGATACGGACGGCGTAGTTCTGGTGGCGTACGTAGCGGTCGGGGAAGTTGTAGGACTGCAGCCGCTGGACGGTGACCGCGCCGGGGTTGCCGAGTTCGCCGGACGGGCCGGCCAGCACGGTCGCGGTGGAGATCGGGATGCCCAGCTCGGGTGTGCCGTCGGGGTTCCAGGAGATGCGCTGGGCGCGGCTGGTCCGGGTGGTGCCGCATCCCTGCGAGGCCGAGCTGTTGGCGTGGTAGACGATCCAGTCCTCGGTGCCGTCCGGCGACTTGAAGAACGTGTGGTGGGCCGGGCCGAACACGCCGTTGGCGTCGCTGCGCTGGAAGAGCGGGTTGGCGAGCTTCGTCCAGGAACCGCGGCGCAGCGGGTCGGTGCCGGTCAACTCGAGCGCTCCGATCTTGTAGTCCGGTGTGCCGCAGTAGCTGGCCGAATAGGTCAGGAAGGTGCGGCCGTTGCGCTGCAGCACGTACGGGCCCTCGTTGACCGGGTTGCCCTGCCGTTCCCAGGCGAGGGTGGGCTCCGAGATCAGGGCGCCCAGCGCCGCGGGTGTCCACGGGTTGGTCAGGCGGGAGATGTAGAGGCTCTGCAGGCCGCCGTTCTCGAAGCCGACGTTGTTGTTGAAGGCCGAGAAGACGAAGTAGTCGACCCCGCCGACGGTCATCACGCTGCCGTCGATCGACCAGCCGTTGTTCGGCATCAGCACGAGCGGGCCCTTGTAGGTGTAGGGGCCCATCGGGTCGGTGCCCGCGCTCTCCAGCACGTGCTGGCGTTGCCCGCCGCAGCAGGCAGCCGGGCCGGCCGAGTAGTACAGGTACCAGCGTGGGCCGTTGGGCCCGGTGAGAAGGTGCATGCTCGGCGCCCACATGTTCGACACAGCGTTGGGCTGCGACATCGTGAACACGGTCGTCTCCGGCGCGGTCCGCAGTCCGGCCAGGGTGGCGGACTTCCGGATGTAGATGCGGCCGGTCCATGTCGTGGCCGTGTAGTAGTAGTTGCCGTTGTGGTAGCCCAGCCACGGGTCGGCGCTGTTCGGCGCGCCGACGACGGGGTTCTGGAACGACGCGCCGGGGGCGGCGCTGCTGGGGGCCGCGCCGAGTCCCACGGTGACCACGAGGGCGACCGCCGTCAGCAGGCTCAGTGTCCGCAGGCGCATGAGCGGTCCTCTCGCGACGTGAAGTTAACGCTCACATAGATGAGCGGCATGTTACGAAACATCGAGATTCTTAACAAGACGTAAGCGCCCGGGACACTCACCGCGGATTCATTTCATCGATGTTTCTTGACGGCGGAGCCACGGGGCGGGCATGTTAACGGTCACACCATCCCCCGTACCCAAGAAGGTTTCCGATGGGTCTCCCCGCTCGAATCCGTCGCCGTCTCGCGGTCGTGCTGGCCCTGGTGGTCGTGCTGCTGACCGGTTTCGCCGTCCCCGCGACCGCCCAGTTCATCTCGGTGCGCAACCCGGTCGTCACCCAGCGCGCCGACACCGCGATCTACAAGCACACCGACGGCTACTACTACATGACCGCCTCGGTGCCCGACTACAAGCGCGTCGAGCTGCGCCGCGCGACCACCCTGCAGGGGCTGGGCACCGCCGCGACGGCCAACGCGTTCGTCGCGCCGTCCAGCGGGCCGCTCAGCGGCTGGATCTGGGCCCCGGACATCCAGTACGTCGACGGCGCCTGGTACATGTACTTCTCGGCGTCGCCGAACACCGCGCGCTTCGATCAGCGGCTGTACTGGATCCGCAACACCTGCGCGAACCCGATGACCTGCTCGTGGAGCGCGCCGCAGCGGTTCAACACCGGCTGGGAGTCGTTCCAGCTCGACGCGGCGTCGTTCGTCAACCGCGGCGTCCGGTACTTCACCTGGGCGCAGGACAGCCCGTCGACGAACTTCAACAGCCACATGTACATCGCCCGGATGAACGGGCCCACCGCGATCACCGGCTCCGCCGTCGAGATCGCCCGGCCCACCGTGAACTGGGAGAAGGAGGGCGTCGCCGGCGTCGTGGAGGGCCCGTCACCGCTGGTGCGCAACGGCCGCGTCTACATCGCGTACTCCGCCTCGGCGACCGACTCCCGCTACAAGCTGGGCCTGCTGTCCTCCTGGGACAACGTCGACCTGCTCAACCCGGCGTCCTGGTACAAGCACCCGAACCCGGTCTTCCAGACCGCCAACGGCGTTTACGGCCCCGGGCACGGCAGCTTCACCGTCGCCGAGGACAACACCACCGACATGCTGGTGTACCACGCCCGCGACTACGCCACCCCCACACCGGACGCGCTGACCGACCCGAACCGGCACACCCGCATGCAGCAGCTGCTCTACCGGGAGAACGGCGACCCGTTCTTCGGCCAGCCGATCCCCAGCACCGTCACCAACCCTGGGATCCGGGGGCAGCACAGCAACCGGTGCGTCGACAACTACAACCGGGACACCACGCCGGGCGCCCTGGTCCGGCTCTACGACTGCAACGGCGGCACCGCCCAGCAGTGGGAGCTCACCTACAAGGCGCCCACCCACTACGAGATCCGCAACCGCAACACCGGCACCTGCCTGAACAACCTCAACGGCAGCACCGCACTGAACGCCGACGTCGGCCTGAACCCGTGCAACGGTTCGACCGCCCAGCAGTGGACGGTCCAGGACCGCGGCAACGGCTGGTTCTCGCTGCGCAACATCGCCGGCAACATGTGCCTGGACAACTACGAGTGGAACGCCGCCAACGGCGCGCGCCTGTCCCTTTACACCTGCAACGGCGGTGCCGCCCAGCTGTGGCGCCTGGGCTGATCGTCAACGGATGACGCGTGGGGCGACGGTGGCGCCGTCGCCCCACGGTGGCACTTCAGGCGACGTCGATCGCGTCGATCTCGGCGAAGTTCGCGCCCTTGCCGTACGCGATGGTGTTGTTCCCGGCCTTGAGGGTCACGTCGCGTTCGGTGATCTGCCAGTTGTCCCAGCCGGTGACCGGATAGTCCACGGTGCCGGCAGCGGCGCCGTTGACGGTCAGGGCGTGGCCGGCCGCACCGGCGTCGGAGCCGTTGGCGTACCGGGTGTAGAGCCGGTAGCTGCCGGCCCGGGGGACGTACACGGTGAAGGTGACCCGGCTGTCGTCGAAGTCGATCCCGCCGACCACGGCGCCGTTGCTGGCGCCGGGCGCGTACCGGGCGTTGGCCCGGGTGAAGGAGGCGTCCTCGGCCTCGTACCGCACCTTGGCGCCCGCCACGATCGGCCGGCTCCCCTGCCAGTCGAGCCGCTGCAAATACATCGCGCGGTAGGTGAAGTCGGCGTTCCAGCCGTGGAAGACGATCCGGTCCCGGCCGTCCGGCCCGACCACGATGTCCTGGCCGCCGGGGCCGCGCACCGAGCCGGCGAACGCGTCGGTGGTCATCAGCGGTGCGGCCGCCTTGGTGTACGGCCCGCGCAGGTGCGCCGACGTGGCGTAGCTGCTCAGGTAGCTGCCGTTGCCGAAGAAGTTGGCGGAGTAGAACAGCACGTAGGTGCTGCCGCGCTTCCACAGCGTCGGCGCCTCGACGAGGATGCCCTCGAACGGCTTGCTCTGCTTGATCAGCTGGGATTCGGCGCCGGTGCGGCGCAGCCCGTCCGCGCTGACCTGTTGCAGTCGCAGCCAGGTGTCCTGGGCGCAACAGTTGCCGTCGTTCTTCCAGAGGATGTAGCGGCGGCCGTTCTCGGTGTACGACGAGGCGTCGATCGCGCCACCGATCTCCGGGGTGCAGACCAGGGCGGTGTCCCGGGGCACGAACGGCCCGCCGGGTGCGGTGGCGGTGGCGGCGCCGATGCACTGCTTGCCGGAGGCGCGGTCGTGCGCCGTGTACCACATGACGTAGCTCTTCGGCCCGGTGGCAAACACCTCCGGCGCCCAGACGCCGTGGTCACCGGGCCCGCCGGGCGGGAACGACCAGTCCGGGTCGGCCCAGGCGCCCAGCGCCGGCAGCGCGTCGCTGCTCTGCACCGTCCAGGTGACCAGGTCGGTGGAGGTGGCCCACTTGATGTTCCGGCCGTCGCTGTTGGTGGCGTACGCGTAGTAGGTGCGGCCGACCTTCATCACGTCCGGGTCGGCGAAGTTCTGATCGATGACCGGCCCGGACGCGACGGCGGCGGACGCGCCGGCCGTGGCGGTGAGCAGGCCGGCGGCCAGGACCAATGAGGTGGTGACGGCAGCCGCGAGGCGCAGGATCATGAGCTCTCCACTGAGGTCGGTGGTGTTACATCATGGTCGTTTCCATTGGATTTCTGTCAAGAGATGTTCGTTATTCAGCGACCCGCCGCACCGCGCCGGGCGCCGTCGGGCCGGCCGATCGAGGCTCTTCTCCGCTTACGGAAGCTTTCGTACGGGCATTTCGCATTCCGCCGCCGCACCGTCCTTTCGGCCATTGCCGGGTAGCCGTACGGAACCTTTAATCACCGTGCTGTGCCGCCGCCGGACATTGAAGTGCGCCTTAACAGCGGCTTAGGATGCTGGCACCGGCCACATAAGACACCAGCGCTCGGCATTGCCCGGCGGGGTGCGAATTAATCGGGGGAATAAAATACATGCGCACGCGCCGCAATCTCATCCATGTCATTTTATTGTCGGGATTATTACTGACGAGCACGGCGGCGGTACGACCCGCCGGCGCCGCCACACCCACGGCAACCGCCGAGCACGTCCACACGCATGAGCACGCACACGACGACAGCCCCGAGCACATGGCTCAGGACCTGGTGGGAACGCCTATGCGGGTGATCGAGGAGCAGACCGCGGCCAGCGCCACGCGCATCCAGCGCCAGACCGGCCTGCGCCCCGGGACGTCGCGCACCAGGGCCGCCGTCGCGGCCGATCCGGGCCAGTCGGGATCGTGGAGCCCGGTCGTCGGCACGCCGGTCGTCCCAGTATTCACGGCGGTTCTGCCGAACGGCAAGGTGCTCGTCTGGGACTCGGTCGGCGACAATGCGGCCGAATCGTACCCGGATCACAGTTTTACCCGCGCAATGGTGTGGAATCCCGTCGACAACACGCATAAACGGGTCGATCTGCAGGGCACCAACATCTTCTGTGCCGGATTCGCGCATCTGCCGAACGGCAACATCCTCATCGCCGGCGGAAACGCCAGCGCGAAACTCGACGGCACGGTCCGGACGTACGTCTTCGACTGGCAGGCCGAGACGTGGACCCGCGGCAACGACATGGCAGCCGCGCGCTGGTACCCGTCGGTGGCGCAGACGGCGAACGGCGAGGAGGTCATCATCGGCGGTGGCCCGGCGACGGCCGAGGTCTACCAGGCGAACGGGGCCATCCGTGCGCTGACCGGGTTCACCCAGTACGGCGGTCGCACCTATCCGTTCATGGGGTCACGCCCGGACACCCAGCTCGGGCTCTACGGCCCGTACACCACCGGGTACACCCTCAACACCGCCGGGAACGGCATCATCACGGCGACCGCCGCACGCGACACCATCAACCGGGACTACGGCAGCTTCTCCACCTATGACATCGGGAAGTCCCTCGTCGTCGGCGGCGGCAGCATCACCGAAGGAGGCGTCGCCAAGGTTCCCACGAAGACCGCCGTCGTCGTCACCGCCGGCGCCGGATCGGCCTCGACAGTAGCCGCGACCGGGTCGATGGCGACCGGACGGCGCCAGCACAACTCGACCCTGCTCGCCGACGGGTCGGTGCTGGTCACCGGCGGCATGTCGAGCACCGCGACCAACAGCCTGGTCGACCTGAACAAGGCCGTCACCACGGCGGAACGCTGGGATCCCGCCACCGGCCAGTGGACGACGCTCGCCGGCGCGGCCCGGATCCGGCAGTACCATTCCACGGCCACCCTCCTGCCGGACGCGCGCGTCCTGACCGGCGGCGGCGGGATCTGCGGCGTCTGCACGACCGCCGGCTATCTGGAGAAGAACATCGAGTACTTCACCCCGCCGTACCTGTACAAGAAGGACGGCTCCGGTCAGCTCGCGGACCGGCCGGTCATCGAGACCGCGCCGGCGAGCATCAGTGTCAACACCACATTCACCCTCACCTCGGCCCAGGCGGCCGCCGTCCGCAAGATCGGGCTGGTCGGGCTGGGCGATGTCACCCACGGCGTGGACCAGGGTCAGCGGTACATCCCGCTGGCCTTCACGGTCTCCGGTACGACCCTGACCGTCACCGGCCCGCCGAACGGTGGCGTGGCGCCGCCCGGCCACTACATGCTCTTCATCACCGACAGCGCCGGCGTCCCGTCAGTCGCGCGGACCGTGCAGGTCGCCAAGGGCCCGAGCCCGGTGATGAGCGCGGTCAGGAACAGCACCGGACGGTGCGTCGACGTGCCGTCGTCCACGCTCGCGGTCCGCACCTATCTGCAGACGTACACCTGCAACAGCACCAAGGCCCAGGCGCTGACCCGGCTGCCCAACGACAACTCCCTCCGGGTGCTCGGCAACTGCCTGGACGTGCCGAACCGGAACTTCGCGGCGGGCCAGCGGATCTGGGCGTACACCTGCAACGGCACGGCCGCGCAGACGTGGCGGTTCGGTGCGGACGCGACCATCCGGCCGCTCGGCAACACCGCGGTGTGCCTGGCCGCGGCCTCGTCCGCGAACAACGCCCAACTCCTGCTGGCGACCTGTGACGCCGGCCCGCTGCAGAGGTGGACCTGGTGACTCACCTCGGGTAACCCGGGATCTGCCGCCGTTGCGTCGCGCTGGCCGCCCAGTGCCCCATGTCCAGCAGGCCCGCGACCACGACCCAGAACCAGTCCCAGCTGGTCAGGCCGATGCCCGGGGTGTACAGAATGACGTACATCAGGGTGGCGAACGGAAAGAAGAAGATGCCGAGCAGCGGCCAGATCCAGGTGTCGAAGGCGGCGTTGACCAACGCCGGCCGGGCGATCCACACGATGAACAGGCCCAGGCGCGGGAAGATCCCCGCGAACAGCGCGAACAGACAGCCCATGGTCTTCTCCCTGGTCAGGCACTCCGACCCCTGATGTTGGCGGCCGGACCGCGGACGGGCCTCATCCCGGCCGGATGAGGACGGCGAGCGGCCGGCACCGCAGGCTGGACACTCGGGTTTGCCACGCGGGAGGACGAGGCGGTGCGACGACAGCGATGCGCGATCCTGCTGTCTCTGTCTCTGCCTCTCCTCCTGCTGGCCCCGGCCCCGGCCCCGGCGCCGGCTGCCGCGTTCGGCACGATCGACGGCGGTGGCCAGCACCGTGAGCACGAACGCATCACCCGCGCCGCCCTCGCCTGCACGGGCGGCGAACCGGCCTGTTTCGAGCCGGCGATCCTGGATTACCTGGCCGGTCACGACAAGGAGTTCGGCGCGGTCGGCGCGCCCGACAGCGACGAGGTGACGGACCCGGCCGCGCACTGCGACAACGCCGACCACCTGGCCGGCGACTATCCGCGCACCCGGGAGACGGCTGCGGCCACGTTGACGGACTGTGTCGAGCACCTGCGCACGCGATTCCGCGAAGGCATCGACAGCGCCGAGGACCTGCTCGACGACAGGGGTGAGGTGATCCCGGAAGAGGTCACGGTCAGCCCGGAATGCAACCCCCGGGAAAGGACCGAGACCCGCGGCAGATGTACGACCTTGGCGGCTTTCGGGCGGGTGCTGCACGGGGTGCAGGACTTCTACGCGCACAGCAACTGGGCCGACCAGGCCGACCCGTCCCGGCCCATCGGCGCCGACAACCCGCCCGGACTGCACCGGCCCGGCCCCAGCCCCCTGCTCGACCTGCGCGGCACGACGATCGCCGGGCCACCCGCCGGCTTCACCACCGGCTGCTACGTGCTGCAGGACCGGGTGCCCGGCGTCGGCGCCTGCGAGTCCCGCGTCACCCACGCCGGGCTCAACAAGGACCGCGGCCTGATCGACCCGGTCGACGGCCGGGCCACCGATCCGGGCACGCCACGTGGCCGGGTGGCCGACAACTTCGCGGACGCGGTGGCCGGGGCGATCGCCGAGACCCGCCGGCAGTGGCGGGACTTCCGGGCCGAACTGACTGCCCGGTACGGCCGGGCCGGCGGCGCCCGGATGGTCTGCGCCCTCACCCACGACGACCCGGCACACGACTGCCAGGACTCGTCTCCGTTCCGCGTCACCGTCATCGTCGTCCTCACCGCCACGGTGCTCGCCGTGGCCATCATGCTGATCCGGCGTTTCCGCCGCCGCTCGGCCGGCGGGAAGCGGAATGAGGCTGCGACGGGAGCGGGCTGACCGGGGGGCGGACCGATTTCGCGCCGATGACGGCTGCCATCGCTGCCATCACACACAGTGATGAAATCGGTCGTCTACGTCACTTCCCGCACCGGCTCCTGTGGACCGTTACGTTTCGATGAGCCCAACCTTAAGGCTTTCTTAGTAACGATCTTTTGCCGCGACGGCGATGAATAGTAGGTCGGCTGCTACCGCTGTTCCACGAGTCGACGAGGTGAAAGTCCGTGCCCACCGCACCCAACCGGCGCATCCGTTACACCCTGACGGCGATCGGAGCGCTCGGGTTGATCGGCGCCGGTTCGGCCGCCATCGTCGCGGGGACCGCCTCCGGGGACCGGGAGATCCGGCTGACCGCGACCGCTCCGGACGCTGCCACGGCGGCTAGCGCCCCGGCGACGGACGAGCTCGCGGGGACCTCGGCGGGCGAGTCACCGTCCGCGCGGCCCAGCGCCTCACAGCCGGCCACGCCGTCGGCGTCAGCGTCGGCCACACCGTCGCCGAGCAAGTCGGCGACTGTTCGCTCGCAGGCCCGGCCGAGGCCCTCCACGACGAGGACCCGCACCAAGTCGCCGGCGCCGACCCGGACCACCCAGGCGCCGTCCGGCGGCGACAACGGATCGTCCACGGTCGCCGGCGAGGTGCTCCGGCTGGTCAACGCCGAACGGGCGAAGGCCGGCTGCTCCGCCCTGGACAGCGAGTCGCGGCTGGACGCGGCGGCGCAGAAGCACTCCGACCTGCAGGCCGAGCAGAACAGCATGTCGCACCAGCTGCCCGGCGAGGCCAGCATGGGCGACCGGGTCACCGCCCAGGGTTACCGGTGGCGGGGCCTCGGTGAGAACGTCGCCGCCGGTTACACCAGCGCGGCGAGCGTCATGGACGGCTGGATGAACAGCCCCGGGCACAAGGCCAACATCCTCAACTGCGGCTTCGAGGAGATCGGCGTCGGCCTGGCGAAGTCGTCGTCGGGCACCCAGTACTGGACGCAGGTGTTCGCGACGCCGGCCTGACCCCGCATCGCACCGCCGGCGCCCGTGGCTCGTCGAGCCACGGGCGCCGGCGTTCACGCGTACCCCGGATCATTCCGCGGCCCGGTCCCGGGCGATCCTGGCGAGCCGGGACGCGGTGCCCGGGTTGATGCGCTGGCCACCGGCGGTCAGGAGCTTGTCCAGCTCCCGGTCGTTGGTGATCAGGCAGGTGGGCGACAGGCCGTGGGTGCTGATCACGCCGACGCCGGTGAAGGCGAGAACCGGGGTGACCGGCACGTTGACGCCCGCCGCCGCGGACAGCGCGGCAGCGGCCCGGCCGGCGGCACGGCGTGCCTCGGCGACGTACGGCAGCCGCCGGCCGTTGATCTGCACCACGTCGCCGACGATCAGAACCCGGAAAAGTCCCTGGTCGGCGACGGTCACCGCATAGACCCCGCCCGGCCCGATCGCCAGGAACCCGGCCCGGGCGCGCACCGGGTCGTGCTCGTCGTGCCGCCGCGACAGACCGGTCTGCGACCAGTCGACGATGTGCCAGCTCTCCCCCAGGCGGCCGAGTCGTCCGAACGCCCGCGCGCCGGCCACCTCGAGCCGCCGGTCGACGCGGTCGGCCCGGCGTCGGCGGGCCCATTCCGCGGGTGACAGTCTCGTAGACATCAGACCACCGTAACGTCCTGCTCGAACCGTCCAAACCCTACGCGCCGGGTCCCGCCGCAAGGAGGAACGATGCCCCGGCGGGTGGTAGGGCGGCAAGGCGGGCCGGGTTCGGCTGGACAGCGGTTATCTGGAGGTTCAGCCGACCGACACGCACGTGGTGCGGATCGGCCCGCCCGGCCGTTACGAGTTGCGGGCGTACAGCGCCGGGCGGTCCCGCATCGCCGCCGCGACCCCGCGCGCCGGCATCGAGAGCTGCGCGGGGTGGAGGCGTTCCTGTTCCAGTTCTGGCCGGCGGCGCCTCAAAAAGTCTGAAGGCCGGTTGCGGCTCAGGACACCTGAGCGAGGTACGCGGCGGCCTTGTCCGGGGTCATGAACCAGTCGCCGAAGTCGCGGGGGTCGGAGAAGCCGTTGGCGAAGCGGCGCGCCACCACCGGGTTGACCGCGCCGGTGCCGAGCAGCTGCTGCACGTGCTCCGGCAGCGGCTGGAGCATCGCGTTGGTCCATCCGGTGACCGCCCGCCCGTGGTCGGCCCAGAAGGCCTCGAACGTCTCGGTCATCCACTGCGCGTCGAACGGCCGGTCGCCGCGGGCGAGGATGGCCCGGAGGTACGCGTCGGCGCACTTCGCGGCGGTGTTGGAGCCCTGGCCGGTGATCGGGTCGTTGGCGACCACCACGTCGGCCATGCCGAGGACGGCGCCGCCGCCGGGCAGGTGCGCGACCGGGCGGCGCACCGTCGGGGTGTACCGGCCGTGCAGGGTGGCCTTGGCGTCGGTGAGGCGCACGTCGCCGGCCCGCTCGGCGACCCACGGCAGGTACTGCTTGATCAGCTCGAGGGTGATCCGCAGGTGCTCCTCGGGGTGCAGCCGGGTCGGCCCGTCCGGCCACCGGTCCAGCGGGCCGCCGGGCACCGCCTCCCAGAACAGGATGTCGCACGGGCCGGTCAGCGTGAGGCCGGGAATGACGAACAGCTCGCCGAACCCGGGGACGGCGTGGAAGCCGATGTGCGGTTCCGGCCACCGGGGGTCGGGGTCGAGCCCGTGCACATAGGCGACGGCGAGGCCCCGTTGCGGTGTGGTGTAGAGCGAGCGTTCCGGGTCGCGGTCGAACGCGGCGACCAGCTCACCCTTGCCGGCCGCGACGACGGTCAGGTCGTACCGGCCCATCCGGGTCAGCACGTCGAGGTCCTCGGTGGTGACCGCGTTGTAGATGACGTCGGCGCCGCGCTGCTCGGCCAGTTCCAGCCAGCCGGCCATCTTGAGGCGCTGGTCGACGGAGCACGCGCTGTGGTCGAGCGGGGCCATCATGTCGAGGGCCTGGGTGCCCGGCGGGGCGGACAGCGTCACGTGCAGACCGCCCAGCGCGGGCGCGTGCTGCTCCCAGAAGTTGAGCTGATAGGCGCGTTCGGTCTCCAGCGCCAGATGGAACATGGCCTGTGTCGAGGTGGGCCAGCCGCCGCGGATCTCCTCCGGGGTGCGGGCCGACATGATCGTCACCTCGTATCCCTCGATCAGCAGGCTCAGGGCGAGCTGCAGCCCGGACTGTCCGGCTCCGACGACAAGGATCTTGCGCATTTCTGCCTCCAGACTTTTCAACCACCGGCGACGGCGAACGGGGCGGCCGGCCGGCCTCCGTTCGTGGCCCGCGCCCGGGCGTGATCCACCACGGCCAGCAGGGCCTGGGCGACGTGCCGGGACTCGCGGACGTCCGCGGAGATCAGCGGGACGTGCGGCGGCAGGGTCAGCGCGTCCCGGACGTCGGCGAGGTCGTGGCCGAGACGGCCGTGGAACAGGTTGACGCAGACCACCCAGGGCAGGTTGGTGTCCTGCTCGAAGTAGTTGACCGCAGGGAAGCTCAGGTCGAGCTGGTTGGTGTCGACGAGCACCAGCGCGCCGACCGCCCCTCGGGACAGGTCGTCCCACATCTGCCAGAAGCGCGGTTGTCCCGGGGTGCCGAACAGGTACAGCACCAGGGATTCGTCGATGGTTATCCGGCCGAAGTCCATGGCCACCGTCGTGGTGGTCTTGTCGATGCCGGGGTCGAGCCGGTCGATCTGGGCGGTCGCGGCGGTCATCCACGACTCGGTCCTGATCGCCGGGATCTCGGAGATGGCGCCGACGGCCGTGGTCTTGCCCACCCCGAACCCGCCCGCGACGACGATCTTGGCCGAGGTGACCGCCGGTATCGCGGCGTCAAGCGAGCTTGAGGAGCCCAGCACGGAGTCTCTCCAACAGGTCGGGGTCGTGGGCGGGCCGGCGGTCGTCGTGGATCACGAGATGGCCGACCTTGAGCAGATCGCCGATCAGCACCCGGGTCAGGCCCAACGGCATCCCGCAGCTGGCCGACAGCTCGGCCACCGAGCACATCTGCCGGGCCTGCGCCTTCTCGTAGAGCGTGCGCGTCTCGGGGGCGAGACTGGCGGCGAACAGGGGGTCGTACCGGCCGCCGGACGACACGAGTGTGTGCACGAGCAGCGGATCACGGGTGGTGGTGCGGCCGCCGGCCAGCAGATAGGGCCGCACCTTCCAGTGCATCCGCCACGGCGAGGGCATCATCCGGCCGACCTGCTGAGCGTGCGCTGATGCAGCTCGTGCCGGATCTGCGGGGTCAGCGCGTGCCCGACGCCCTCGACGAACCGGCCCATCCCGTACCCCAGGCGTTTGAGGTCGGTGTCCACCGAGGCGGAGGCGAACAGCCCGGCCGAGTCGCCGATGCGCACGAAGGCGAGATGGCCGTGCGGATAGCGGATCGTGAAGGTCTCCGGGTCGCCGACGCGCAGCTCGCGGCCGAGCTGCTTGACGATGCCCAGCAGGCCGGACGTCAGCGCCGAGACGCTGTCGGCGAGCGTCCGGTCGATGGTGCCGGCCGACGCCAGTTGCAGGCCGTCCGCCGAGACGAGCACGACGCTGGTGACGCCGGGGACCTCCTCGGCGAGCCGGCGCAGCAACCAGGTGACGTCCGGCAGCTCACCGGACGGATGACGGTAGTCGGTCATAGTGTTCCCTCGTCAGGCCGGTGGGGAGGCGGAGTCCACCCCGGCGTTGAAGTCGGCGGCGTCGTCGTGCCACGCGCTGCGGTAACCCGGCGGGGCGGGCGGCACGGCGGGCGACGGCGCCTGATGCGCGGCACTGCGGACGCTGGCCGGCACCCGCCGGGGCATCGGCGCTGCCGTCCCGGCCGGCCGCTGCGCGGGAAGCACGGCGGTGGGAACCGGATCAGCGTCGGCCGGCGGTCGCTCTTCCGGCACAGACACCACCGGCGGTGGTACGACCGGAGCAGGCGCCGCAGCCGGTGGCACCTCACACACCAGCTCGCCGCCGATGAGCAGCATCGCGGTCGTCCCGGCCGGCTGGTGCGGCGTCAGTTGCACCCGCAGCGAGCTGTGCCGCTGGATCAGCCGGGCCACCACCGGCAGCCCGAGGTGCGAGGCCTGCGGCGCGTCGGTGGCCAGGTATGTTCCGGCGTCGAGCATGGCGTTGAGCTGCGGCAACGCGGCCGGGTTCACGCCGATGCCGCTGTCTTCGACCCGGACCAGCACGTGACCGGCGTCGGTGAGATGCGCCGAGACGGTCACCGGCGCGTGCGGCGGTGAATAGCGGATCGCGTTGTCGACCAGCTCGGTGAGGATCCGGATCACGTCGTCGGCGGCGACCTCCGCG
The DNA here is from genome assembly GCF_056134165.1 of Actinoplanes sp. 13. Taxonomy (NCBI): domain Bacteria; kingdom Bacillati; phylum Actinomycetota; class Actinomycetes; order Micromonosporales; family Micromonosporaceae; genus Actinoplanes; species Actinoplanes sp. 13. Next base: position 153,921 of record NZ_JBVYOQ010000004.1, on the reverse strand, counting down.
ACCGCGAGATCCACGATGCGGCCGAGCCGGATGCGCTGGTAGTTCTCGACCGCGGAGGCGGCCGCCCGGATCACGTCGAGCACCGTGGTGATCTGCCGTCCGGGGTCCTCGATCTGCACGCCGGTGAGAACCTGGACGTTCTCGGCGATGCGCCGGATGCGGGTCAGCGCGTGGTCGGTGTGATAGAGCCGGCGCAGGCGCTCGGGGTCCTGCTCGGTGCTCTCGACCTCGGCCAGCTGCGACACCGCGGCCCAGGTGAGCATCAGCACCCGTTCGGCGAACTCGCTGGCCACCGGCCGCCACGGTTCGGGCGGTGGCGGTGGCGGTGGCATCTCCGGTGCCTCGTCCCGCGCTGCGGAGACCTGCTCCTCCTGGATGCTCGGCTCGTGACGGCGGTGCCGTCCCCAGCGAAACAGGGGCACTATCCATCCTCCAGAGGAGGAAGCATCGAATCCTCCGCCCTCATAACGTAATGATTGCCTCACGGGTAGTACGCCACACCGGACGGACATCCGCGACGGACACCATGTCTGCCATCGCGTGTCCCGGGTTACGGAACTTCACTCCGTCCCGTCGTGCGAGCGGGGGTGCAATCCGCGTACCGCAAGGTGGTGATCTTCGTTCCCGCCAGCCGATTCCGCGCCGTGAGTCATCGTCGCCGCGTACCGGCCGGCGAGGGGTTTCGCGCTGAGCCCGTGGGCGAAGACGCTGAGCAACACGGTCATGCCGATGACCGCCACCACGCTGTGGGCGCCCTCGTGCAGCTCCTCCACGGCGATCAGGGCAAAAATGATCGAGGCGAGGCCACGAGGGCCGAACCACCCGACGAACGCGATGGTCGGCAGCGACAGTCCGGAGCGGAGCAGCACCAGCCCGACCGGAACCATGCGGACCACGGTGAGGCTCAGCACGGCGTACCCGACGGTCCGCCAATCCGCCCGGTCGAGGACGATCGGCACGGCGACGGCACCGAAGAGCAGCCAGGTGATCAGCGAGACGAAGCCCGCCGTCTGCTCGACGTAGAAGACCTCCGCGGCGCCGCCCCGGCCGGCGAAGTGGCCGTAGGCGAGGCCGGCGACGAACGCGGCGACGAAGCCGTTGCCGTCGAGCCACAGGGTGCCGGCGTACGAGCCGGCCGCGAGCGCGAGCACAGCCGGGCCGGCGAACTCCCCGGACGCCCACCCCCGCCGGCGGGCGCCCCGCATCGCCCGGCCGCCGAGCAGGCCGGCGAGCAGGCCGACAGCGACGCCGACGGCCAGGTCGACGACGGCGGCACCCGGACCCGGCACCCCCTGCACGGCCTCCGCGGCAGCGGCGCCGGCAATGGCGACGGTCACCACCGGCGTGGCGATGCCGTCGTTGAGGCCGCTCTCCACGTTCAGCACCCGCCTGATCCGGTGCGGCACGGCCGGGTCGGTCATCACCGTGGCGCCCAGCGCCGCGTCGGTCGGCGCGAGCGCGGCGCCGACCAGCAGCGCGAGCCAGACGCCGAGGCCGTCGAAGAGCAGCATGGCCAGCAGCGCCCCGCCGGCGATGGTGAGCGGCAGACCGACCGCCAGCAGCCGGGTGTACAGCCCCGCGTCGGCGCGGACCTCGCGCGGCCCGACCCGGGACGCGTCGGCGAACAGCACCCAGACGAGGGTGACCTCGGCGAGCACCTTGACCGACTCCCGGGTGAACTCCGGTTCCATCACCTTCATGCCCTCGGCGAGCAGCAGGCCGAGCGAGACGAACACGATCGGGGCGCTCAGGTCGGCGCGGCCGAGCCGGGCCGAGGTCAGGCCCCAGCCGAAGACGGCCAGCATCACCAGGGCGATCGCGGCCGCTTCCATGCTCGCCTCCTGGCGGTGCTCAACAGAGATGGACCGGCCGCTACGCGTCGCGGGCGCACCGGAAACCGATGTTGCCCGTGCTGCTGTCCGGGGTGTTGGCCATCCGGGCCGAGACCCGATAGCGCCGGCAGTGGGAGGAGTGGCAGAGATAGGACCCGCCGCGCAGGGCCCGTCGATCGCTGGTCGCCGGGCCGGCCGGATTCTTCCGTTGCGTGTCGGCATGCCACGTGGTGCTGAACCGGTCGGCGGTCCACTCCCAGACGTTGCCGGTCATGTTGTGCAGGCCGTAACCGTTCGGCGGGTAGGCGTCAGCCGGGGCGGTGCCGAGGTACCCGTCGGCCCGGGTGTTGCAGACGGGGAAGTCGCCCTGCCACACGTTCATCCGATGCTCCCCGCCCGGTCGCAGCTGGTCTCCCCACGGGAAGCGCATACCGTCGAGGCCGCCACGGGCGGCGTACTCCCACTCCGCCTCCGTCGGCAGTCGCAGGCCCGACCATCGGCAGTACGCCTGGGCGTCGTCCCAGCTGACGTGGACGACCGGATGGCCGGCCCGGTCGTCCACCGTCGAGTCGCCGCCCTCGGGACGCCGCCACGACGCGCCGGGCACCTCGCGCCACCACGGCGCGGCGCCCACCGCGCGTGTGGGCGGAAAGTCGTCCGGGAGCAGCCCGGCGAAGACGAACGACGTCCCGTGCCGCTCGGCTGTCGTGACGTAGGAGGTCGCCGTGACGAAGTCGCCGAACTCCGCGTTCGACACGCAGGTGGCCGCGATCCGGAACGGTGCCACCCGTACTGACCGGACCGGTCCCTCACCGTCCTCCGGGTAGGCGTACCCGTCGTCGCTGCCCATCCGGAACGTTCCGCCCTCGAGCATGACCACCTCGGTCATCTGCCACACCTCTTCAACGACCGTCGCTTGCCGATGTGGACCGGGACCCGGGCGCACCCAGCGATTCTCTGGTCAGAGCAATGCGGCCGTCTTCATCCCGCTCGGGTGATGGCGGCTCCGGGCGGCTGCCGGACGATCGGGCCCAGACGCGCGGAATTGCTGGAGGACGAGATGGCCAACGCCCCTGATCGACACGCCCGCACGATGCTGCCGATCCCGGACCGGCCGTCCCCCGGCCTGACGACCTATGACGCCAAGGACCCGGACACCGCCTTCCCGCCGATCGAGCCGCTGCGCCCACCCGAGGGGGCGCCGAACGTGCTGATCGTCCTCCTGGACGACGTCGGGTTCGGCGCGTCGAGCGTCTTCGGCGGCCCCTGCCGGACGCCCACAGCCGAGCGACTGGCCGGAGGCGGGCTCAGGTACAACCGCTTCCATACGACCGCGCTCTGCGCGCCCACCCGGGCCGCGCTGCTGACCGGGCGCAACCATCACTCGGTGGGCATGGGCAGCATCACCGAGACCGCCACCTCGGCGCCGGGCAACAGTTCGGTACGGCCGAACACGAAGGCGCCGCTGGCGATGACCTTGAAGTTGAACGGGTACTCCACCGCACAGTTCGGCAAGTGTCACGAGGTCCCCGTCTGGCAGTCGTCGCCGATGGGCCCGTTCGACGGATGGCCGTCGGGTGGCGGCGGATTCGAGACGTTCTACGGCTTCATCGGCGGCGAGAACAACCAGTGGGAACCGGCGTTGTACGAGGGCACCACCCCGGTCGAGCCGCCGGCGACCGCCGAACGGGGATATCACCTGACCGAGGACCTGGCCGACCGGGCGTGCAACTGGGTCCGCCAGCAGAAGGCGTTGATGCCGGACAAGCCGTTCTTCATGTACTTCGCGCCGGGGGCGACACACGCACCGCACCACGTGCCGCAGGACTGGGCCGACCGCTATCGGGGCCGGTTCGACGACGGGTGGGACGTGCAGCGGGAGCGGACGTTCGCGCGGCAGAAGGAGCTGGGAGTGATCCCGCCGGACGCCGAGCTGACCGACAGGCACGCCGAGATCACCGCGTGGGACGACATGCCGGAGCAGCTCAAGCCGGTGCTGGCCCGGCAGATGGAGGTCTACGCCGGGTTCCTGGAGCACACCGATCATCAGGTCGGCCGGCTGATCGACGCGATCGACGGGCTCGGCGCGCTGGACAACACGCTGATCTATTACATCGTCGGCGACAACGGCGCGTCCGCCGAAGGCACCATGAACGGCGCCTTCAACGAGATGGCGAACTTCAACGGCATGGCGGAGCTGGAGACACCGGAGTTCCTGGTCAGCAAGATGCCCGAGCTCGGCACCCCGAGCTCGTACAACCACTATTCGGTGGGCTGGGCCTGGGCGATGAACGCGCCGTTCCAGTGGACCAAGCAGGTGGCGTCGCACTGGGGCGGCACCCGCAACGGCGCCATCGTGCACTGGCCGGCCGGCATCACCGAGCGCGGAGGTCTGCGCCCGCAGTTCACCCACGTGATCGACGTGGCGCCCACCGTCCTGGAAGCCGCCGGGCTGCCCGAGCCCACTGTCGTCAACGGTGTGCAGCAGTCGCCGATGGAAGGCACCAGCATGCGGTACACCTTCGCTGAGGCGGAGGCGGCGGAGCGCCACGACCTGCAGTACTTCGAGATGTTCGCCAACCGGGGTGTCTACTTCCGGGGCTGGACCGCGGTGACCAAACACCGCACCCCCTGGGTCATGGTCGGTGGAGACCTGCCGGCCTTCGACGACGACGTGTGGGAACTCTACGAGGACGGCGACTACAGCCAGGCGCACAACCTGGCCGCCAAGCACCCGGAGATGCTCGCCAAGCTGCAACGGCTCTGGCTCATCGAGGCGACGAAGTACAACGTGCTCCCCATCGACGACCGCACGGCCGAGCGGCTCGATGCGGGCATGGCCGGACGGCCGACGCTGATCCGCGGGAACTCCCAGGTCCTCTATCCCGGCATGGGACGCCTGTCGGAGAACAGCGTGGTCAGCATCAAGAACAAGTCGTTCACCGTCACCGCGGAGGTCGAGGTGCCGGCGAGCGGCGCCGACGGTGTGATCATCGCGCAGGGTGGCCGGTTCGGCGGGTGGTCCGTCCACGTCCGGGACAGTCGGCTCACGTTCACCTACAACGTGCTCGGCATCCACCGGTTCACTGCCCAGGCCGACGTTCCGGTCCCGGCCGGCACACATCAGGTGCGTGCCGAGTTCGCCTATGACGGCGGCGGACTCGCCAAGGGCGGCGACGTCACCCTCTACCACGACGGCAATCGCGTCGGCGCGGGGCGCGTCGGAGCGACCCAGCCGATGATCTTCTCCGCCGACGAGACGACCGACATCGGGTACGAGTCCGGCACCACCGTCACCACCGACTACACCACCGACAGCAGCCGATTCACCGGCCGCATCAGCTGGGTCCGTATCGACCTCGGCGACGACGACCACGACCACCTGGTTCACCCCGACGAGCGTCTGCGGGTGGCGATGGCCCGGCAGTGACCGGGCAGCCTCGCCATGGCGAGAACTACCCGGTCGCGTTGCTCTTCGGCGGGCGGCCGGTACGTCGATGCGCCCGGCCCGGACAGGGCTGGGCTCAGCGGACCCGCTCGGCGCTGAACTGCATGCGCGGCGTGGCGTAGAACTCCTGGGCCGGCACCAGCTGGAGCTCACGCTCGCCGGACCGGTAGGTCGTCTCGATCAGGTCGAAGACGCTGGAGGCTGTCCGCTCCAGCGCCACCGCCGCGTCCCCGGTCCCGACGTAGTGGGCGGTGAACAGGGCGGCCGTGACGTCACCGGACCCGTTCGCCTTGAACGGCAGGTGCGGGGTGCTCACCAGCCAGGCGCCGGCATCGTCGGCCACCAGCATCTCGATGGTGCCCTCCGCCCGGTCGGGCCGCTCCACGCTGGTGACCAGCACGGTCGACGGGCCCATCGCGCGGGCCAGGTCGACCGAGGCCAGCGTCGACTCGAGGCTCGCCGGCTCGGTGCCGGTCAGGAACCCCAGCTCGAACTGGTTCGGGGTGATGATGTCGGCCACCGGCACGACCCGGTCCCGCAGCAGCACCGGGATCTCCGGTGCGACGAAGCACCCGGACTTGGCGTTGCCCATGACCGGGTCGCAGGCGTAGACGGCCGAGGGGTTCGCGGCCTTCACCCGGCGCACCGCGTCGATGATGACGTCGGCGATGCCCGCCCCGCCCTGATATCCCGACAGCACGGCGTCGATCTGCGGGAACACCCCGCGCTCCTGGACGCCGAGCAGGATCTCGGCGACATCCGGCGGTGGGATGAGCGGCCCCCGCCAGGCGCCGTAGCCCGTGTGGTTGGAGAAGTTCACCGTGGGGATCGGGACGACCTCGACACCGATGCGCTGCAGCGGGAACACGGCCGCGGAGTTGCCGACATGGCCGTGCGCGACCACCGACTGGATGGACAGAACCTTCATGACCTCAGCCTAGGGGACCCGGCCGCGCGTCCACGGGGTCATGGCCGGTGACGCCGGACGGCATACTGACCGCCGTGGATGAGGACTGGCACATCGCCGAGCAGAGCAACGGCCCGGCGTCGCACGTGCTGGTGTTCGACGAGGTCGTCGCGAGCGAACGCGAGGACCTCGTCGCGGAGGCGGTCGGGTTCCTCCCGTCGGTGCCCGGGATCACCGGGGTGGAGCACGTCGAGCGGGAGATCGTCGAGATCACCGCGCCCGGTGTGCCGGGTGCGGACCTGACCAGTGTGCTGCGCCGCTGGTGGGACGGGGCGGCCGGGCAGCAGCGGTCCTGGATGACCGAGATGGATCAGGCGGCCCGGACCGTCGGCGGTCTCGCACCGGGATTCCGGCGGGACGGCCGGCGGCTGACCCGGGTGCTGGACGCCGACCTCGCCCACACCATCGTTCTCGACCACCAGTTCGGCCGGGAGCCGGGCGGGCACACCGCCACCGTCACGGCCGAAGTCCGCCTCGCGCTGCCGGAAGGTGATACGCCCACCACGGTCGCCCGCCACAGCGTCGATCTGGCCGACGGCGGGGCGCTGACGGAGGTCATCACCGGCCGGGTGCTGCCGGCGCTGGACGCGCTGCCGTCCGTGGACGCCATGCTGGACCGCTGGCGGCAGGACCGCTCCGTCGCGGCGGACGGCCGCCGGCCGTACCCGAGCGGTGAGGCCCTGCTGCACGGCCGGGTGCTCGTCGCGCGCGGCGAGCTGCCGGAGGCGCATGTGGTCTATCAGCACGCCTACGAGCGCACCCAGCCGCAACAGCGGCCGTACCTGCTGGGGCTCGTCGAGCAGTGGGGGGTGCCGCCGCTGACCACCGGGGTCAACCCGCGGCTCAGCGTCGCCGACGAGGCGATGCTGAAGGCCTGGCAGGCGGGCGTGGCGGCACGGACCGCGCGATTGCAGCGGCTGACCGGCGTGCCGCTGGACGAGTCCCGGCACTCGCTCGACGAGGTGTGCAAGCGGATGCGCCGCATGCCCGACCGGTTCCGGAGCGCCTTCGCGGACGAGACGCCCGCCCTGCCGACGGCGTGGTACGGCACGCTGACGGGCTCGGACATCCGGGCCGGCCGGGTGCTGTTCGAGCCGTGGTACCGGGTGACGGTGGAGCTGCTCACGGCGTACCTCGGTGCGGTCGTCATCCGGAAGGCGCCGGGGGCGGCGTGGGCTCTCACCGGCGACGGCGAGCTGGGCATGGTGCACCGGGGCGGGACCCGCCTGCTGTCACGGGTCCTCGCCGTCGCGGACCAGCCGTTCGGGGCTCCGGACGACCGGTTCGACCCGCGCCGCCTGCGCCGGCTCGCCGGCGACATGCTCCGCTGGCTGGCCGACGGACGTTACGACCCGCGCATGGAACTCCCCGGCTGACGGTGCCGGTCAACAGGTGGGCTCGTGCTCGAGCTCCGGGACATAGCGCGCCCATTCCTCGGCGGTGAGGCCGCGACCGGTGATGATGCAGGCTTGTGCGCCCGGGTCGGTCAGGAGTTCCTCCGGCACCGAGTAATCCCACAGCGTGACGGATCGGCTGCCGGCCGCCGCCAGCGTGCGGCCGTCCGGGCTGAAGGCCAGATCACGTGATCGGAGCTGGGCGCTCGCCAGCGTGGCGACCCGCACCGGGGTGATGCGATCAGTGACCTCCCACAGCCGCGCCTCGCTGAGACCGGCCGTCGCCAGCGTGCGGCCGTCCGGGCTGAACCCCACCCATCGCACCCCGGTCTCGGCTCCTTTCAGGGTGCCGAGCCGGTGCGGCTGGTCCAGGTCGGCGATGTCCCAGAGCGTCACCGTCCCGTCGAAGCCGGCAGCGACGGCCAGCATGCTGCCGTCCGGGTTGAACGCCGCCGTGAAGGAGGTGGTGTCCATGGAGAGCTCCGCGTGGCGTACCGGCGCGGAGGGAACGGTCACGTTCCACAGCGTCACGTTGTATCCCGCGCTGACGGACATGGTGCGCCCGTCCGCGCTGAATGCGATCGAACCCAGGATGCCGCGGTCGGTGACCTCGCCGAGCGGGGCCGGCCGGGTCCGGTCGGCCAGGCCGAACAAGGTCGTCTTGCCGCCCGCCCGGCCGACGGCCAGGATCTTCCCGTCCGGGCTGAACGTGATCGCGTACACGTCGGCAGTGTCGGTGATGGTGGCCAGCCGCGCCGGCTCGGCCGGCCGGGTCATGTCGAACAGCGTCACCGTCCCCTCGATGTCGGCGACGGCCATGGTGCGCCCGTCCTTGCTGAGCTCCATCAGCTGGATCCAGCCGGTGTTCAGCTGCCGGGGGGCGCTCTCGACGGGGCGCGCCGGATCGGCCAGGTCCCAGGACACGGCCGATCCATCTGAGTCCGCGACGAGCACGGAGCGCCCGTCGGGGGCGAACGCCACCCCGACGACGTCAGCGGGGGCCGGCCGGACCATCGTGGCGACCGCATCGCGCGCGAACGCGCCCCGGACCCGCCAGAGCTTCGCCATCCGGCGTTCACCGGCGGTGATCAGCAGCTTCCCGTCCCGGCTCAGGGCCGACGACCGCACCGGGCCGTCGCGGCCGACCAGCTCGGCGACGCGGCCCTGCATCCCGGTCGTCCATGCCTGCGAACCGAGCGTGAGGTTCCGCACCCGGGTCGTTCCGCTCGAGTCGCTGACGGCCACCGTCCACCCGTCCGCGCTGAACTCGACCCGGGTGACCTTCGAGTCTCCGGTCGCCGCTTCGATCTCGACGCCCCTCGTCGGATTGGCCGGGTCCCGCAGATCCCAGGGCTTGAGGTCCCCGTAGGTGTTCTCGACGAGAACCACGGGGTGCTTCGGGTTGAACGCGACCATTCCGTCGGGGACGAAAGTGCTGAGCGGGCTGTCGAGGACGGCGAGCTGGACGGGCTTGGCCACATCAGCGAGATTCCATACGGTGGCGGTCGCGCCGCTGGTGGCCGCGGTCTTCCCCGCCGGGCCGAACGTCAGCGAGTGCGCCGCCGGCAACGTGCTGAGCACGGCTGGACCCGGTTCGGCCCGCACGTCCCACAGCGTGGTGTTCTTGTCCCGGTTGCCGGTGGCGACGGTGCGCCCGTCCGGGCTGAACGCCACCGTGACGATGCCGGCGGCGTCGGTGAGCTCCGCCACCCGGGCCGGGCGGGCCGGGTCGCTGACGTTCCAGAGCACCGCGGCCGTTCCCCCGTCGAGGACGGCGACAGTCTGCCCGTCCGGGCTGGACGCCAGCGTCTTGGCAGCCGCCCCGCCGGCCGGCACGCGGCCGAGCCGGACCGGCCGCGCCGGGTGGGAGATGTCCCACAGCGACACCGTTCCGCCGGCGTCCGCGGTGACGAGCACATTGTTCGCCAAGGTGGCGACATCGGCGACGTCGGCGAGGGCGCCGGCGTAGTGCGTCGACATGACGAGCTGGCCGAGCTGGTCCCGGGTCCGCTCGTCGGCGTGCAGCTTCTGCGCGGCCGCACCCAGCATGAGGGCCTTCTTCGGATCGTATTCGATCATCCCGCGGGCCCGTTCCATCAGCCGCTGGTTGATCGCGATCCGCCGCTGCAGCGCCGACTCCGCACGCTGCCGGCGGGCCTCTTCGGCCGCTTCCCGGGCCAGCTGCTCCTGCTCGCGTGCGATCTTCTCCTGCCGCCGCCGTTCCTCGGTGGCCTGCTCGGCGCGTTCCTGATGCTGCTTCGCCAGCTTCTCCTGATGCCGGGCCCGGGCCTCCGCCTGGTCCGCGAGCTGCTGCTGCCGCCGGGCGTCCCGCTCATGGCGCCGGGCGTTCTCCTGCTGCTCCCGCGCGTCCTGCTCGGCGAGCCGGGCGTCCTCCTTCTGCCGCCGGGCGTCCTCCTCGTACCGCCGGGCGTTCTCCTTCTGCCGGAGGGCGTCCTCCTGCTGGCGGCGCGCATCCTCGTCGGCGCGGCGGGCGTCCTCCTCGGCACGGCGGGCATCCTCCTCGGCGCGCCGGGCGTTCTCCTGCTGCCGCCGCGCATTCTCCTGCTGGCGCCGGGCGTTCTTCTCCTGCTTCCCCGCGTTCTCCTGCTGCCGGGTCGCGTCCGCCGCCGCCTGGTCCGCCAGCGCACGCTGCTCGCCGGCGAGCCGCTCCTGCCGGCGGGTCTCCGCCGCGGCTGCCTGCGCCTGCCCCTCCTGCAGCTGGGCGTGCGCCTGCTGCCGCCGGGCCTCCACCGCCGAGGCCTGGGCCAGCCCGGCGTTGCGCATCGCCAGCACCCCGGTCAGCGAGGCCACCAGAGCCAACACCACCAGCGTCGCCATCGCCGTCGACCACAACCGGCGGGCACGCCGATGCTGGCGTACGTCCTCGCTCTCCAGCTCGTCCTTGCTGACGCCGTGCATCGGCGCCCCCAGCTGCGCGATCGCGTCCCGGAAACGCGCGTGCCGCAGGCTCAGGTGCAGGTCGTCGCGGGCCCACCGCAGGTCCAGATAGAGCGGCTCCTCGGCGAAGACGCCGCGCAGGGCGGCCGGCACCGCCGTGGAGTCGTCGGTGAAGTCACCGGCCGCGGCATCCCACCGCCACTCGCCGTCGGTCAGCACCGGCAGGATCCGCTGCGGTGACTTGGTGGCCACCCAGTGCTCGATCTCCTTGTTCACCCACGGCGAGCGCGCCGCCTCCGGCGAGGCCAGCAGCACGAAGTACTGAGAGCCGTCCAGCGCGGTCTGGATCGACGACCACAGACCCGGCGTGACCGCCAGCCCGGTCTGATCCCGGAAGATCCACAATGCCCGGCGGCGGTGCCATGGTCGCGCCAGCCGGTGCAGGCCACGCTGCACCGCGGGCGCGAGCCGCCCGTCGGCGGCATGGCTGTACGAGATGAACCCGTCAAAAGGCATGGTTCGTCCCCCGTGGTCGGCAATGATCGGCGGCGACCGATTCTCCACGCCGACGGCCCTCAGGAGAAGAGCATCGGCCACAGTGACCGCGACGGGCCGGTCCGCCGCACCCGGCGGTGGACCGGTGATCCGCGGCGTACGCCTTTTCTCAGTAGCAGGATCCGCACGTGCCGCCGAGGTCGCTGGGCGGGGAGACCTTTCCGGTGTACGGCTTCAGCCGGACGTTCTTGGCGACCAGACGATCGTCGACCGATATCGGCTTGAGCTCGGTGCGCCGCTGTTTGGCCTCGTCGATCCAGACCGACACCTTGGCGCAGAGTCTTCTCTCATTAGCACCGGCGAGCAGGCAGACCCCGTAGTCACCGGGCGCAGCCGGCACGACGGCGGCACCGAACGGCCGGACGACGGCCGGCGCGTCCGACCTCGGTGGGAACAGCCGGACGTTGTACCCCTCGCCCACGCCCTCCGCCTCGCCCGGCAGATATCCGGCCAGCCGGAAGCCGCCGTTGTTCACCGACGGCGGGCACTCCGTCGCCGAGCCGGTCACCACCACCAGGTCGAAGTGGTTGTCGATCACCAGGGCGTCGAACCGGGGCACGACGCACGGCGCCATCAACCACGGGTGGATCGTGGAGTCTCCGCCGAACGGCGGGTCGGCCGCCGCTGGCGGCGCCGGCGCGAACACCAGGGCGATGATCGCGGTCAGCACCGCGACCGGGCGCCATCTCGGACGAGTCACTTTCGCTACCCCCGTATGAGTCACTTTCTCTCTCCTGTATCCGGGATCGGCACCGCACCGGCGGCGCCGAGCACCAACGCCAGCTGGAACCGGTTCTCCACACCGAGCCGGTCCATCAGGGCGCGCATCGCATAAACCACCGTCCGCCGGCTCAGCTTGAGCTCGGCGGCGGCTGCCTCCTCGCTGGCACCGGCCGCCAGCAGCGTGAGAATGGCCCTCTCGCGGTTCGTCAGCACGACGGCGGGCACCTCCCGGCGGGTCGGATCGTCGGCCGTCCGCCAGATCCGGCGGAACAACCGGGTCAGGTGCGCCGCCGCGTCCCGGTCGGCCACCTCGACAGCGCCGGCGTTGAAGTTGTCCGGGTCCAGTGGGAACAGCGCGACCCGGCGGTCGAACACGAACAGTTTCAACGGCAGCGAGCGGGCCTCGCGGTACTCGGAGCCGGGCGTGGGAGTGGCGAGCGAGCCGTCACGGGGCGGCAGCCCGAGGACCCGCAGGCGCACCCCACGCTCGATCAGCGACCGGTCGAGCGGGCCGCCGGCACTGGCCGCCTCGGCGCTGATCACGTCCTCGGTGTTGATGGCCAGGTGCTCGACGCGTTCGCCGGCCACCAGCTCGGCGATGCGCTCCCGGGCCTGCTGCCGGCTCAGCAGCACCCGCACCCGGCCCGGCGGGAGGCGGTCCAGGTGCAGGCCGGCCACTGCCGCGACGTGCCGCCGGCAGTGCTCGGCCTGCGCGATCGGGGCGCGCCTGCGTCGTACGATCGCGGTGATCTCGTGGTGCTCGCGAGCCGCCCAGCAGGTCTCCCCACCGGCCGGCTCGGCCCGGCGGAGCGCGCCGAGCGCGATCAGCTCGTCCACCCCGCGCCCGATCCGGCCCGGCTCGACACCCAGCTCGCACGACAGGCGCGCGCTGCCCGCCGGGCCGAGCAGCACCAGCGTCCGATAGATCACGTCAGCCAGCGGTGACAGCCCCCAGCGACCTGCCGGTGGCGTGGCCGCCGGCTGACGTGCCCCCGTCTCCCATTCCATCGTGGCCATGACCCCCGTCCTCCTCGCGGAAGGGAACCATCCCGGCGCCCTCCTCGGCCAGAGCGTCGCGCGATTGACTGCTCAACTGCGCAACAGCATCGGGAATCAGACACGTCGATGCCTAGCGCGGCGGCGCCGGCAGGGTGTGCGCGACGAAGGCCGGCGCCGCGCGGCCACCGGCCCGCGTCAGGCTGCCCGACGGCGGCCGTCGGGTGTAGACCCGCGTGGCGTCGTTCTGATTGCGGTAGACGACCAGGTAGGACTGCACGTTTGCGCCGGTGAACTCGGCGATCGTCGGCTCGGTGGCGGCCGGATCCGATTCCTCGTCGTTCAACCGCGCCCAGTCACCCCAGGCGGCGGTGCCCTGAGCCGTCTCGAACACCCGGTAGATCTCGTTGTCCGTGCCCCGCGCCACCACCGCGAGCCGGCCCTCGGCCGGGTCCAGCACGGCAGCCGGCGGTCCGGCCGCGACGAACGTGCCCACCGGCTTCCACCGGCCCGGGAAGGCGCCGCCGGCCGAGCTCTGCAGCTGGGTGTGGATCTGGCCGTCGGCGGTCCGGGCGAAGACCCGCAGGAGGCGCCCGGGCAGCGTGACCGCGGCGAGCGGCCCGGCCGGCGTGATGCCACCCAACGGCGACCAGCTGGACAGTCCGGCGTCGCGGTAGCTCGCGGTCACCGGCAACCCGCTCGCGTCGTTGGCGAACAGTGTCGCCGACCGGTCCGCACCCGGCACCACCACCAGGTCGTTCAGGGCCGGCCCGACGAGCCTGCGCCACGGCAGCAGGTCGCCGGCCGGCCCGTCCTGGCTGCGGAACCACAGGGAACGCTGGTCGTCGGTGGCGAACACGACCGTGGTGTTGTCGCTGAGCCGGGCCGTCACCGGCCGTCCGCCCATGATCCCGGCGAGGTTCTGCCCAACCTGCCACCCGGCGTTCGCCGTGGCGGGCCGGGTGAACGACCAGACGTCGTTCCCGATGCTCTGCGCCATCACCTGAAGGTTGCCCTGACCGTTCTGCATCAGCGCCGGCTTGCCGGTGAACGCCTCGTCGGTGCCGATCGTGGACCACTGCACCCGGAAGATGGTGGGATCGTCCTGGTGCGCGTGCCGCAGCCGGCCGATGTTGTCGGAGTAGACGTACTCGATCGGCGCGAGCGCCGTACCGGTACCCGGCCCCTGCACCACCGCGGTCGGCGAGAACGGCTGCACCGAGGTGCCGGTGCGCGGCGGCACGTCATGCTCGGCCACCCGGCAGGTGTCCGTGATCGCGAATGTGTTGGCGAAACCCTGCCAGCCCACACCGAACCGGGTGCCGCCGACCGGCCAGGTCGGCTCCTCCGGGCGCCAGCGGTAGTGGTTGAGGTCGCCGTTGTTCTGGATCCCGAAGAGGGTGTCGCCGCCGACCGAGAAGATGCCCTTGCCGAACATCTCCCAGCCGTTGCCCATCAGCATGTTCTGGCTGATCCAGCGCTGGCTGGTCGCCTCGAAACGGTGCCGGTAGAGGTACCCGTTGCCGGCCGCCCGCCCGTACAGCACACCGGGGCCGCCGGCGACGATCAGGTCGTACCGGTCCCAGCCGGTGTCCAGGACCCGGTTGAGCACCGGCCACGTCTTGGTGGTTTCGTCGTACCGCGACCAGCGCAGCTTCCCGCCGCTGTCCACGGAGTAGAAGTCGCCGCGACTGTCGATAGTGATCTTGTTGCGGCTCGCGGCTCCGGCGAACTCGGTGAAGCCTTCGCTGATCTTCTCGCTCTGGGCGCCGTTGATGCTGTCCCAGCCGGAACCGTTCCAGCGGTACCGGTGCACGCCGGTCGAGTTGATGCCGTAGACCTTGCCGTCCGGGCCGCCCAGGATGCGGCCGAACCCCTGCCAGCCGGCGCCGACGATGCCGTGCGCCGTGCCGGCGGTGTTGGTGGTGCCGGGTGAGGTGTAGGAGTAGCGGCGCAGGTTGCCGTTGGGCTCGGCGCCGAAGATGGTGGCGCTGCCGGTGCAGGTGAAGGTGTCAGCGGCCCGGGCCGGGCCGGACACGACGAGCACCAGCGGCGCCGCCGCGACGACGACGGCGGCGGCGGCGGCGGCCGATGTTCCGATTGATTTTCGCATTTCTCCCCCGAAGTGCGAGCGCGTGTCTCTCCCTGCGCGCGACGCTATAGACGCAGGTCAGTGCCATCAACGACGACTGCGCATTTGCGCACCGCTCCGGCACCCGGCACGACGGCGTCACCCTGCTCCGCCGCCCCAAGCCACCGCGCTAGCCGCACCCACACCGCGCAACGCCCACCCGGACCGCGAGCCGGGGCCGGGCGGGGTCGCGCGCCGGGGGCCGCGAGTTGCGGCACGGATAACCGCAGCTGCTGCGGCATCCGCCCTCCTCGCCAGCCACGGGGCATCCGCCCGACCTCGAGAAAGCCGAAGCCGGGCCGCCCGCCGAGTCCCCGAGCGTCCCCGGAGAAGCGACTATTCCGTCCTGTTGAAAGGCCCGAACCTGGACCGCGACATGAAATTCCCGTCGTCCTCATACCACTGGCAGTGAGTGGCGAAGACGTAGAACTCTCCACCGTTCATCACATACCAATTCCCTACAGCCGAGTCTGGGAGCGCAGTCATGCCACATGGCCGGTCTGACGCCATGTCTATCTGCAGTCGCCGCAAGTGAGTCGGCATATGCATGAACCCGACGTTGGAGAACAGGACGTCCACTCGCGACGGGCCCTGATCGCGGAGGCTCCGCAGAAGCAGGCGCGAGTAACTGACCGAGTAGTGCCAGATGCTGAACTCCCGTTCCCAGGTCGCGATGCTCCGCATACCTAACCTCCGAGGAACCCGGGTCGCGGGAAGCTGACGTCCTCGCCGCCCAGCGTGAACTTGATCGTTCCCCACTCTCGGTTCCCGAGCCGCACCGCACGGCCGATGATGTTCATCTCTCGTTGCGTGGTGTACCAGCTGCTACTGCCGCCCGCCCGGTAGGCGTCCTCGAACAGCTCGGCCGGCGAGGCGTTCGCCCGCCCGTCGCTCATCCTGAATCCCTCCATGCGCACATGGATAGTGGCGTTCGGGTGATTGTTTGCAACATCCCGCACATTCGCCAGCGCATCTTCCAGTGTGTCATCGAGGAAATGAGTGTGCCCGCTCGCCTCAGCCGCCGCACGAAGTCCCTGTGCCCGGATGCCGAGGGCGACATCCGTGTAGTTCGTGTCGCAGTTGTGAACGAGGGCCGACCCCACGCCGGCGAGCACATAGTAGGTATGGATGCCGTCGACGCTCAGGTTGTGGACCCGCTGATGCTGGGTCCACGCCCGCGTCCCGACTACTTCGACTGAACGGTGGTCAGCGGTCTCGAAGCGATACCCCGGTCGCAGGTCCTTCGCGTTGACCCACCGGTCCAGGCTCGCCACCCAGAACGGGTGTTCGTCAGTGGCGGTCACCGTTGACGTCTTGCCGCCCGCGGCGACAGTCACCTCGACCAGGTTCTTCTGGCCTACGCCGACGATCAGCGCGGTGACCTTGCGGTTCTGCGTTCGCCCGGTGGTCGGGTCGGTCGCCCGCACCCGGTCGCCGACCCGCACCTCCTCGATCGGCCGCCGGCTGCCGTCCGCCATCAGCACAGGGGTGCGGGGCGTGAAGCTGTTGTCGCAATCCCCGCCGCCTCGCCGGCCGCCGCGTCCGCCCAGGGCGCCGCGTGTCGCCGCGCCCAGGCCCACCGACATCGCGAGCTGGCCGACGTTCACCCGGCCGCTCGTGGCCAGCTGCTCGGCCGCGTCGCTCACGCCGCCCTCGGCACCGCCGGCCAGGGCGCGCCCGCCCAGCCCGCCGCCGACCTTGGCGGCCACCGCGCCCGCCACCCGCGCGCCCACCGCGCCCGCGCCTGCTCCCAGCAGGCCGGTGGCCGCGCCGATCCCCGCGGACTTCGCCGCGTCCTTCCAGTTCTTGATGTCGCCCTGGCCGATGTCCTTCGCCAGATTGATCAGTGCTGCCGTGCCCGCGATGCAGGCGATCGTCGCGCTGCCCAGGCTCGCGCCCATGCAGGCCATGCCGGCCGCGATGGCACCGACCACCGCCAGCCCTTCGAGGATCGCGTCCTTGTGTTCGACCACGAACTCGCCGACCGCCGCGGCCGCCTTCGACACGGTCTCGATCACGGCGCCCACCTGGGCAGCCGCCGCCTGGTAGAGCGTGGTGGCGAACTTGTTCGGGTCGGTGATCGCGGTGGCCGTCAGCGCCACCACCGACGCGGCCAGCTTCGCCGTCGTCGAGACCACCTTGCCGATGGATTTCAGCAGCGGCTTCGCCACCGCGGCCAGCACCGGCAGCGGCGTGTATCTCACCGCCGTCGCCACCGCTTTCTTGGCTGCCGCGGTGACCGCTGCTTTGGCTGCTCTGGCTTGGGCCGCCACCTTCGCGGCCGTCTGTTTCGCCCAGTTCACCCCGGCCTTCACCGTGTTCTTCACGGCGTTGACCACGGTCGCCAGGCCGGACTTGTTATAGAGCCACTCCGCGCCGCGGGTCAGTGCGCTGCCGAACGCCTTCACCGCGGAGACGCCGTAGTTCCACGCTGTGACCGCGTAACTCGCTACCCTGCCGGCCGCCGAGGAGACCGCGCTCGCCGCCTTGCGTACCCACTTGGGCCAGTGGCCGTCCGGGTCGGCGAAGTCCAGCGGGGCCCCGGCGCCGTACGTGTACCGGTTGGCCAGGATCGAGGCGCCGCCGCTGTAGTTGACGCTGTCCCGGGAGACGAACCCGCCGGTGCCCGGCTGGTACCAGCGCGCGCCCATGTCGACCTGGTCGGTGTCCGGGTCGGTCCAGTCGCCCTGGAAGCCGATGGCGGCCGTACGCTCCGGCGACGACGAGGCGGTTTTCTTGCCGAAGGGGTCGTACGCGGTGGATCCCGCCAGCCCGCCGGCCGCCGGGTCGAGCTCGGCCACGATGTCGCCGTGCCCGTCGGCGATGGTCAGCCGTTCGACGTCGCCGACCGCGGTGGCGAGCAGTTCGCCGCCGGGGCCGCGGCTGTACCGCTCGCTGCCGTACGCCACCGGGTCGTCGCCCGCACCGGCGTACGTGAACCCGACCCCGTTGCGGGCGGTCACCCGGTCCAGCCCGTCGTAGACGTAGCTCTGCCCGTCCGCGCCGGTCATCCGGTCGAACGCGTCGAACGTGTACTGCTCGGCGAGCCCCGAGCTGGTCCGCGTCCGCAGCGTCCCGCGCGCCGTGTAGGAGTAGGTGTAGTCGCCGTCGGACAGCAGCCGGTTGCGCTGGTCGTACGCCGCGGTCTTGGTCCCGTTGCGCACCCGGTTGCCGGCGTCGTCCCAGGCGTAGTCGGTGGTTCCCTGCGGCCCGGTCCAGGAGATCAGCCGCCCGGCGAAGTCGTACCGGTAGCTGTTGTCACCGGCACCCGCCGTGCCGGTGGTCTTCTTACTGGTCACGTGTCCGTTGCGGTCGTACCCGTAGGCGACCGACGCGATCACCGCGTCGCCCGGGCCGCGCAGCGTGTCGGTCGCCAGGTGCCCGTAGTCGTCGTAGGTGAACGTGCGGGCGCGCCCACCCCCGTAGTCGATGCTCTGCACGGCGCCCGCCTGGTCGTACCCCAGTGTCTGTGTCGTTCCGGTGAGCCCGTCGGTGAGCGTCTTCAGCCGTCCCCGGTCGTAGCCGAACGTCGCGCTGCCCGCGGCGTCGGTGCGCCCGGTGAGGTTGCCGTCGGCGTCGTAGGTGAACCCGGCCGTGCCGGAGGCGCCGGCGGCACCGATCATCGCGCCCCGGTCGTTGTACGTGAAGGTGCTGGTCCCGGCCGGTGCGCTGACCGCGGTGAGCCGCCCGGCCAGGTCGTACCCCAACTGTCGTTCGGCGGTCGCGGCCTCCGCGCCGCCGCCGGTCTCGGTGCGCAGCCGGCCCGCGGTGTCGTAAACGCGGGTGCGCTCCACCCCGCCGGGTGCGGCCAGCTTCGCCGGCCGGCTGTCCCGGTCGTAGGCGACCGTCCAGGTGCGGTCGGCCGCCGCGGGGTGCGCGGCCGTCGCCGGCTCGATCACCGCTTCGGTCAGGCCGAGGCTGTTGTACGTGTACCGCGTCTCGTTGCCACGCCCGTCGGTGTAGCGGGTCCGGTTGCCCGCCGCGTCGTAGCCGAACGAGGTGGTGATCGCGTGGCTGTCGGAGACCGGCTCGACCTGCTTGGTGAGCCGGTTCGCCGCGTCGTACTCGTAGCGGGTGGTGTGCTGGTCCGGGTCGGTGGCGGCGATCAGGTTGCCGGCCGCGTCGTGCTCGTACGTCTGGGTGCGCAGCACGGTCTCGGTGCCCGGCGCGAGGTCGCTGTCGGCGACCCGGTCACCGAACTGGTTGAAGGTGACCCGGGTGGCGCGGCCCTTGCCGTCGACCTCGCGGACCTGCCGGCCGGCGTAGTCGTAGCCGTACTGCTGGACCACCCCGGCCGGTGAGGTGCTCCGGATGATCCGGCCCAGCGTGTCGAACTCGTTGCGGGTGGTGGCGCCGCTGGGCGAGCTGACCGTGCGGGCGTTGCCCGCGTCGTCGTAGCCGATCCGGCCGGTGTGGACGCCGGGCTGCGGGTGCCGCTCGATCTGCGTGGTGGTCACCGGACGGTCGAGGTCGTCGTACGTGGCCTCGCTGCGCGCCCCGGTCGGCCCGGTCGTGGACAGCAGTTGCCCGGTCCTGGTGTAGGTGAACCGGGTGACCGCGCGCTGATCGTTGGTGTCGCCCGGTTCGTCGCGGGCGGCCAGCCGGCCCAACTGGTCGTACGCGAACCGGGTGATCGCGCCGCCGGCGGTGGTCACCGTGACGACGTTGCCCAGCGCGTCGTACTCGGTCGTGGTCACCGGGCTGACGGCTTCCTGGGTGCCCGGCGCCACGTACGACGGCTGGTGCACCCGCACGGCGCGGCCCAGCCGGTCGTACTCGGTGCGGGTGACCTGCCCGCGCGGATCCCGGGCCGAGGTCTGCGCGCCGAACGTGTCGTATCCGACGGTGCTGACCGGGCGGACCGTGGACGGCGTGCCGTCGTCCACGGTGACCTCCGGTCCGATCACCTTGATCAGCCGGCCGATCCGGTCGTACTCGAAGGTGGTGGTGTTGTCCCGCGCATCGGTCAGCGAGGTGCGTAGCCCGCGCTGGTCGTAGCCGTATCGGGTGATGCGGGTGCCGGTGCCCGCGGTGACGGTCTCCTTGGTGACGTTGCCCGCGTCGTCGTAGTCGTAGTCGACCTGGTCGACCGGCTGGGTGCCGATGCCGGGCACGTTCGAGGGGCGCCCGGTGCTGGTGGTGCGCTTGACGTTGCCGTTCTCGTCGAAGGCGAACGTGCTGGTGCGGCTCAGGCCGCCCGGGTCCTGCACGGTCTCGGTGACCTTGCCGGCCCGGTCCACCCGGTGCGTGGTGATGCGGGAGCCGTTGCCCTCGACCCGCCTGGTCAGATGACCGGCGCCGTCGTAGGTGTTCTCCTCGATCACCTGATCGCGGGTGGCGCCGTCCGGGTCGCGGAACTTCTTCAGCACTACCCGGCGCAGCAGGTCGTCGGCGTAGTACTGGTACTCCAGCCGGCGGCCCATCGCGTCGGTGTCACTGGCCAGCCGGCCGGCGTAGTCGTAGGAGTACGAGTGCAGCACCAGGTCGTCGCCGGCGCCGGGCGCCTCGGCGGGGTCGCCGCGCCAGGCGCGCAGGCGTATCTCGGCGGTCTTGTTGCGGGCGGTGTACGCGTAGTCGTACCGGTTCCCGCGGGCGTCCACCATCGACGTCTTGTTGCCGAACCGGTCGTACGCGTAGGTCGTCTCGCCGCCCTCCGGGTCGGTGACCACCGCGGGGCGGCTGTGCTCGTCGTACTCGGTGGTGGTGACCCGGGGCTGGTCGCCGCCGAGCAGGTCGGCGATGGTGACCCGGGTGGTGTTGCCGTCCGCGTCGTACTCGGTGCGGACCTGTTGCTGGTGCTGGGCGCCGGTGACCGCGTCCGTGGTGGCCGGCTGGGTCAGCGTGACCATCTTGCTGTTGGTGTCGTAGACGTAGGTGGTGGTCAGCCCGTCCGGATGGGCGTCGGAGATCACCTTCTCCGCGGTCCGGCGGCCGAGCGCGTCGTAGGTCATCTCCGTGACCAGCCCGGACGGTGTGGTCACCCGGGCCGTGTCGCCGTTCGCCCGGTACGCGTACCGGGTCACCTTGTTCCGCGCGTCCCGGGTGCTGAGCAGCAGGCCGGCCGGGATCTGCCCGCCGCCGGCCGCGGGTTCGGTGCCGTTGGAGTACTCGTGGTCGACGGTGCTGCCGTCCGGGTTGGTCTGGACGTCCAGCTGCCCGGTGGGGTGGTAGGTGAACGTGGTGCGGTAGGTGTTGTCGGTGGCGCTCGCCGACCGGCCGTCCCGGGTCTCCACGACCAGGTCGCTGCGCGGGTCGAACGGGTCGGCCGGCGACGCCGGGTAGGTGGACCAGGTGGTGTGACACTGGCCGGTCAGCCGGCAGGTCTTGCGGGAGACCACGTTGCCGCGGTCGTCGTACGTCATCTCGACGGCGTCGCCGTTCTCGTTGACGATCCGTTTCTGGTTGCCCTTGTCGTCGTACTCGAAGCTGCGCACGGCCAGCCCGTCGAGGGTGTGCCGGACGAAGACCGGGCCACCCGAGTCGTCCGGGATGATCGTGCAGAACGCCGGATCCTGCGGGTCGGGACGCGCGCAGGTCGGCGTGGGTGTGGGTGACGGCGACGGCGTGGGCGCGGGCCGGGCCTCCAGACCGAGCGGGGTGCCGGTGCGCAGCAGGCGGCCCGCCAGCGCGTCGTACTCGTACAGGTGCGGCAGGTTGGCCGGGTCCAGCACCTGGATGCTGCGGCGCAGGTCGGCGTCGTTGCCGTGCACCAGCGGCGTCCCGATCTTCCAGGTGCCGCCGTTGTCGTCGGTGTACTCCCGGACCCGGTCGGTGGCCACGTCGTAGGCGACCTCCGCACCGACCCGCCCGCTGGGCAGCGTCACCTTGCTGATCTGTGCGGCCGGCGCGGTGCCGGCGGCGTGGTGCGCGGCGACCGCCGCCGGCCCCAGCGGGTGCGAGTAGACCGCGACCTCGTCGATCGCGCCGTGGAAGGACCGCTGGGCGGTGCCACCCCAGCCGGGCCAGGAGCCGGGTGCGGCGGCCACCGCGGCGCCGATCTGGTTGAACGTCAGCTCCGAGTGCTCGATCGCGGTGCCGGTGCTGTCGCCGACCTTGCGCCCGTCCAGGTAGAGCGTCTGCGTCGTGCCCATCACCGACAGCACGGCGTGGTGCCACTTGTCGTCCCACACCCGTACGCCGGAAGTGATCGGGTTGATCGTGCCGGTGGCGAACTGAGCGCGCAGCAGCCCGTCGGTGCCGGTCCAGAGCACCGGGCCGCCGGCGCCGGGCGCCGCGCCGAGCTCCTTGCTCTGATAGCCGATCAGCGGCCCGCCGGTCTGCGTGCCGGAGACCTTGAACCACACCTCGACGGCCGCGTCCCGGCTCTTCTTCACGGTGCCCTTGGGCAGCTCGACGCGGGACGAGACGCCGTTGAAGGCCGCCGCCGCGTCGCCGGCGCCGGCCACCGCACCGGGCACGCCCACGGTCACGTCGCGGTAGGTCCCGGCGTCCTTGCCGAGGTTGACCGCGACGGCGCTGGCCGCACCGGTGGCGGTCTTGTCACCGAGCCGCCAGTACGACTCGGGTTTCGCGTCGAGCACGGTGCTGCGGTAGTGCGAGCCCTCGGCGTATTCGTACACCGTGCAGGCGGTGTCGCCGGCCGGCGGGCACACCTTCGTCAGCAGGTCGCCGGTGTACGTGTACTTCCAGGTCAGTGGGGTCCCGTCGACCGGGTCGGTGGCGACCGTGGCGATGTGATTACCGGCCCAGGTGAACCGCAGCGACCGCCCGGCGGTGCCGGCCTGGACCCGGGTGACCCGGCCGTCCGTGTAGGTCAGCGTCACCGACCGGCCGGCGTTGTCGGTGATGTTCGACAGCGGGGCCGGCCGGCCCGCGGCGGCGAGCGCGAACCGGTACCGGGACCCGGAGCGGTCGCGCAGCGTCCAGCCGGTGCTGTCCACGGTCAGCCGGGCGGTGCGGCCGGGCGGCGCGGCGAAGCTGCCGTCCGGGTTGCGGCCGAACCGGACCGCCTGCCCGTCCGGATAGGTGATCACCACGTTGCCGGAGCCGTCGTCGTCCGGCATCACCCGCATGTCGTACCGGGAGCTCCAGCCGGCACCGAACGCCGCGTCGGTGCGGGGGTCCAGGCTGTTGTAGGTGCGCGTCAGGTTGAGCTCCGGGCCGGTGGTCGCCACGGCCGCGTCCAGGGCGGCGGTGCGGTAGTTGCCGACCTGGGCGTCGAACTCGGTGTCCTGCGAGGCGTACGGGGCGTTCGCGATCCGGGAGGTGACCTCCGGCTGCGGCACGGCCGCCAGCAGTGCCAGGTCCGGCGAGGTGACCTCGTTGGCGCCGTCCTTGACGTACGCCCGCCACAGGTAGTCCTTGCTCCAGGACAGCCGCCCGGCCGGCACCGGCCAGGACGGCTTCGCCTGGTACCCGGAGCCGGTGCAGCCGGTCGTGGTGCCACCGGCGCCCCGGTCGCACACCTCGAACCGGTACTGCAGCGTCGCGCCGGGCGGTGCGTCGGTGTCCACCGCGCGGGCCCACAGCAGCGGGGTCAGCGTCGGCGTCTGGTACCCGTTGGGCGGGTAGATCTCCTGCACGACCGGCGGCACGTCGAAGACCTGCAGCACGATCCGGCCCGGCGGCACCTGATGGTCGGTGAACACCTGACCGCCGGTGGCCACCATGGTGAAATCGAGGAAGTAGTCGCCCGGCTCCAGTGCCTTGATCGTCGCGTCCAGGGTGACCTGCGCGCCACGCTCGACGGTGCCGGGCAGGCTCGCCGCCCGCTGCTGGGTCACCGCTTCGCCGGTCCGCGCGTCGTACGCCCGGTAGGCCAGGTAGTACCCGGCCGGCGTCCACGCCTCGGCGCCCAGGTTGGTGACCGTCACCTGCACCTTGCCGGCCTGGGTGCGGGTGACCGCGGGCTCCGGCGTCGGCTTCGGGATGGCGTAGCCGGCGTTGTACGGGGTGTGCGTCACGTACAGCTTCGGCGGGTTGGCGCCCGCGCCGGCCAGCTTCTTCCACGCCAGCGAGTCCGACGTGGACGCCCGCAGCGACAGCCCGTGGTTGGCCTGCTGCCCGTTCGCCCACCGCTGCACCAGCGCGCTGCCGGCCGCACCGAGGTCGATCATCTCGGGCGCCGCCGGGCACGCCGACTGGGACTGGCCGAACCCGACGTACCCGTAGGCGAACGGATGGCCGGCCAGCGCCGGTCCCACCGCGGGTCCCGGATAGCGGTGCCCGGTGCCCGGTGCCCACGCACTCGTCACCGGGTGCACGGTCACCGGCCGGGCGCGGCAGGACGGCGCGTCGAAGTTGGTCACCACGACGGCGGCGCCGTACACGGTGTGGTTGCGCAGGCGGTCGGCCAAGTTGCCGAACTTGAGGTAGGTGGCGGTGTTGTCGCCGCCGATCCGCCCGACGGTGAGCTCCGAACCCCCGGCGGTGGAGCCGTTGCCGCGGACGGTCATCATCGCGTCGGCGGTGGCCGCGTCGACCGGCGGGCCGACGGTCGGGTCCACCAGCACGGGGAAGCGCCGGGCCGGGTCCGTCAACCAGCCGGCGTCCACGGTGACCCGCAGCGCGGTGGCGTCGCCCTCGGTGACGAGCCGGTACGAGACGCCGTCGGAGGTCGCCGGCTGCGCCGCGGAGTCCGCCATGAAGCCGGGCGGGATCACCGCCCGTGCCCGCCCCGCCGCATCGGACAGCACCACCGAACCGGACACCACGGCCGCGGACAGACCGGTCAGCCGCAGCGGGAACGTGAACGTGGTGGGTGCGTCGGCGGAGTGCAGGACCAGGGTCTCCTTCAACGCGCCGGGCTTGGACTCCAGCCGCAGATCCACTGCCGGCAGCACACCGGGGTAGAGCACCCCGTCGCCCTCGGCCCGGCCGGTCACCGGCGCCGCACCGGCCAGCCCGTAGGCGAGCGCGTGCTCCGCGTCGATCGTGAAGCGGGCCAGCTCGGGCGCGTCCGCCCGGTCCGCCAGGCGCAGGCCGACGGCGTCGGCGCGGTTGTGCCATCCGCCGTCCCGCGCGGCCAGCGTGCTGTCGATCGGCGCCCAGGTGCCGTCGGCGCGCCGGTAGTTCACCGGGGTGGCGGAGAACTCCGTGGTCTGGGTGCCGTCCGTGTTCTGGAAGCGCCGTTCGAACGCGGCGCGACCGCCGGGCAGCTCACGGCTGGTCCCACGATCGAAGCCGGCCCGGCCGGAGCCGTCCCGGCCACCGGCCGGCGGCTTCGCCACCCTGGCCTTGTTCCGGACGGCCGGCGGTGCCGTGCGCAGCTTCGTGTGCGGATATCGGCCACGTTCCGAGATCGGGACGGTGCGGTTGCCCGGCTTGCCGGACAGGTGACTGCCGCCATCGGCCGAGCCCCAGTGCTGATCCGGTGCGGATCCCGGCGCGGCCTGGCCGGCTGACCCCGGGGCCGCGGCCGGTGGCCGGTCGACAGCGTCACACCCGCCGGAGAGCAGCACCGCGGCCGCCACCGCGGCCGCGAGCCACCGCATTTCCCGGGACCATGCATCCCTGCGCGCCATCCGGACCTCCCCCAGGTCGGTCGCACCGCTGTCGGTGCCGGACGCTAATCGGCATCGTTCGATGGGAACAGGTGGAGTGCTCATCTGCGCAACGGGGCCGCCGGCAGCGGCAACGCGCAGACACCACGTCTGCACCGTTGCCGCACCGGTGGCCTGGTGCGCTTGACCGGTGACGGAACGGGGCAGGCGAACAGCGGGGCGGGCCATGGGCTCCGAGTCCGCGTATCGGTGGTACCTCGGCTTCGGCGGGCTGCTCCTGGCCGGTGTGCTGGCCGTACCCCCGCTGGTCCAGCGGGGGCTGATCCTGATCCTCGCCCTGTCGGTGGTGATCGCCGTGATCGCGGGGATACGCCGGCACCGGCCGGTCTGGTCGCGGCCTTGGTGGCTGGTGATGGCCACGGTCGGTGTGTCGATGGGCGCCAACGTCGGGTGGGCGCTGGCGGCGGCCTCCCGCGGCGTGCCGCGCTACCCGTCGATGGGCGATATGTGCTTCACGGTGTCGATGATTCTGCTGACCGCCAGCGTCTACTGGTGGATCCGGCCGGGCCGGTACCGCGGCGGGGTGATCGACGCGGCCATCGCGCTGACCGGCGGCGGCGCGGTCGTCTGGGTGTTCGTCCTGACTCCGCTGCTGTTCGACGGCCGGGCCACCGGGTTGCGGCTGGGCGGCCATCTGCTGCACGTCGGGCTGGACCTGCTGATCCTGGCGTTCACGGTCCGGGTGGCAGTGATCTCGCGGGTGCGGACGGTGGCGTACCGGTTGATGGTCGCCGCCTCGACCCTGTGGGTGGTGACCGACACGGTGTACTACGCCGCGTTGTTCGGCGGCACACCCCGACCCGCCCACCTGACGATCGTGGGCTGGCTGACGGCGTACGTGCTGGTCGGCGCCGCCGCACTGCACCCGTCCATGGCTCGAAGCACCGGAAGCATGCCGCGCAACGCCACCCTCATCTCGCGGACCCGGCTGGCCGCTTACGTCTCGCTCACCATGCTCATCGCCGGGCTGAGCGTCTACGCGTTCGAGAACGCGCGCCCGGGTGATCAGGCGGTGCAGCTGACGGTGATGCTGGGCATCGCCTGCACCACGTCGGTACTGTTGACCGCCCGGCTGGCGCACCTGGGCGGGGCCCTCAACCGGCGCGTCTACGTGGATCCGCTGACCGGGCTGGGCAACCGCGCCGCCCTGCAGACCCACCTGCACCGCCGCGCCACCCGCGAGCGGGTGCTGGTCGTGGTGGACCTCGACGGCTTCCGTGAGATCAACGCCGCCTTCGGCCACCAGACCGGCGACGCCGTGCTGGTCGAGACCGGTCACCGCCTGCGCGCGGCGGCACCCAGCGATGCCGTGGTGGCCCGGCTCGACGCCGACGCCTTCGCCGTGCTGACCCACGGCGGTGAGACGGCCTTCGGCGCCCTCGCCGAGCAGCTGCTGCAGGCGATCGCCGAGCCTTATCCGACGACCGGGCTGACCAGCCGCCGGGTGGGAGCCGTCATCGGCGGCGTGGTGATCACCGCCGACGGCGACGGCACCACCGCGCTGCGCGACGCTGATCTGGCGCTCGACGACGCCCGCGGCGAGGGCACCCGGTCGGCTTTGTTCGACGCCGGCGCCTACGCGCAGTGGAAGGCCAACCGCGACATGGTCGCCGGCCTGCAGCAGGCCGCCGCGGCCGGCGAGTTCAGCGTGCACTACCAGCCCATCGTCGACCTCGGCACCGGCGCCGTCGTGGCCGCCGAGGCCCTGCTGCGCTGGACCCGCGCCGACGGCACGTCGGTGTCCCCGGGCCAGTTCATCCCGCTCGCGGAGCAGAGCGGCGAGATCGCCGCCATCGGTGACTGGGTGATCGCCCGGGTCTGCGCCGACCTGGACGAGCTGTGGAACGCTCATCGGCTGCCCGTCACGGTGAACGTGTCGGCGCATCAGCTGCGCGACCCGCTGTTCACCGCCCGCGTGCTGAGCCTGCTGGACCGCACCGGTCTGCCCGGTGCGGCCCTGATCGTCGAGATCACCGAGACGGTGCTGATGACCACGGTGACCGATGCCGCCGGCACCATCAGGCAGTTGCAGGAGCTGCGGGCCCACGGCGTGCGGATCGCCATCGACGACTTCGGCACGGGGTATTCGTCGCTGGCGTACCTGCGTGAGCTGCCGGTGGACATCCTGAAGATGGACGGCTCGTTCACCTCGCAGCAGATCGAGAACGGCGGGCCGCAGGAGATCGCCTTCGTCCGGACGATCGTGGATCTGGGACGCAGCCTGGCCCTGCTCACTCTGGCGGAGGCGGTGGAGACACCGGCCCAGGCGGAGCGGCTGCGTGAGTTGGGCTGCCATCTCGCGCAGGGCTATCACTTCGCCCGGCCGGCCCCGATCGGGGTTCTGCACGACCTGCTGGCCGCGCAGCGGTCGCGGGCGGCAGCCTGACCCGGACGAGGCCGGCCCACCGCGCAGGCGGTGGGCCGGCGCGGACTCAGAGGTCCGCGGGACCGGCGGCCCCGGCCTCCCGCACGGCCTCGGCGCGACGGGTGCCGGCCTTGGCGGTGTCGTCGTCGCGGGCGACCTGCGGGCGGGCCGCCGCACGGGCGGCGGCCGCGGCCGGGGCCGGGTCGGCGACGACGCCCCGGCGGACCCGGTTGGTGTCGGCGATCCGGGCGGCCGGCGTGTTGCCGGTGGCGGTCAGCACGCCGTCGATGATGTTGTCGTCGACGGTGACGCCGCCGCTGGTGCTGGTGACGCTGACGTCGCGGCCCCAGAACCCGCCGGACGCGCAGGAGTCCAGCGCGCCGTTCGGGCCGAGCTGCACCCCGCCCAGGTTGCCGGCGAAGGTGGCCTTGCCGCGCACCGAGCTGCCGCAGACGACGCTGCCGGTGGCGCTGTTGAGCACCGAGAGCATGCCGTCGACGAAGGAGTCGTGCACGTCGGTGTAGTAGGTGCCGGTGCTGCTGAGGTTGCCCTCGACCGAGGTGCGGTCCACCTGCACCTCGCCGGCCTGGACGGTCACCGCGCCGGCGATCGTGCTGTCCTCGGCGTACAGGAAGCTGTCGACGGTGGTGGTGCCCTTCGGCCGTACCGTCACCGCACCGCTGGTGGCGTCCTTGAGGAAGACGCCGTATCCGCCGGCGGCGAGCACGACCGCCCCGGCGACGTCGGTGCCGGAGGCGTCGAAGTAGCCGTTGCCGGCAATCCGGACATCGCCCGCGAACGTGCCGCCGGTGACCACGAGGTTGCCGCCGGCGGCGACGCTGACGTTGCCGGTGACGGTCGTGCCGGTGAGCGCGCACGACTCGCCGGCCGGCACGTGCAGGTCGTTGGGCACGGTCACCGCGCCGCCGGTGCCGATGCAGTGGGTGACGAGCGCGGCGTGGGCGGCCGGCGCGGTGACGACGAAGCCGGCGAAGGAGAGGGCGGCCAGGACGGCGGTCCGTTTGCGCATGGCGGGACTCCCTAGAGTGAGGATCGGGCGGCCGCGCGGACGATCGCGCCCTGCTGCCGTTTGGTGAGCGCGCCGCGGGTGACCAGCGCGGCGGTGACGGTCTCGACGTGCCGGACGAACGCGGCGTGGTTCGGATAGGCGGCGTTCTCGGCGACCAGGTCGTTGACGGTGCAGCCGTCGCCGGTGTCGGTGTTGGGGACGCCCGTGTCGTACCCGTCGATGATCACCGTGGGGCGGGTGTCCGATCCCGGGCAGGCGTCCGCGCCGGAGCCGGCCACCGTGAAGGTCACCGCCTTCTCGGGCGCGACGTTGCCGGCGGCGTCGGTCGCCCGGTAGCGGAGGGTGTGCGCGCCCGGGGCGGTGACCGCGACCGGCGCGCTGTACCGGGTCCAGGCGCCGGCGTCCAGGGCGTACTCGACGACGCCGGGTTCGGAGGAGGTCACGGTGACCGTCGCCGTCGCGGTGCCCTCGCCGCTCACCTGGGCGGCGGTGACCGGCGGGGTGGTGTCCGCCGCGACCACGGTGAAGTGCGACATCTGCTCGGCGGACGTGTTCCCGGCGTTGTCGGTCGCCCGGTGGTGCAGCATGTGCGGGCCCGGAGCATCGATCACGACCGGATTCGTGTACGACCTCCAGGCGCCGCCGTCGAGCTGGTACTCGATCCGGGCCACCCCGGACCCGCTGTCGGTGGCGGTGACGGACGCGGTGACCGACCCGGCGTACGCCCCCGATTCGTCCCGTTCGCCCGCGAGCTGAATCCCCGTCTCAGGCGGCGTGGTGTCCTCCGGCGGACCGGACTCGACCACCTCGAAGGCCAGCGAGCCCACCGCCGAGGTGTTGCCCGCCTCGTCGGTGGCCCGATAGCGGACGGTGTGCTCGCCGACAGCGGTCACCACGACCGGCGCGGTGTACGGCTGGAAGGCGCCGTCGTCCAGTGCGTACTCGATGACGCCGGGCTCGGAGGAGCTCACCGTGACCGTCGCCGTGCCGGTGCCATCACCGCTCACCTGGGCGCTCACCACCGGCGGGGTGGTGTCCGGTTCTTCGCCGCCACCGGTGACGGTGAACTCGCCGACCATCGTGCCGTGCCCCGGGATCGCGCAGAAGTAGCGGTACCTGCCCGGGGTCAGCGTGACGGTGGCCTGGTGCCGGCCGCCGGTGGCGTCGAAGGGGTTGGCCAGGATGTTCAGCGTGACGTCGTGGTTGTAGCCCGGGGTCGAGGTGTCGAACGTCAGCGTGTGCGGCATGCCGGTGGTGTTGCCGGTCGCCTCGCTGTTCTCGAACACGATGGTGGTGGCCCCGGCAGCGGCCGTGGCCGGCGCCGACTTGTACCGGGTCACGTCGTTGTCGGCGGTCCAGGTGAGGGTCTGGGCCGCGGCCGCCGGCGCGGCGGGCGCCACCAGCAGCAGGGCGGCCAGGATCAGCAGCAGTCTTCTCACAGCGCACGCACCCTGATGTCGCGGAACTCGACCAGGTCGGCGTCGCCGTGGTTCTGCAGGCCGATCAGGCCCTCGGCGAACTGCCGCAGGTCGGTGGGCGGATCCCCGGCCCGGGAGGACTGTTTGCCGGGGGTGTTGTCGAACTCGTTGATCACCGTGCCGTTGCGGATGATCGTGTAGTGCTGGCCGACCACCCGGATCTCGTACGTGTTCCAGACGTTCTTCTCGGTGCCGGCGGCCGTGGTGACCGGGTCGAAGTTGTAGACGGAGCCGGTCTTCTGCGGCTCTCCGGTCGTACCGTCGTAGATCTGGATCTCGTGGCCGCAGTAGATCGCCACCCAGGCCTGCGACGTGCGGGCCGAGCCGGTGGTGCTGCACCCCTCGGGCCGCTGATCGAGCGGGATCCGCGGGTCGGGGAAGCGGGTGAAGACCCCGCTGTTGCCCCGGGTGGCGCCCGGCGCGACGTCGCGGAACTGCAGCGTGAGCGAGAAGTCCTTGACGGGTTTCGGGTGGTAGAGCATGCCCAGGCCGCCGGCGGGTCGCAGCGATCCGTCCGGCTGCAGGGTGAACTGCCCGGAAGGCGCCTGCACCCAGTCGCTCAGCGACTCCGGGGTGCCGTTGAACAGCGGCTCGTATCCGGTGTGGCCGGGCCGGCCGATCGGCGAGGACGCGGCGACGCGGGTCAGCGTGCCCGCCTCCCGGCCGCTGATCACGCCGTCCTTGAGCAGCCGGCCCGCGACGAGGTCGACGTGCCGGACGAACGCGTCGTGGGAGGCCCACGTGCTCTCGTCGTCGATCAGGTCGTCGATCGTGCAGCCCTGCCCTACGACCCGGTTGGCGACCCCGGTGCCGGAGCCGTCCAGGCGTACCGTCGTCGCCGGATCAGCCACGACGCAGCCGGCGGTGACCGTCGTGCGGGTGACGGCCGTCGTTCCGTCGGCGTAGCGCACCGTCAGCGTGGCCGTGTAGGTGCCCACCTTCGCGTACGTGTGCCGCGGGTCGGCCTCGGTCGACGTCGCGCCGTCGCCGAAGTTCCACTGCCACGCCACGCCGCCGGAGCGGGACCCGGTGAAGGCGACCGTGAGCGGCTTGTTCTGCACCGCGGTTGCTGCCGCGGCCGGGGCGGGCGTCGGCGCCCCACCGGCATAGGTGATCCGGATCAGCTTCTGGTTGGCGTGCAGGCTGAAGAAGCCACCGGCGTAGTCGAGCAGATAGAGCGCGCCGTCCGGCCCGAACTTGGCGTCCATCCAGGATTGCAGCTGCGTCGCGCCGCCACCGGCCGGGATGATCGCGCGCAGCGATTCGCCGAAGGCCGGCGGCCGGCCCGGCCGGCCGACGGTGACCGCGACCCGGTTGGCCGCGTTCGACTGGTCGCCGAGGAACCACTTGTCGTTCCAGTACGCCGGCCAGGCGACCGTGCTGGCCGGGTCCACCAGGTCGCGGTGGTACGTCGGGCCGGACATCACGGCCTGCCCGCCGCCGCGCAGGTACGGCTGGGTGTACGTGGCGTCGGCGGCCTTGTACGTCGGGATGTCGCTGTCCGGCCGTTTCGGGAAGACCGGTCCGCCGCCGTCCGGCGAGTACCAGATCATGTTGTCCTTGATCGGCGGCAGGTCCACCAGGCCGGTGTTGCGCGGTGACTCGTTCTTCGGGTTGTCGCAGTCGTACCAGCCGGTGAGCACCGTGGCGTCGGTGCTGCTGCGGTCCCGGTACGGCTGCCGGTTGCCCATGCAGTACGGCCAGCCGTGGTTACCGGCCTCGGTGATGATCGTGGCGGTCTCGTACTTGGCCGGCCCCAGCTCCGGGCTCGGCGCGGCCGCGTCCGGGCCCACCCAGGCCGCGGTCAGCCACTGCGTCTTAGGGTCGATCTGCAGGCGGGAGATGTTGCGGACACCCATCACGTAGATCTCCGGCCGGGTCTTCGCGGTGCCCGGCGGGAACAGGTTGCCGGGCGGGACGGTGTACGTGCCGTCCGGCTCCGGGTGAATGCGGATGATCTTGCCGTTGAGGTCGTTGGTGTTCCCGGCGGTGCGCCGCGCGTCCTGGAACGACAGACCGGCGTACTCGGCGGTCCAGTTGTTGCCGGAGTAGCCGCTCGACCCCTGCGACGAGTTGCTGTCCCCCGAGCCGACGTACAGATTGCCCTTGGCGTCGAAGGCCATGCCGCCGCCCGCGTGGCAGCAGCTGTGGATCTGCACCGGCCACTGCAGCAGATCCTTGCGGGTGCCCTGGTCGATCGTGCGCGTCGTCCGGTCGTACGTGAACCTGGAGATCGTTCGTTGACCGATCCGTTTCTCCCGGTCGATCGACGCGTGCGGCATCCAATAGACGTAGAGCCAGCCGTTGTCGCCGAACTTCGGGTCCGGGACGATGCCGAGCAGGCCCTCCTCGTTCTTGACCAGCTCGGTGCCGCTGCCCCGGTTGCCCATCACCGGCAGCGTGGTGAGCAGCTTGACCTGCTTGCTGCCCGGATCCCAGGCATGGATGGTGCCGCAGCCGAGGCCGACGTTCGGGTCGTCCCAGCTGACCACCGGCCCGGTCGGGCAGGCCGCCTTGCCGACGTAGAAGACCGTGCCGTCGGGTGTGATCGTCAGCCCGTGCGGCTCGCCGATCTGGTCGAGCTCGCCGGTCCTGTTCGCCGCGGTCAGCCGCTCCACGCGATAGTTCGCGGCGATCGTGGCCTGACAGTCGCCGCGCACGACGCCACTGGTCCAGCCGAGCGCGCCGGACAGGTGCTCGCGGAACGCCTCCTCGGCGTAACCCGCCTCCGTGTGGCCCATGCCGGTGTAGAAGGAGCGGCCGCCGTCGTAGTCGCGGCACCACGAGATCGGATGGAACGGGCTGGTCTGCCCCTCGACCTGCGCGAGCGTGTGCACGGTGCCGATCGGGTTCGGATCCCAGCCGTACCAGCGGTCCTCGCGCGCGACCGTCAGCGGCAGCTCCTTGGTGGCCGGGTGCTGCCGGTCGAGGACGTCGACCACGGCCCGCTTCACGGCGGGCGGCGCGGGCGCCTCGATGCTGCCGGTGAACAACCGCAGGTCGGCCAGCTGGATCAGCGGCTCACCGGCGTTCGCCGTGACGGACAACCGGTAGTGCTTGAAGTCCGCCGGGTTCGCGACGGCGAAACGGCGGATCTGGAACCGGTCGGAGAACGTCTGCGCGGTGCGGCGGTCCAGGTCCGACCAGGTCTGCCCGTCCGCGGAGCCCTGCAGCGTCCAATCCTTCGGGTCACGGCCGGGCGAGTCGTTGGCGGACGTCAGGGCGTACCCGGTGATCTTCGCGGGGGCCGCCAGCTCGTACCCGACCCAGGCGGTGGTCGCGCGGACCAGCCATTTCGTGGCCGCGTCGCCGTCGGTGAGCTTGGCCCGCGTCTCGTTCGGCGGGTTCTCGCCGCTCGCGGTGACCGTCGCGACCGGGTGCGCCACCGGGATCGCGCCGGCCGGCCGGGTGCCGATCAGGCCGGTGAACCAGCTCGAGTCCAGCTGGGCGCGCGCCGCGTCGCCGATGCCGAGGAAGCCGCCGCCGGCGTTGACGTGCGCCTTCAGCGCGGCCTCCTGGGTCGCGGTCAGCGTGACACCCTCGGCCGAGAGAAAGACGATGGCGCGGTACGACCTGAGCGTGCCCGTCGCGAAGACAGCCGGGTCGGTGCTGGTAGTGGTAGCCAGGCCCCGATCGGCGGCCAGTTCCTTGATGGTGGCGGCGGCACGGGTGACCGGGTCCTGCTGCGCGGCGGCCGCGCCGGAGAAGACCAGCACGCCGGGCTTCTCTTCGGCAGGCGCCGCCGTGGCTTCCCGGGGCACTGAGATACTTGCGATCAGGAGCGCGGCCAGCCCGGCCGCCATGCTTCGCATCCTCATGAGCCAGTCCCTCCGTGGGTGTGCGCTTGTGCCGCCCGGTGCTGGTGGCCGTGGAACCGGTCGATCGCCTCCTGGGCGCCGGCCGGCATGCTCCCGTCCGCGTCACGGACGAGGAAGATCCCGGCCATGCCGGTGTCCGAATGCATCTGCACGTGGCAGTGGTACATCCACGCGCCCGGCCCGACGGCCTCCCCGGCGAGCACCTGGAAGCCGAACGAACTGCCCGGATTGAGGTCCTTGTTGTCGATCACCTGACTGGGGTCGGACGGCCCTTCGAGCATTCCGGTGCGGTTGTCCGCCCACCGGTGCGCGTGCAGGTGAAAGGTGTGGAA
Source organism: Actinoplanes sp. 13 (assembly GCF_056134165.1). Classification (NCBI taxonomy): domain Bacteria; kingdom Bacillati; phylum Actinomycetota; class Actinomycetes; order Micromonosporales; family Micromonosporaceae; genus Actinoplanes; species Actinoplanes sp. 13. Next base: position 119,431 of record NZ_JBVYOQ010000004.1, on the reverse strand, counting down.
CAGATTGCCGTGCCCGATCGCGATCCATTCCACCCGCTGGCCGAGATTCGCCTCGAACATCGGCGTATCCGGCGCGCTCCGGTTATTGATCAGCATGTCGTTGAACACGACAGTGAACTGCTTCTCCGGCAACAGATCACCACGCCGCCGTACGACCAGAGCTCCGTAAAGGCCTTTCGCGAGCCCACCCGTGCCGTGCTCGGTCCCGAGAGCATGATCGTGGTAATGCCAGTAGCCGGCACTACCCGGCATGAACCGGCGCCCGCCGGCCGCCGTCATCTCGTGCGACCGCCAGACGTACGTCCTCGTCTCGCCCGGCCGGTTGAAGCTGTCGTTGAACGGCGAGCCGTCCGAATCGGTGCGGTAATCGACGCCGTGCGGGTGGATCGACAGCCGCTGCGTGGTCGTGTTGACCAGCGTGACCTCGAGCGTGTCCCCTTCGTACATCTCCAGCACCGGCCCGGGAACGGTCGCGCCGCCGCGCGTCAGCCCGTAGCCGATCAGGCCGCCCGGCAGCGCCTCGGCATAGACGGTGACCTTCTTGGTGACGCCCGCGGCGGCCCGTGCGGGCTCGCTCCGGGTGAGCGCGACCGCGCCGCCGGTCAACCCGAGCGCACTCGTCGCGGCAAGCAGAGATCTCCTGCGAACTTGCTGCTGGTGCCCGATGACAACGTTGTCGTCCATGCGCGTCCTCCGGCCTCCCGGCTTATGCCGGGACGCCAACTGTCGTGAGATCAATGCATGCGGCTTTTCGGCGGAGCCGGCCCACGGCAACGGCCCCATCCACGCCCGGCCGGCACAGCGGCCGCCGGGCTAGATCACCAACTTTTTACGGCTAAGTCAAAAGTTCGGTCTGTTGCGACGAATCTATGACCCTCATCGATGGAAGTAAAGGTTTCTTAATGGACTACCACCCGTGGGAGCGCGCCCATTTCCGCCTCGAAGCATTGACGCAGGTGAACACGCACCAGCTGAAGGCAGCCGCTCCAGCCAACTGGCAACGACGTCGACGCTGCCGATGTATCGATGAGGACCGGCGGACGTTCCGTGACTCTGTGAGTCGTCCGCTAGCGACGGTGGCCCGGCATCGGTAGAAAGACAAACGTGATCGTTGCGGTGACCGGACCCAGTGCGGCAGGAAAGACGACGTGGTGCAACCGGCACTGCCCGGCGGACACCGTGCCCGAGCACGTTCCGGCCGACGAAGAAGTCCCTGGGCCGGATCCCGACGAACAAGCGGTTTTCTGGTGCGACATGAACTCGCGGCGGTGGATGCAGGCGTTGCACCGCGAACGCCTCCGTGGACTGGCCGTCTGCGACGACGATCCGCTCAAGCTGCACTACAGCTGGTCGCTCGCCCGCATAGGGGCGCTGTCTCGGCGCCATTGGCAGGCCGAGGTCGAGGTTCATCGGCTTGCCGTCGCGGCAGGCAGGCTCGGGTTCGCCGATCTGATTCTCGTCTCGGTGCCTCCGGCGGAGGAGCTTCACCGGCGCCGCGAGGCAGATCTCGGGCGTCGGCGTCGCAACTTCGACCTCCATGTCCGGCTGATGGAACCGCTGCAGGAGTGGTACCAGGCCGTGGATCGCGTCGGCGCCGCCCCCGTTCTGTGGGAACTGCCAACTGCTGGATTACCTGCGGGGATGCTGCCCTCTAACAAACGCCGAAGCGACGTTGCCGCTTTCGACGCTGTCGTAGCAGCCTTACCCGAACTCGCCTGAGGCGCAGATCCGGCCGGGCCGCACGGAGTACCTCGATGGTGGCGCTGATCGCCGCGTGGGTTGACGACATCAGTACTCTGTCCGCATGGCTGTTGCGGCGGCCTGGCTGTCGGGAGCTCCCGGATATGGTTCCTCCATGGCAGCCGAAGGGTTGACATCCCTCCGCGGTGTGATGGCGCACTGATGGTCGACTTCTGGCAGATCTCAAAGCCGCTGACCGGGTAAAGCGGAGCGGAGATGGTCATGCCCTCGTTCGGCCTGGTAAAGCTGTTCCGTGCGGCGCTTCGCCCGTTGATCGTGGCGATCGCCCACATTCCCATTCTGTTGGTCGCGCTGTCCACGAGCCCGGTGTGGATGATGGCGGCCGTACATCCTTCGACGCACGGCAAGTTGAGCTTGAAACTGGTGCGCGAACTGCGCACGTGGAGCCGTGACGTGATCGGTGCGACTGGCAGGATGCGGCAGCGGTGAGCCGGTCCATCCGTCGGCGGCGCGATTTCACCGGTGAGTCGTACCAGCAGGCATTCGCCGCGATCGAGCGGCTCGAGGCCGGGAGACGGTTGATCCCGGACGCCGCCGACAGCGACCAGCAGTGGATCGAGGCGGTCCTCCTGCACCGCATGCTGCACGGCTGGGCTCGGCACCCGTTCGCGATGGCTCCCACAACGGTCTTCGGCGTTGGGGCGGTTCAGCCGTCACCAACAGGGCTGACACTTCTGATCCCGGCTGGTGCGGAGCCGACGTTCGCCAGGTCGCTGACGGCGGGACAGGGTTTTGCCGCTGCACGGCAGGCGGCCGACGCCATCGCGCTTCAGCGCCGGAGTGGCCGCCATCTGTCGATGACCGCGCACGGCGTCGCGGCCGAGGTCGATCTGACCTGCTCGTGGGCTGATCTTCAGGGGGCCCTTGCGCCCGGTCGTGTCCAGGAGACGGCTGCCGTGACGACTCTTGACGCCACGGCAGGGACGGCACCGGCCGCTGCCTACCGCTCGATGCTCAGCGCGCTGCTGCGCCGCCTCATCCTGTTCACCCGTAGAGATCACTTCCACTGGCTGGTGAACTCGTACGCCCACCTGTCGCAGGGAAGATCGGCTCCACCACTGCCGCCACCCGCGGATTTGGCCGACCTGTTGGCCGACCCTTATCTCGGAGTTCCGGGGCCTGTCCTGGACACGCTCCATCTCGCCTCGCCGGCCGGCCCCGGACGACGTCCCGTCAGCACAGGTGTCGCCGGTGCCGTCACCATGACGCGGTCCACCCGCTCCTACGGCGGATTCACTGAGTTGCCGATCGGTCGCCGCATCGCCTACTGGCGCGGCCGGCGCAAGATGTCACAACAGGTCTTCGCCGACCGCCTCGGCAAGTCCAAGAGCTGGGTCGACAAGGTGGAACGGGGCGTTCGCCAGCTCGACAAGTTCTCCATCGTCTATGACATCGCCGACGTTCTTCAGGTCGACGTCACCTTGCTCCTGGGCAAGGACGTGGAGCGGCGACCGGAGGTCCAGCACCGCATCGACCAGGTCGAGATCGAGGAGATCCGGGCCGTCCTGGAGCGCTACGACCAGATGAGCGCGTTCTTCCAGGAGTCTTCGCCCTCGCCGCCGTTGCCGGACCTTCGCAGGGCCGTCAGCCGGGCGTGGTTGACCTACCAGCACGCGAAGTACGGCGTGCTGGCCCGGATGCTGCCGCAACTGCTGCGCGACGCCCAGGCGGCCGACCGCGCGCACGCCAACGGCAAGGAGGCCGGCGCGGCCGCCCACCTGCTCGGGCAGGTTTACCAGATCGCCTCGTCGACGCTGCGCAAGGTCGGCGAGCACGAACTCTCCTGGCTGGCCGCAGACCGTTCGATCGCGGTCTCTCAGCGCGCCGGTGACCAGTTGCTGGCCGGGCTGGCCAGCTACCGGGTCGGCAGCGCGCTGCTCTCCCTCGGCCGGGTGCGCCCGCCGCTAGAGGTCAACGTCAACGTCGCTGACCGGCTGGCCTCGGGCAATCAGGATCGCCGCCGGGAACGGCTCAGCGTGTACGGGATGCTCCTGGTCAACGGCGCCATGGCGGCGGCCCGGATGGGCGACAGCACCACCGTCCGGGACCTGATCGCCGGGGCGGAGGAGGCCGCCCAGGAGCTGAACGGCAGTCGAAATCATTACTGGACCAGCTTCGGCTCGACCAACGTGCAGTTGCACCAGGCGGCCGCAGCGGTCGAGCTCGGCGACGGGCGTGCCGCCGTGGACTGCCACGAACGGCTCGACCAGGAGAGCTTCGCGGCCATGCTGCCGGAGCGCCGGGCCCACCACTACTTGAACATCGCCCGCGGACACACCCAGGTCGGTGACGTCGAGAAGGCCGGCGAGATGCTGCTGGAAGGTGACCGGCTCGCCCCGTCGGAGATCCGGTGCCGCCCGCTGGCCCACGAGGTCCTTTCCGACGTGCTGCGGCGCACCCGGGGAACACCGCCGGCACCCATCGCGGAGTTGGCCGAACAGATGGAGGTATCGGTCTAGGTCTCCGTCAGTCCGCTGGGTGGCAGTTGCTGCTGCCCAGCCGGCCGCGGACGTGGTCCTCAGCGGCGACGTCCTCGACCGCATCGACGAGATCGTGCCGCCGGGCCTGACGATCAATCCGGCGGAGAACGGCTGGGTCAGCCCGTCGCTGCAGCCCGCCGCGCGGCGACGCTGACGGGCGACCGGAGGCCCGAGGCCGGCATCACCGGCCCGGTCGCCCTCGGGCCGCGGTCAGCTCCGTGCCGGCACCGTCCGTCTGAGCCATGGCCGGCCTGCGCTTACGGGCGTACATGCGCTGGTCCGCCTCGACGAGAAGGGTGGCGAGATCGGTGCCGGCCGCGGCGGTGGCCGATCCCACCGTGACGCCGGCGGTGATCTCCTGGCCGGCCCAGAGGATCGGCTCCGCGACAGCATGCTCGATGCGGTGCCGTAGGGCTTCCACCTCCGCGCCGCCCCGGTCGGCGCAGATGATCGCGAACTCGTCGCCACCGAGCCGCGCGACCGTGTCGCCCGGTGCCACGCAACCCTGCAGCCGCCCCGCCACGACGCGCAGCACCTCGTCACCGGCGTGATGGCCGAAGGTGTCGTTGACCGGTTTGAAGCCGTCCAGGTCGCAGTAGAGCAGGGTGACCGGCGCGGCGGACGGGTCGGCCAGCGCCGCCTCGAGTTCCGCCATCAGGGTGCGCCGGTTGGGCAGGCCGGTCAGGTCGTCGTGTGCGGCGAGCCGGGCCAGCGTGCGCTGATCAGCGGCCCGCTGGGCCACCAGCATCCCGATCCGCAGCACCACGAGGGGTACGGCCACGAGGGTGCCGACGATGATCAGGACACCGTCGGCGGTGCCGCCCAGCAGTTGCGGCACGGTTCCCGCGATCGGCACGACAGTCAGCACGGCGCCGAGCGCGGTGAGCTTCCGGTACGACAGCGTCGGCTCCCGGAAACGCTCCGGCACGAGAAGCCGGTCCGACGTCGGGTGCAGGACGGCGGCGCCGAGGCTGAGGTAGCAGAGGATCCAGACCAGCGTGATCCAGCCGGCCCGCTCGCCGGTCGCCGAGTCGGTGGTGCACACCGAGGCGATGAACGCGGTCAGAGCCGCGCACAGGGCGACATAGAGGGACCACAGGGGAAACCGGGCTGCCCGTGTCCGGGCGGATATGTGCATGAGTGCCCCCGCGTACGCCAGCAGCGCGACGACCTCCACGAGGAAGACGAGTCCGCCGGCCGGGGCGTCGCCGGGCCTCAGGACCGGGCGCACCAGGATCTCCCACACCGGGCCGGCCCCCGCGATGCCGATCAGGGTGGCGTCGATGATGCCCCCGCGATCGTGCGGAGCGTGCCGGGAAACGATCATGATCCCGGTGCCGAGAAGGCACACGTAGGTCAGGGCCACGAACACCACGCTCACGTGGTCGCCATTGCTGGCGTGGCTCATCTGCACGAGGAGCCGGCGGATCATCTCCACCGCCATCAGCCCCATGCCGGCGGCCACGGTGATCCCGAATCGGCGGTCGCGCTGCCAGCGGCGGACGCCGATCAGCGCGGCGGTCATCGCGAGGCCCGCCGCCGCGGCCTGGGCGAGCGTCTGCGTCCTGGCCGTACCGACGAGGAACAGAACTATCGTGCCTACGCCGGCGACCAGGTAGACAACGGAAGCACGCCACCGTGCCGCCGTCGATCCCATCACGTCCGCCTCCCGCCGTCGGCAGCACCATCGGCGCCGACGACGACCTGATGAGGGTTTCCGGCATCATCGACCCGGTGGCCCGGCGCGGATCTTGCGGATGCTCACGTGCTCGGTAGGCGAGCGAAGCTGGCCCAGACGACTTTGCCACCTCGGTGCTGTTGGTGACCCCATCGGTCGGCGGCCATGGTGACCAGCTGCAGGCCGCGGCCGCCCGCGGCGTCCGTGTGAGGTTCGCTTCGGGGTACCGGTTCGGCGGGGCAACCGTCGGTCACGGCGAGGTACAGGTAGCGAGGTCGTAGCGTGACCTGCACCGTCATCATGGTGTGGGCGTGCATCACGGCGTTGGAGATCAGCTCGCTCGCGACGAGGGTCGCGGGAGCGATGAGATGCGGGAGGTCCCATCGCACGCACGCCTCGGTGACGACGTCGCGGGCCCGGCGGGCAGCGCCCGAGACCGGGAGCAGGAGTTCGCTCACGAGGCCGCTGTGTTCGGTCAGTGCGGACAGCGCATCGGCGACGGTGGGATACAGCGGCGGCGGCTCGGCGGCTGCCGCGGCGATCATGTCGGCAGTGGCTGTCTCGGGCGTACAGAGCAGCACCGGTGTGCCGGGCCAGGATTGTGCCTCGTCGAGGATTGTCGCGAGTGTTCCGGCTGCCGTCGGGTCCGTCACGCTGGCCGCCGAGAGATCGACCACCACGGCGCCGGGTTCGTGTCTCAGGCATTGCGTCAGGGTGTGGTGCAGGGTGGTACCGGAGCGGGTGTCGACTGTGCCGTTGACCGTGACGATGGTCAGGCCGGCACGGGATTCGACCTGCCAGGTCATGGGATGGGACACGGGCGTCAACTCCTGCACCGGGCGCCTCGATGGTAAGGCCGCGCCCATCGGTGACTCGATTCCGTTCGGCTGCATCCCCGCGTTCAGCCGCCTTAATCCCGCCCTGATGCCGGCAGCGCCACCGGGTCCAGGAACCTATGCCCGGTCACGGCTGTCGGTCAGCCGGTCGGCGCGCCGGTCGATGTCGTGCGCCTGCTGGGTGACCTGATCACCGAGCGCGTGCAGCCGCGTGGCGGTGTCGGTGTTCGGGGCCTGCTCGGCGCTGGAGTGCAGAATGTCCTCCGCCACCTCGAGTTGCTGGGCAGTGCGGTGCATGGCCGCAGCGGTACGGTCGGCGTGCGTCGTCTCCTCGTGTGTAGTCACTGCAGGCACATACCCGGCGCAACGGATCACTATGCCGTTTGTCGGGCGTGGGCCTGTCGCCGGCGCTGCTGCCGCGTGTGGTCCGCGTATGCTGCGTTCATGGATCCGTCGGTCGAGGCGGCGCTGTCCGGGATGCTGGCAGCTGCGGAGGACGCCACCCCGGTGCAAGCTGTCGAGGCGGTCACCCGGGAGCTCGGGGCGGCGTTGCACGCCCGGACGGTCTCCTTCCTCATCGCCGACCTCAGCGGCCGGGCACTGGTCCGGCTGGCGCACGTCCCGCTCGCAACGACGGCGAACGGCCGCCGTGACGGCACGGACGTCGCGACCCTGCTGCCCTTCGACGGCGGCCCTCAGGAAGACACGCTGCGCACCCAGGCAGTGCAGGTGGTCCACGACGACGAGGGATGGACGGTCCTGGCACCGGTCACCGAACGCGGTGAGGCGATCGGCCTGCTGGAGATCGGCCTCGGCACCGAGCCGTCCCCGCAGGCGATCGCGGAGATCGCCCGGACCGCGCATGCGCTGGCGTTCGTGGTGATCGCCAGCCGCCGCCACACCGACCTGTTCGAGTGGGGACAGCGGACCACCCCGTTCAGCCTGTCCGCCGAGATCCAGCGCCGGCTGCTGCCCACCGCCTTCACCTGCGAGGGCGGCTCGTTCACCCTGTCCGGCTGGCTCGAGCCGGCGGCGAGCATCGGCGGGGACACCTTCGACTACAGTCTGGCCCGCGACACCCTGCACCTCAGCATCACCGACGCCATGGGGCACGGCGTGACCAGCGCGCTGATCGCCACCCTGGGCGTGGGAAGCCTGCGCAACTCCCGCCGGGCCGGGCACAGCCTGACCGAGCAGGCCGACCGGGCCGGCGCCGCCATCGCTCAGCACTCCCCCGCACGGGGTGCCTTCGTCACCGCGATCCTCGGACGCCTGGACCTGCACAGCGGGACGTGCGATCTGATCAACGCCGGGCATGTGCCGCCGATCCTGATCCGTGACGGCGACCCGCAGGAACTGAAGCTGCCTCGCAACTTCGCGCTGGGAATGTTCCCCGAGACGCCGTTCACCGCCGGTCAGGTCACGCTGCGGCCCCGGGACCGCCTGGTGATCCTCACCGACGGCATGCGTGAGCGCCGAGCCGCCGCCCTCGACCTCCCGGCCCAGCTCCGGTCACTGACCGCCCTGCACCCCCGCGAGGCCGCCCGCGCCCTGGCCGACGAGGTCCTCGCGGTGGCCGGCCCCGCTCTGCAGGACGACGCCACGCTCCTGATCCTCGACTGGCACGGCTTCCACGACCGGCCCCGCCGCGCCAACGCGGGCGCCGACGTCTCCGCCGCCACCTCTACCGACGGCCGCTGACCCCACCGCGGCAGTCAGGTGCTCGGCGGCATGTCCGCCTCGGCCGCCTCCACCGACTCGTACACGCGCAGCACCTGGTCCACCGCCGACACCTGCAGCACGTACGCGACGATCTTCTGTACCGCGGCGACGCACAACCGGCCGTCTTTGGCTTGCAGCTCCTTGAACCACACCATCAGCACGCCGAGGCCACTGGAATCCAGGAACGACACGTCGGCGAAGTCCAGCACGACTCGCAGCGCACCATCGTCAGCGACGTGCTGAAGGAAGCCGTCCAGCTCGGCGGCGGTGTCCATGTCGATCTGACCGCCGACCTTCACCACAGTGCAGGCCCTATCGGCCCGAGCGGACAACTGCAGCTCCACAACCACCTCCGACATCGACAAGCCCGCATGCTGCGCCACACCTATGATCAACGGCAGCAGCTGCGGACCAAGATTACGGCCACTCTCCCACCACAGTGCGGCTTATGCACCGCGGCCCTGTGCCCACTCGACGGCCTGCATGGAGCGCAATGTGCGTACCCCCGGCTGTGGCCTTGTCCCTCGTTCGGGTCGGCTGGGCAGGTTGTTATATTCAGACACGGTTTGGAGCCGTGTGTCCGGGTAGCGTGAACGATGAATCCGTCGGGAGACGGAGGATCCCCTGTCTCGGTGGGATGCCGGTGTCTGTGCTGCCGGGTCTGAACTCGTCACGGCGGTGCCGAGACAGACGCGAGGTCCATCCATGACCGGTGCACACAAATCCGCCCGAACAACTGCGAACAGCGGAAACGATGAGCGCGGCAACGACCACCGCGACCGGGTGTGGGATCTTGTCAGCGCGTACGGGCCGGACGTCACCGGCCTGTGCCGCGCGAGCGGGGCGCTGATGTCGCAGGTCGCCGGTATGGGTCTGTCGGCCGGTCCGCCCGGGACGGTTCCCAGCATCCGCTTCTTCAGTGACACGGCGAGTTCACGGCTGGAGTCCGCGCAGCTCACCCTGGCCGAGGGTCCATGCCGGGACGCGACCGCGACCCGGCGGCCGGTACTGGTAGCGGATCTGGCGGCCGGGTCGTGGCGACAGCGGTGGCCCTGGTTCACCCCGGCCGCACTGGCGGCCGGGGTGCGAGCGGTGTTCGCGCTGCCCCTGCACGCCGGTGGGGTACGTCACGACGGTGCCGTCGACCTGTACCGCCACACCCCCGGCCCGCTCAACAGCGCCGATCACCTGGCGGCCACGACGTTCACCGCCGCGATCTCCGAGCTGCTCACCCTCGAACGCCACGACCTGGACCTGAGCACCACCTTCACCCAGGGCTGGCGCGGCAGCACAACCGGGAACGCGACCGAGGGAACAGGCTCCGTGCCCCAGGACCGGGGCGGCGTGCTCCTGGCTTGCTGGTTCGGCCCGGCGACGCTGGGTTCGGTACGCGAGCAGATCCAGGCCCTCGCCACCGACCACGGACTGAGCGGTGCCCAACCGCACCGGTTCGTGCCGGCGGTGCACGAGGCGGCGGCCAATGTCGTGCGTCACGGCGGCGGCCACGGTCAACTGCTGCTGTGGCGCCGCGACGACCGCCTGTGGTGCGAGATCAGCGACCACGGCCCCGGCCTCGCCACGCCGCCGGATCTGTCCGGTACCCGGGCCACCGACGCCGGCTGTTCCGGGTTGCAGATCATGCGGCGGGCCTGCACCAGCATGGACGTCACCACCGACTCCAGCGGCACCCGCCTGCTGCTGAGCCACCGACTCGACCGGCGCCCTCGACCATGAACGAGCCTGCGGGCAGGCGAAGACCCACCGCGGTGATACCCCGCCTCCGGCTCACCCGGCGCCGAAGGGGTCCGGACGGGCTCCCGGAGCTGGTCCCGGACGGCTCGGTCGGGGACTCGCCATGCAAGGGCTGCGGTGGCCTGGCCCGGCGGGGCCACGATGCGAGGCCGGTCCAGTTCGGATGCTCCAGGGAAGCAGAGCCAGTTGAAGGTCGCTCGTCGGTCTGGGCCGTCTCAGAAGCGTTCGATGACCTGGTCGGCGGGAAGCCGTGGTGTGTGCGGTGCGGCGGAGGCGGCCGGATCGCCGGTGGTGAGCCGCAGCACGAGGTGCGGGTGGCCGAGGTCGGCGAGCAGGTGCCGGATGCGTTCGCGGGTGACGGCGACTTCGATGGTGGCGCTCAGCGGCAGGACCGACAGGCCGAGTTCGGTGGCGGTGAGCCAGGCGGCCGACAGTGCCTCACCGGCGCGGAGCCAGCCGGCCTCGTCGTCCTGAGGTCCGTAGAGGATGGCGAACGTTGCGGCGTCGTCGTGCGCTGCGGAGACGGGTAGGTCGCCGTGGTGGCCGAAGTCGCGGCCCGGCACGGTCGTCTGCGTGGCCCGGTCACCGATGGCGGCATCCGGGATGCCGCTGCCCAGTGGCCGGGTGCCACCGGTCCAGTAGTTGACTTCCGCCTGCCAGGCGCCGTCCGCGTTCTCGGCGCGTTGCGCCTGGTCGGCGGCGCCGGCCAGCTCAAGGACCTGGTCGGGACGCAGGAGGTGCAGGCCCGCGCCGGCGGATTCGGCGGCTTCGACGATCATCTTCAGTTGGTCGGCGTCTGCCGGGGTGCTCGCGGTGGGCCGGCGGTCGGTGTGCCGGAGCCCGATGGTCTGCCGGTGGCGTCGCGCTTCGAGACGGACGGGGATCCGGTGGTCGAGGCGCAACCGCGCGAGGTGGTCGGGGTGTGCAGCGTCCGGCATGCGCTCCAGGATGGTGTGCCAGCCGTCGGCGGCGAGGCTGACCAGGGCGTGGTGCAGTGCGGTGCCGCAGCTCAGGACGGCGAGCCGGGAGTCGGGGTCGGTGACCTCGACCTGGCGGCTGTGATCCAGATAAAGGCTCAGTTCGTTGCTGCTGAGACGCCAGCGCCAGGGTTGGGTGTTGTGGATCGACGGGGCGTGCCCGGCCATGGTGGCGGCGGCGGACAGCGCCCGGGCCTCGGCGCGGGTGTCCGCGGCCCGGATCGACGCTTCGGTGCTCATAGCGGATTCCTTCCCGGTGTGCTGAACGTGGGGCCAGTCATCGAGTGATCGGTGTCAGCGGTGTGCCGTTGATGGGCGGCGTGGTGGTGGCAGCCGCGGCGTTCTCGCGGGCGAGGAATGTGCCGAGTTCACCAGAGCGAGAAGCACGAAAAGGGTGAGAGCGATCCACAGGGACCACATGAGGAGATCCTGACTTCGGCCGCAGCCGGATATTCGTGCCCGAGAACAGCTTGCGTGCGATACGCACCTGGTCGCTGTGGCGGGCGAAGAAACGCCGAGACACGCACAACGGCCAACTACCAGGCCACCGGGGTCCAGGGCGACACCTCAACCCTACGCCGGCTCACGGCACGGCACCCGGCGGAGAGTCCGTCAGCGGGCCCGGCGAAATGCGCGTACGGTCGAGGTGTCGCCCGGGACCCCGGTGGCCGCCCAGCCCGCCGTCGCCGCCGACATCTCCCACCGATCGTGGATCCTGCTGTCGATGACGCGTCCGGCGATCGGTCGGTGTCCGGACAGGAGCACGGCTGCCGCCCTGAGTCGGTGGTACCGCACTCCGAACGATCCGTGAGCGCGCTCGACGCGCCATGGAACATGCGTCATGAACCACTTGAAGGAACGTGAGTGCGATGGTCAACATCGCTAACGATCACGACGCCTCCCCCGTTGCCATCACGGAGGGGCGAGACCAGGGCGCACGGCATTACCCCCGCACCGCCGCCGTTGCGGACACCGGCCGGACGGCCACCGTGACCCGGTACCTGGCGGCCGGCATCCGGATCGCTCTGGGCTGGGTGTTCCTGTGGGCGTTCCTCGACAAACTGTTCGGCCTCGGCCGCGGCACTCCCGCCGCGAACGCATGGCTGGACGGTGGCAGCCCCACCGCCGGGTTCCTCGGCAAGGCTGCCACCGGCCCGTTCTCCGGGTTCTACCACTCCATCGCCGGCAACGTCGTCGTCGACGTGCTGTTCATGACGGCCCTGCTCGGCATCGGCGTGGCTTTGCTGCTCGGCATCGGCATGCGCATCGCCGCCGCCTCCGGCGCACTGCTGACCGTCCTGATGTGGACCGCGGTGCTGCCGCCGGCCACCAACCCGTTCATGGACGACCACCTCGTCTACGCCGCCGTCCTCGTCCTGCTCGCGCTGCTCGGCGCGGGGAACACATGGGGCCTCGGCCGCCGATGGGCGGCGACCCCGCTCGTGCGACGCAACACCTGGCTCACGTAGGCCCGCGCCCGCGTGTGCTTCCGGGCTCCCCGGAGGCGCACGTGTGGCCGGCGAATTCCACCATCGCACAGCTGCATCCGGTCCGACCCGAACCGGCGTCCGCGGTCGCCTGCCCCTGTCGAGCGAGCTCTTCACATCAGGAGATTCACCATGACTCATCAAGAACCGGCGCACGATCACCGCATCGTCGTGGGCGTCGACAATTCCGCCGGCTCGGCGGAAGCGCTGCGCTGGGCGCTGGCGCATGCCCGGCTGACCGGCGGGACCGTCGAGGCCGTCACCGCGTGGCAGGTGCCGCCCATGTACGCCTACGGATGGACACCCGCCGGCATCGACGACGCCGGCATCATCCGGTACGCCGAGAAGGCCCTCGCCGAGACAGTGGCGCAGGCCCAGAGCGAGGAGGGCCACTCCGTGACCGTCACCACCCGGGTCATGGAAGGGCCCGCAGCACAGGTGTTGCTCGATGCCGGCAAGGGCGCGGAACTGATGGTCCTCGGCAGCCGCGGCCACGGCGCCTTCTCCGGGATGCTGCTCGGCTCGGTCAGCCAGCACTGCGTCCAGCACGCCGCCTGCCCCACCGTCGTCATCCCGAAATAGCCGGCCCTCGGCCGGCCCGCGTGCTCAACCGCATCTCCGCCCTCCAGTTCCGCAGTGGGCTTCTGGCGCCGCGCGTCTCGCTGTCGCTCCCGGGGCCCGGCCGCACATGGTCGTCGGCCGGCGGGCACCGCTTGCCGGCTTCGAACGCCGCCACCCTCATCGGAGCGGCGCTGATGACGGCGCTGCTGACCGCGTTCACCTGCTACCTCTACCGGCCGCTGTTCCGGCGGCGCCCGGCACGCTCCGGTGCGCCGGATCTGGACACGACCCCGCCCGCCCACTTGGAGACGAACACCGCATGACGCACCTGACGGACACCGCGACCACTCACGACCATGCCCGTCGCGCCGAACCCGGAGCGCTCGGCCACCTCGCCGTCGTGCCGATGATCCATGGGCGGAGAACCGTCGGCGCGTACGTGATCACGCCGCAAGGAATTCGCTTCGAGCCGGCCGTCGATGTCACCCGCATCGTGGTGACCGCCCTGACCGCGGCGGCGCTCACCGCGGTCACCATCGCCATGGCTGTCGCGGTACGACGGCCACCCGCGATCCGGTCGGTCACGATGGGCCCCGGCGGCCGGATCAGCCTCAAGGGGATGCCGGTGCCGCCGATGCGCAGCGCCACCGCGTCGGCTCGTCCGTGGTGGGCGCGGGTGCTTCGGGCGCGCCGCCTCGTCGCCGAGCGCTGACGATGTCGCCGCCGACACGCGCACCCACGCCCTACCCGCCGACGTGACGCTGTACTGGCTACCGCTCGGCGCCGGTGGCCACTGCATCCGCCTCAACGGGCGCATCTTCGAAGCCCTGCAAGCACGTCACCAGCATCGACCCGTACGCGACCTCTACCACTCCGCACTCCGGGTACGGCTGGGCACGCAACGCTTCGTCATCGAGATGACCCCGGCGCTGGGCGGCCCCGCCACGGATCACGGAGTCGTCCGCGAAGGCCCGGTCGGTTCCCGGCTTCTCGGACGTTCATCGCTGTTCCGGTACGAGGTCAGGCGCTGGCGCGACGGCACCATCCCCGACCTGGCCGAGGCCGTCACCGGCCCGCACATCGTCAGCGCCGATGCCGTCCGGGCACGGGAGGTGTTGCGCCTGGCCCCGCTCGTTCCCGCGCTCGTCTGGGGCCGCGACGAAGGCCGTACCGGCGAGATGTGGAACTCCAACTCACTGACCGCCTGGCTCCTCGCCGGCAGTGGTCACCGGATGGAGGCCGTCGGCCCGCCCGCCCACGGCCGCGCACCCGGATGGCACGCCGGCCTGGCGGTAGCCGCCCGGCGCAACGCTGCCCGCCAGCACTCCCCGGCCTGTTCCGGGTGACCGGCACTCGCCTCACAGCGCAGCCAGCAGGCAGACCAGCGCTGCGGTGAGCAGGACGCCACCCACGGCGAGCCCGTTCACCGCGCTCACGAGCAACGCTCGGGACCTCGCCACCGGCACGGCCAGAAGCGCGGCGATCGTGACAAGAGCGCCGACCAGGTAGATCAGCGGGAACGCGAGCAACGCCGCGACGGGGAACAGGTGGAGGCCGACCACGAGCGCGATCCACACCGGGACCATGTCTCGACGGCCCCGAACGTGCAGGACGACCGCGCCGGCTCCGGCCAGGACCACCTCGATCCCGACGACGATGCCGAACCACCTGCTGGTGTCCTCGTCGAACGCCGTCGTGGCATCCCAGTTCATCCAGGTCAGCACGGCTCCGGCGACCATGGTCAGCAGGGCCGTGACGGAGCCCGTGAGCAGCCAGGGCCGCCAGGTCGCCGGCGGGTGTTCCTGCGCCCAGCCGAGCCACACCGAGGCGAAGAACCCGAAGATGGCGGCTGTCGCGGGGACATCACGAACCGCCTCGGTCAGCATGCCGCCGCCTGGCGGCATCCGGCGTCCGGCGCGTACATCGGATCATGGTTCATGGCCGGTCACCGTTTGGCGACCGTGAGCAGGACAGCACTGTCCTCGAGCGCCTCGAGCGCGTGCCGGGCGTCCGGGATGATCAGAAGGTCGCCGGTCCCGGCTTCCGCCGAGCTGTCGCCCGCGGTGAGGCGAACCCGGCCGTGCAGTACGTGCAGCGTCGCCTCACCCGGGTTCTCATGGTCGTCGAGTCGCCGGCCGCCGGTGAGCGCGATGAGGGTCTGCCGCAGCGTGCGAGCATGTCCGCCGTAGACGGTGTGGGCGCTGCGACCGCTGGAAGCATCGCGGGCCAGTGAGAGGTGTTCCAGGGCCAGCCCTGTCAACGACGTGCGGTCCATGGGGAGGCCTTCCGGTAACTTTCGCCCCGGTGGCGGGACGAGATCGACGGCGGCGGGCAGACAGCCACCGGGGTCCCGGGCGACAACTCTCACCGTACGCGCATCAACCGTGGCCTCGTGCTGTGGTCTGCGCGGGCTGTGGGACACCGGCTCTGATGCCTGCCGATCATCGGAGCGGCTGCTCAGAAAATCTGTGCCGAGGCTACTAGACTTTCTCAGCGGTGATGGCTAATGTTTCTGGCGTTGACAGCAGAGATCGCGAAAGACGCAGACGTAGCAGGCTGAGCGTCAAGCAGGGCCCGGACCGTTCGTGGCCCGCTCGGCACTGCGATGGGTGCATGACTGCATCCAGCAGCACGACGCAGTGGCAAGACAAGTCCTTGACGTAATTCCAGGTCAGGGCACGCAGGCAGGGCCGATGCAGGTTCGGGGCTCTGCCTGACGCAAGAAAGAGCCTGATGCAAGAGGGATCTGCCGCACGTGCGCGGGGCCATGAAGTTTGCGTGGGGCTCCGACACCGGCAGACGGCACGACAGAAGTTCAGATGTTGGAAGCAGAGGAAAGGGAGGGTTGAGCACCGTTGGATCGCCCGCCGTCAGGACGCAGTCGTGGTTCTGGGGTGGACACCGCAGTCTCCATCGAACGTGAGGTGGTCTCCGGTCACGCTTATGCGATCCTCGCACCGCAAGCCGCGGAAGTTCGCGGCCGGTGTGGACACGACAAGCCGGCGAACCTGCCGGTAGATGGTGTAGTAAGCCCGTAACCCTGGGCCCCGGCGCTTCCGCGCCGGGGCCCTCGTCATGGAGGTACCTGTATGGCCCAACCGGATGACATGCTCGACGATGAGGATTACCCCGCCTACACGATGGGTCGCGCCGCGGAGATCACCGGCGCCTCGCCGACCTTCCTGCGCCGACTCGACGAGGCGAAACTGATCACCCCGTTCCGGTCCGCCGGTGGACACCGTCGTTACTCCCGCTACCAGCTGCGTCTGGCCGCACGAGCTCGGGAGATGGTCGACCGTGGCACCGCCCTGGAAGCCGCCTGCCGGATCATCGTCCTCGAGGACCAGCTCGATGACGCCCTCCGGCACCATCAGAGCCACCAGCGCCGACGGCACGCGGACGCTGCCTGACCCCATCGCCCGACGGTCCTTCTCCACCACGAGAGGGACCGTTTGTCGTACCCGCTGCGGCGTTTTTTCTCGCCCCTCTACTCCGACGCCACGGGTTCAAGAAAATCCGTGAGATTGAGCATTCGTACGAGCCATCGAATGTGCTCGTGAGGATTACGCAAACGGCAGGTTCCCTCTGTCATGGCGGCCAGATATTGCAGGCGGGCCAGCATCCGCACCCCGGCCAGGTCGCAGAATTCGACGTTGGTCATGTCGATGACGACGTCCCGGCCCGGGTGCGCGAAGACGATCATCTCCAGGGACTGGGACACCTTTGCCGTGGAGGCGCGGTCGAATTCTCCCGCCAGCCTGATGATCAACTGTGCGCCGCGTCGCTCGGTGGCGAACGTTGCTTGCGGCCGCCGGTTGTTGTCATCGCCCATGTCTTCGGTCTGTGCCACGGTCACCCGTCCCGGCTGTAGAGGGTGGCCCACACGATCTTGCCGTTGCCGCTGGGCAGGGCGCCCCAGGCACTCGCGGCAGCATCGACCACGCGCAGCCCTTGACCGCTGTCCGGGAACAGTGATCCCACCGGGCCGGGCCGTATTTCGAGCAGGCGTGGAAGCCGGCGATCGGCGTCACCCACGATGATGTGCAGACCTCCGGCGCGACGCGCCACCAGCACGGTGATCAGGGTTCGGGCATGCTGGGCGGCGTTGGTCACCAGCTCCGAGATCACGATCCGGGCAGGGTGCAGCAGTGCGGGCAGGTGCCAGGCGGCGCAGGAGTCGGTGACCAGGTTCCGGGCCAGCGCGGACGCTTCAAGGGTCGGCGCCAGACTCAGGACTCGCCGCTCCGTCGCCGGTGACTGGCTGAGGGCGACCGTGCAGGCTTGGGCGGGTGTGGGGAACACCTGCAATCGGCAATGAGAATCGAGGCGGTGGAGCCGGTCGGCCAGCGTGGCGCCTTGCGGTATGCAGAAGAGCACCTGCACAGCCGGATCCAGGCGGTTGCCCGTGCTGTGCACGGCCCGCCACGCGTTCGCACTGGCGGCAGCGGGGTCGGCCATGTCGCGCAGGTCGATGACCAGTGCCGCCGGATGCTCACTCAAGCATTTCTTCGCTGCCAGAAATGCATCGCGAGGCAGTTGTCCCTGCCATTTCCCGCGCACCGACATGGTGATGATCGCGGTGTCGATGTCTGCGTCGACCACCACGCCGCTGTGCCCGTTCGAGCTGGAATGATCTAACGCGTACGGGGAGCTCATACCGGACCAAGTTACGCCGCTGAACCTCCGCACCGCCGTCGGCGTTCCCTCGATCTGATGCATTCACCGGCGGATTCGCAGATGATGGCATAACGATCAATAGGGTCGCTGGAACCGTCCGCACCGGCCGCGACATGGTCATCCCACTACGCCCGTAGACTCGCGGGCCATGGATAACCGCGTGCGGGACAGTTTCGAGGTGAACGGGCGCCGGCTCTCCTATCTCGATTTCGGCGGGCCGGGCCCGGTTCTGCTGGCTCTGCACGGGCATTTCGGCGAGGGTGCGGACTTCGCTCCGCTGGCCGCGTGGCTGGGCCCCGCATGGCGGGTGATCGCGCTCGACCAGCGGGGGCACGGCGAATCCGACCGGGCCGCCGATTACGAGCGCGGCGGCTACGTCGGCGACGTCTCTGCCACCCTCGACCATCTCGGGCTGCCGGAGATCGCCCTGCTCGGTCATTCCCTGGGTGGTGTGAACGCCTATCAGTTCGCCGCCCGGCATCCCGGCCGCGTCACCGCGCTGGTCGTCGAGGACATCGGAGCGGTCTGTGACATCGACCTGACCTTCGCTGCGAAGCTGCCCGACCGCGTTGCGACCCGGGAGGGGCTGGTCGAGGCGCTGGGCCGCGCCGCGCCGTACCTGGAGCGGACTTTCCGGGAGCGGGCGGACGGCTGGGGTTTCTCGTTCGACGCGGCCGACACCGTTCGGTCCCAGCAGGCACTGTCCGGTGACCATTGGCACGACTGGCTGAGCGTGCGATGCCCGACCCTGCTGGTCCGGGGCACCCGCAGCGACGAACTGTCGGCCGAGCACGCCCGCGACATGGCAGCGCGACGATCGATCCGTCTCGTCGAACTGCCGGCCGGACACGTCGTTCACCACGACCAGCCGGACGCCTTCGCCGATTGCGTCCGGCGGTTCCTGGCCTCCGTCAACGGCATTGCCAACCCATAGCTCACCGTCCGGGCCCGCCACCCGAGCGGCGCTCGTCCATGCACTGGCGGGTTGATCCACCCGCATTTCCGGCAGACGTCCAAAATTTTACAAAGAACCGTTCAACTATTGCGGCACTGTGACCGCCACTGTCACGATGACCGTCGATCCCTCCCCCGCCACCCCGGATCGACTGGAGTCCCCATGGCAGTCACCCGCCGTACCCTGCTGTCCTCAGCCGCCCTCGGCCCGCCGGCCGTCGCCCTCGCCGGTGGCGCGCCGGCCCGTGCCGCATCGCCCGCCGGTGACGTGGTCGGCAAGGTCAGCGTCGGTTACCAGGGCTGGTTCGCCTGCCCCGGCGACGGCGCGCCGATCGGCGGCTGGTGGCACTGGAGCCGCGACCGTTTCCAACCGCCGTCACCCGCCAACACCACCATCGTGTCCTGGCCCGACCTGCGCGATTTCACCCACACGTACCCGACGGCGTACCCGAATCTCGGCGACGGCCGGGCCGCCACGCTCTTCTCGTCCTACGACCAGCAGACGGTGGACACGCACTTCGACTGGATGCGGGCCTACAGCATCGACACCGCCGCGCTGCAGCGATTCAACCCGTTCGGCGACGAGGGCCCGACCCGCGACGCGATGACCCGGAAGGTGCGGGCCGCGGCGGAGCGGACCGGCCGCAAGTTCTACATCATGTACGACGTCACCGGCTGGGCGAACATGCAGTCCGAGCTGAAGACCGACTGGACGACCAAGATGTCGGCGCACACCGCGTCCAGCGCGTACGCCCGGCAGAACGGCAAGCCCGTCGTCTGCGTCTGGGGCTTCGGCTTCAACGACGACGGCCGCCCGTTCACCCCGGCCCAGTGCCTCGACGTGGTCAACTGGTTCAAGGCGCAGGGCTGCTACGTGATCGGTGGCGTGCCCACCTACTGGCGCGAGGGCAGGAACGACAGCCGGGCCGGGTTCCTCGACGTCTACCACGCTTTCAACATGCTGTCGCCGTGGATGGTCGGCCGCACCGGCGACCTCGCCGGGCTCGACTGGTTCGCCACCAACGTCAACGCCGCCGACCAGGCCGACTGCAACGCGCACGGCATCGACTACCAGCCGTGTGTGCTGCCCGGCGACCTCTCCGCCGGGCACCGCCGGCACGGCGACTTCTACTGGCGCAGCGTCTACAACATGGTCCGGCTGGGCGCACAGGGCCTCTACGTGTCCATGTTCGACGAGTTCAACGAGGGGAACCAGATCGCCAAGACCGCCGAGACGGCCGCGTCCGTGCCGGCCGGCACCGGGATCCGCGCGCTCGACGAGGACGGCACCTTCTGCTCCGCCGACTACTACCTGCGGATCACCACGGACGCCGGAAAAATGCTCAAGAAGCAGATCCCCCTCACTGCCGTACGCCCGACGCAGCCGACCACCGGAAGCACACCGCCGCCGCAACCCACCGGGGATCTCGCCGCCGGCAAGGCGGTGAACGCCAGCAGCCAGACGCAGGTGTACGGGCCGGGCAACGCGGTCGACGGCAACGCGGGCAGCTACTGGGAGAGCGCGAACCACGTCTTCCCGCAGTGGATCCAGGTCGACCTCGGCTCGGCCGTCACGGTCGGGCGGGCGGTCCTGAAACTGCCGCCGTCGTGGGGTGCGCGGACCCAGACGCTCGCGATCTCCGGGAGCACCGACGGCTCCGCCTTCACCACGCTCGCCGGAGCCGCCGGACGGGTGTTCGACCCCGCGTCCGGCAACACGGTGCCGGTCAGCTTCCCGGCCGCCTCCGTCCGATACCTGCGGGTCACCGTGACCGCGAACTCCGGTTGGCCGGCCGGGCAACTGTCGGCGCTCGAGGCGTACGCGAGCTGATCGGACCGGGCGCGCCCGTGCGGAGAGGCTGCGCTGGACGAGCTCGGCCGCTGCGAGCTACGCCGTCGGCAATGCTGCGCCGCCCTCCGCGCGAGCACGGCCGGCCGTCAGTTCACTCTGCAGGACGAGGACCGCTCCGCCGATCGCTGCCGCGTCGGATCCGCTGACCGACTGCACGACCCGCACCGGATGCGCGCGGCGGGCGAAGGTGCGCCGGTTCACCTCGTGCTCGATCAACGCCTGGTAGGTCGGGCCGGCCACGGTGAAGCTGGGCCCGGCGAGCACGATGAGGTCGAGGTCGAAGAGGCTGGTGATGGTGACGGCGGCGCAGCCCAGGTACCGCGCTGACTGCTCGATGAGGTGGCGTGCCTGCGCGTTGCCGGTGTTCGCGGCGGTGGCGATGCGCGCGAACCCGGTGAGGAAGTCTGTTTCCGCCGGGTCGAGCCTCAGCCGGCCGGCGAGCCCGGGCGTCGCCAGTGCCTGGCGGACCACGGCGGCCGGACCGGCGTAATTCTCCAGGCAGCCGCGGTTGCCGCACGGACACTCGTCGCCGTTGACATCGATGGAGATGTGGCCGATCTCCACGCTGTTGGAGGAACTGCCGCGGTACACCTCGCCGGCCACGACGACGCCGCCGCCGATCCCGGTTGCCATGTAGATGCAGCCGTAGGTGCTGCGCGGGTCGATCGTGCCGATCCAGTACTCGCCGATCGCGGCCGCGGCGGCGTCGTTGTCGAGCAGGACGGGCATGCCCAGGATGTCGGCGAGACGGGGTGCGACCGGGTAGTCGTACCACTCGCCGGTCGGCTGGGGGGTCAACAGCAGGCCGGCGTGCCGGTCCTGCGGGCCGTAGCTGACCAGTCCGGCCCCGAGGACCTTGTCGCGGTCGATGGCCGTCGCGTCAAGGAGCGCGTTCACCTGAGTGGCCAGGAACGGCAGCGCCTGTTCCGGTGGCATCCGGACCGTGCCGGCGAACGAGGTCCTGGCCACCTGCCGCCCGGCCAGGTCGACGACCACGATGACGCAGGCGTTGCGTTCGAGCTGGACACCGACGCTGTAGCGGGCGGGCGGGTTGAGCTGCAGCAGGGTGGGCGGTTTGCCGCCGGTCGACGCGCCGCGCCCGGCCTCGACCACCAGACCGTCGGTCATCAGGTCCCGCACGACCTCGGAGATGGTCGGTGGGGTCAGGCCGGAGGATGTCGCGAGTTCGATGCGGCTGATCGTGCGGGCCGCCCTGATCAGGTCGAGCACCATTCCGCGTGTCTTCAGCCTGCTGCCCCAGACCGGGCTGGTCGGCATGCCACCCCCTCGGCAGGTGCCGCACGGACTTCCGCGAGTCAGCCTACTTGGCGTCTGCGGCAACGGCCGTTACGTGGGCGGCGCCGAGCCGGCCGTGCCGCCTCCGATGCGTACATTGACTTTGGTAAATGGCCTAAATAAGCTGCTGGGAGCGCTCCCACGCTGAGGAGGTCAGAGAATGAGAATTCGTCGTGCTTTTCTCGCCGCCGGCTCCGCCGCGGCAGTCATCGCCGGTGCCGTGGCCGCGGCCACGCTGCCCGCGGCCGCGGCGACCACCGGATGTTCGGTCACCTACACGGTGCAGAGCCAGTGGTCCGGCGGGTTCGCCGCGAACGTCGCCATCACCAACCTCGGGACGGCCGTCACCAGCTGGACGTTGGCCTTCGACTTCCCGAGCACCGCCCAGAAGCTCAATCAGGGCTGGAGTGCCACCTGGGCGCAGTCGGGCACCCGCGTCACGGCCGCAAGCCTGAACTGGAACGGGCAGCTCGGCACGGGGGCGTCCACGTCGATCGGTTTCACCGGCGCGTGGAACAGCACCAATCCGGTCCCGGCCGCCTTCTCCCTCAACGGCGTCGTGTGTACGGGCTCGGTCGTCCCGCCGACGTCGGATCCCACCTCCGCGCCGCCGAGCACGCCGCCGGTCAGCGGACCGGCTCCGCAGCTCAAGGTCGCGGGCAACCAGATCGTCACCGCGGACGGCCGGGCGTACCGGCTGCTCGGCGTGAGCCGCTCCAGCGGCGAGTTCGCCTGCGTGCAGGGCAAGGGACTCTGGGATTCCGGCCCGGTCGACCAGGCGTCGGTCGACGCGATGAAGACCTGGAACATCCGCGCCGTACGCATCCCGCTGAACGAGGAGTGCTGGCTCGGCGTCAACGGCTCGCCCAGCGGCGCCCCGTACCAGCAGGGCGTCAAGGAATATGTGGACCTCCTGGTCGCCAACGGCATCAACGTGATCCTGGATCTGCACTGGACGTGGGGCGCCTACACCACCGGGCCGGACTGGCACTGCACGGACGAGCACGCAACCTGCCAGAAGCCGGCGCCCGACGCACGCTACGCACCCCAGTTCTGGACCGGCGTGGCGAATGCGTTCAAGGGCAACGACGCCGTCGTCTTCGACCTGTTCAACGAGCCCTACCCGGAGATCGCCGCGGACTGGAACAAGACCCTGGGCTGGCAGTGCCTGCGCGACGGCGGCACCTGCGCCGGCATCCCCTACGAGGTGGCCGGCATGCAGGACCTGGTCGACGCGGTCCGCGCCACCGGCGCCACGAACATGCTGATGATCGGTGGGCTGGAATGGACCAACGACATGCGGGAGTGGCTGGCACACCGACCGGCCGACCCGCTGAACAACATCGCCGCGTCGTGGCACGCGTACAGCTTCAACGCCTGCGCGAACGAGTCCTGCTGGGACAGCCAGATCGCTCCGCTGGCAGAGCAGGTGCCGGTGGTTCTGGGCGAGTTCGGCCAGGACGACTGCGCCTTCGACTACATGCAACGGCTGGTCACCTGGGCCGACGCCCATGACATGGGATACCTGGCCTGGACCTGGAACCCGTGGGGCTGCACCAGCGGCGCCGTCCTCATCAAGGACTGGTCCGGGACACCGGAGCCCGGCGTCGGCGAGGGCTTCAAGGCCCACCTGCTGACCCAGAGCCCGTACGTCTAGCGCTCCCTCCGGCCGGCTCGCTCTTGCGGGCCGGCCGGCCCGGGCGACCCGGAATCCTCCGCACCGCGACCATGCTCCGCGTCACCCACGGTCCGGCAGCCGCCCCCACCACCACGCATCGAAGTCCTACGATGCTCTGATCGCGCGACCGCGGCCTGACGGGGGAAACATGATCAAACTATCGGCACCTGCCCGAACGCTCCTGGCGTCGTTACCGGTCCTGGCGGTGACGCTCTCCGCAGCTCCCGCAGCTCCCGCAGCTCCCGCAGCGGCAGCGACGGCACCCGCCCGGGCGGACCTGGAGTTCGAATGGCGCCCGGAGTCCACCGACGTGTCGTACCTGGGTGGCATGGGGGCACGGGCGTTCGTGCAGGCGTTCGCCACCAACATCGGCACGAGAGCCGCGTCCCGGGTGACGTTCCACTTCACCCCGCCGCCGGGCAGCACGATGGACCCCGCCGAGAACGACCAGTTCGGCTGGGCCTGTGACACCTCGGCCGCGACGTGGGCCTGCACCAACGGGCGCACCCTCGGGGCCGGCGAGTTCGAGGCCCTGAACCTGACGGTCCTGCTCCCCGCCGGGACGGTGGGTGACACGGTCACGATGAAGGGCTCGGTGTCCACCACCACGCCCGAGCGGTCGCTGAGGAACAACAGCGGTGAGACGACGTTCCGGTACGTCGTGCCGCGCCCCGCCGACATCGCGGTCAACAGCGTCTCCGTCGTTCCTGCCCACCAGGTCAAGGCGAACGAGCAGTTCGACGTGCATGTCGAGATGGACAACGTCGGAGGGAGCCCCGCCCACGACGTCACGGTGCGGATTCCGCTGCCCGCCACCGTGCGGGCCGCGTCGCTCGACCCCGAGTACCCCGGGTGGACCTGTGCCCTGGTCGGTGCGGCCGTCGAGTGCGCCCGCGACGGCGCGTACGACGTGACCCAGCTGTACAACCGGCTGCGGCTGCGGCTGGTCGCCGGGCCGGGCACCCCGGACGGGCCGCTGACCTTCACCGCCACCGCCGCCACGACGAGCCCGGAGGAGAGCACCGAGAACAACACCGCCAGTGGCGGCACGGTCTACTTCGCCGAGGGCGTGATGAGCGGCCACGCCTGGCTGGACAACGACCGGGACGGCCGGCGGGACGCGGACGAGCCGGGCGCGTACGGCAAGGTGGGCAAGATCGAGTTCGTGCTGGAAGGCACCGAACCGGACTGGGACGTCCCCCGCGCACACCTCGGCGAACAAGGCACCTACTCCACGCGGCTGAAGCCGGGCCGCTACGTGGCGAACGTCTACCTGATGGTCGAATCGCCGTACGACTTCACGGTGCCGGACGTGGGCGACGACGCCACGGATTCTGACGTCGTCGGCAGCACCGGCGACTACTACAAGCAGGGCTGGAGCGCCGTGGTGGAGGTGACCGACGCCGGCGAGGCCGTCGTCGACGTCGGCTTGGTCCCGGTCGCCTGACGTTCTGAGCCGCTGCCTCTTGGCCGGGCAGAATGATCACATGTCTGACGCGCCGATCGCCGTGTTCGACGTGGACGGGGTGGTGGCGGATGTCCGTCACCGCCTGCGCCACGTCGCGCACCGGCCGAAGAACTGGGCGGCGTTCTTCGCCGCGGCCGACCGGGACACGCCCCTCGAGACCGGCGTCGACCTGATCCGTTCGTACGCGGCCGACCACCGTGTGGTGTGGCTGACCGGCCGCCCGGAGCGGCTACGGCCGGTGACCGAGCGCTGGTTCGCCAGGCACGGGCTGCCGGCCGGCACACTGCTGATGCGGCCGGACGACGACCGTCGGCCGGCCCGCGACTACAAGCACGGCCGGCTGCGCAAGCTGTCCCGCGAGGGAACCATCGCCGTGGTCGTCGACGACGACCCGGCGGTGGTCAAGCTGCTCAAGGCCGAGGGTTTCCCGGTCCGGCTCGCCGACTGGGTGCCGTACGCGAAGTCGTTGCGGCAGGCGCAGGAGAGCGACGGCCGTACCTGATCCGGTTCAGGATCGAGCAGGACCACCCGTGGGTACGGACCCGCCCGGTTCGCCCGGTCCGGCGCCGGCTCAACCGGTCGGTGGGGTGCTGCCGGTGAGGGTGAGGAAACGGTCGACCGCCAGTTCGGCCTCGGCGCGGAGCCGCTCGGGTGGGGGTGCCGGCTCGCCGAGCAGTGACCGGATCTGCACGTCGCGGACGGTCAGCCCGTACAACAGCTGGAAAGCCTCGGCGGGATCGCCGGCGCGCAGTCGGCCCTGATCGGTGAGCCGGGTCAGGTATCCCTCGATCAGCGGCCCGGTGGTGTACCGGCCGTGCCGCAGCAACAGAGCGGCGAGGTCGGGGGAGGTCATGGCGGCCCGGTTCAGCGCCACCGAGGTGCCGCTGGTGAGCAGCCGCAGGAGGCTCTCGGCGATGACGGTCAGAGTCGCGCGCGGCTCGGCGGCGCTGTCCAGGGCGGCCGCCACGGCCCCGGCGACCTGGCCGGACTGCCGTTCGATCAGGGCCGCGAGCAGCCCGTCACGGTTGCTGAACCACGTGTAGAGGCTCTCCTTCGAACAGCCGGCGCGGGCGGCGACGGCCTGCATGGTGGTGCCGTCGAGGCCGTGGAGGACAAGCTCGGCGAGTGCCGCATCGAGGGCGGCGTGGCGGCGAACCTCCTGCTCGCCGGCGCGGGGCCGACCTCGTCGGGTCTGTCCGGTCACAGAGACCTCCGATGCCACTGGCGCTTAATCGAACTGTCAAGTACGGTTTAATCCGTACTCGCCGGTTCGATTATAGCTGGAGGCACCATGGACGCCGCCCACCGCACCGCCCGCGCCTGGACCCTGGGGTCAGCCACCGTGGCGACCGGCCTGATCGCCGGCTTCTTCTACGCTTACGCCTGCTCCGTGATGCTCGGGCTGGCCCGGGTCGACGACCACACCTTCATCAGCGCCATGCAATGGATCAACGCCACCGTCCGCAACGGATGGTTCGCCGCGAGCTTCTTCGGCGCACTGCCGCTGACCGCCGCAGCCGCGATCCTGCACCTGCGCCGCGACGGCAGGCGGGTGCTGCCCTGGGCCGCGGCAGCCTTCCTGCTCTACGCGGCCGCCTTCGCGATCACGATGGGCATCAGCGTGCCGCTCAACGAGGAGCTCGCGACGGCCGGCAGCCCCGGCGCCATCAGCGATCCCGGCGCGGTGCGGGCGGCGTACGAGGACGTCTGGGTGCGCTGGAACCTGGTTCGCACGCTCGCCTCGACCGCCGCTCTGGTCTGCCTGGTCCAGGCGCTGATCGTGCACGCTCGGCCGGTCGCCCACGCTGCCGGTGTCGCCGAGCTCGTCAAACGCGGCACGCCGGCACCTGCGTCGGCGTCGGGTCCCGGATCAGATCCGGCGTCGCCGTCGCAGCCCGGACCGCAGTCCCGGTAGGGACAGTCCACCACCTCGGCAGGACGTGGCAGATGGTCGGCGGCGTTGACGCACATCCGGCTGACGACGTGCGTCCGCGTCGTACTCACATGCCGCCGTCCGTGTGCGCCAGCCGTTGACGAGCACGTCGCACACCGCAGTGGAACCGCCCAGGCGCCCCATTATCGACTTCGTCGACGAGGGAGCACACGATCATGCTGGCGAGCGCACGCCGGCGACCTCGGTCCGCCTCCGTGAGGCCTGCTTTGTGTCGTACCGTCCTGGCATCCTCGAGAGCATGTCGGAGATCAGGCCCCCGTTGTCGGCGACGCTGACCGGCGCTGAATTGCGCCGGTGGTATTGGACCCTGCAGGAACTGACGGCCCTCGCTCGCGAACTCGCCGTTGCGCGCGGTGGTGGCAAGCAAGCTCTGACCGATCGTCTCGCTGCCGCCCTCGACGGGGCGCCGACTCCCTCAGCCCCAGGTTCACGCGTCGCCGGCCGGCAACTGAGCGCCCCGGTCACGAACCAAACCGTCATCCCGGCCGGGCAACGCTGTGGCCAAGTGCTCCGCCAGCACTTCCGCCGAGAGATCGGCCCTGCCTTCACGTTCGACGCCTTCATGCGCACGTTCATCGCCGACGGCGACGGCCGGACCCTCGGCGAAGCAGTGGCACACTGGCACGCCACCCGTGGCGCGGCCGGTCGGCCCCAGCCGATCGGCGCACAGTTCGAACTCAACGCCTATCTCCGCACCTGGCGGCACGACCATCCCGATGGCAGCCGCGACGAGGCATTGGCCGCATGGCGTCACCATCGCGCACTACCACTGGAGGCGCGCACAACTGCCGCCGTCAAGGGTCGGTAGCGATGCACGGATAGCCCACCTCTCCCACGGGCTCCCCGTCACCCTGAAGTGTGAACACGACATGAGCAACTGGCTCGCCGTCCCTGAACCCGCGCAGATCGAACTCTTGTGCCGCGTAACTGATCCGGTCTCCGGTCTCGCGGCCACCACGTTGCGCTGTGACCCGATGTCGAATCTCCTCGGTGTTCCCTGCGGGAAACTCTGGTCCACCGACGTAATGCGTCGTCGGCACCCATCCGGGTGCGCATCGGCGTGCTGGACCACCATGGCAGTCGAGGACCCCGGAGTTGTCGCTCCCGTCTCCCCTGATCGTGGCGATACTCTCTGCTGGTTACCCAGGATCTGAAGGAGAGTGGCGGATGGGCACGCGACAGGAGATCAGCGCTCTGCCTCCGGAAGCCGATCTGGCCCGGGCGGACTCGCTGGCGCGGGAGATCTTCTCCGACGTGGCCAACAAGTGGGCTTTCCTGATCATCGAGTTTCTGGGGCAGGGCACCCTGCGCTTCAGCGAGCTGCGCAACGAGATCGGCGGCATCAGCCACAAGATGCTCACCCAGAACCTGCGCATGCTGGAACGCAACGGGTTGGTGGAGCGAACAGTCCACCCCACCATCCCGCCGCGCGTCGAGTACACCCTCACCGACGCCGGCGAGGGCCTACGGGCGGTGGTCGACGGCATGTGTGGCTGGACCCAGCAATACCTGGGCCACATCGAGACGTCCCGCAGCCGTTTCCGCGCCCCGGCCGGTTAGTCGAGAACAGCGACCGCTTCCACCTCCACGAGGTGCTCCGGCACGTCCAGCGCCACGATGCCGAACAGCGACGCCGGCGCGGCCGGCGTGACGCCCAGCTTCGCCGCCGCGCGCGCGATCCCGTCCAGCAGCAACGGCATCTGCTCGGGCTGCCAGTCGACGACGTGCACGGTCAGCTTCACCACGTCGGCGAAGGTCGCGCCGACGCCGGCCAGGGCGGCGCCGACGTTGAGGTAGCACTGCTCGACCTGGGCGGCGAGGTCACCCTCGCCGACTGTCTTGCCCGCCGCATCCCAGGCGACCTGACCGGCGACGTGGATCAACTTCGAACCGGTCGCCACCGACACCTGCCGGTAGATCGGGATTTCCGGCAGCCCGCTCGGGTTCACCAGGGTTACCGCCATGACGCGTACCTCCGTGCTTTCTTTCGGTTACCGGGAAACCATAGGAAACCTTCGGTGAGCAGCGGAAGAACGCACTTTTTAGTGACTCGGTAACCAGAAGGTGACCGCCAAGGGAGGTGACTGCCAGGTTCGCCTGTGCACGGCAGATTCGCGATCGTGTGGTGGGCCGTGCAGCGCATGCCGCTACGGGGTAGCGTCTGGGGTGCGGTCCTCGTGGGCTGTTGCCCCAGCCCCCGGCATACGTCGAATCGTGCTGAGGTGACGTTGTGGACCCGCAATCCGCCGGTGGCTTCGCAGTCTCTGTGTCAGCCGCCCCGGCCGAAGCTTCGGCGTTGATCCGCGTCGACGGCGACATCGACATGGCAGCATCCGCAGCGCTGTCCGCAGTCGCTGAGCGGCTGGCCACCGCAGCGCCGGCCAGCGTCGTGATCGACCTGGCCGAAGTCACCTTCGCCTGCGCGGTCCTGCCCAACTTCCTGGCACACCTGCACCACCGTCTGCCGGCAGCCTCAACCATCCTGTTGTGCCGTCCCACACCCGGCACCCGGCAAGTCCTGCTGATGACCCGGATGGACCAGATCGCCACGCTGAGCGCGGATCTGCCGAATCCCGAACACTCGCCGCCGGCTACGCGGAGCAGGCGACGCGCGTCGGCATGCGTATCCACTCAGAAGTGAGGACAACACCATGACCCGAAGCCATCAGCTCCACCGGCAGGTATCGGCTCCGGTCGCGAAAGTCGTGGGTTGGGACGCGCTCGATGTCCGTGCCGTCGACACCGCCCGGCTCCTTGCCGCCGACGCCGTGCAGAAGGTCGGCAACGGTCACCCCGGCACGGCGATGAGCCTGGCGCCGCTGGCCTACCTGCTGTTCCACGACGTCATGCGGCATGACCCGAACGACGATCAGTGGCTGGGCCGGGACCGGTTCGTCTTGTCGGCCGGGCACACCAGCCTCACCCTTTACACCCAGCTCTACCTCAACGGTTACGGCCTGGATCTGGACGACCTGCGGGCGCTGCGCACCTGGGGCTCTGCCACACCGGGACACCCCGAGTTCCGGCACACCCGAGGCGTGGAGATCACTACTGGACCGCTCGGGCAGGGCCTGGCCGGCGCCGTCGGCATGGCGATGGCCGGCCGCCGGGAGCGGGGCCTGCTCGATCCGGAGGCCGCGCCGGGTGAGAGCCCGTTCGACCACCACATCTATGTGATCGCCTCCGACGGCGATCTCATGGAAGGCGTCACCGCCGAGGCCAGCTCCTTGGCCGGACACCAGCAGCTGGGCAACCTGGTGGTGTTCTACGACGCGAACCACATCTCCATCGAGGACGACACCGACATCTCGTTCAGCGAGGACGTCCCCGGCCGCTATGCCGCGTACGGCTGGCACGTCCAGACCGTCGACTGGACCAGCACCGGCGAGTACGTCGAGGACATCGACGCCCTACACGCCGCTATCGAGGCCGCCAAGGCAGAGACCGGGCGGCCATCGCTGATCAAGCTCCGTACCATCATCGGCTGGCCCGCCCCCACCCTGCAGAACAGCGGCAAGGCGCACGGGTCCGCCCTCGGCACCGACGAGATCGCCGCGACGAAACGACTGCTCGGCTTCGACCCGGACGCCTCGTTCACCGTCGAGGACGAGGTACTGACCCACGCTCGTGCGAGCGTCGCGCGCGGGTCACGCGTACATCAAGAGTGGTTGCCCGGTTTCGAGGCCTGGCGCACCGCCCGTCCGGACCGGGCCGCGCTGCTCGACCGGCTGCTCAAGCGCCGGCTGCCGGACGGCTGGGAGGCGGCCCTGCCCACCTTCGCGCCGGACGCCAAGGGCATGGCCACCCGCAAGGCCTCCGGAGAGATCCTGACCGCGCTCGCGCCGGTGCTGCCGGAGCTGTGGGGCGGCTCGGCGGACCTCGCCGAGAGCAACAACACCACCATGACCGGCCAGCCGTCGTTCATCCCCGTCGACCGGCAGACCCGCAACTGGTCCGGCAGCCCGTACGGCCGCACCTTGCACTTCGGCATCCGCGAGCACGCCATGGGCTCCATCCTCAACGGCATCGCCCTGCAGAGCCTCACCCGCCCGTACGGCGGCACGTTCCTGGTGTTCAGCGACTACATGCGCCCCGCCGTCCGGCTGGCCGCGCTCATGCAACTGCCCGCCACCTACGTCTGGACCCACGACTCCATCGGCCTCGGGGAGGACGGCCCCACCCACCAGCCCGTCGAACATCTTGCCGCGCTGCGCGCCATCCCCGGCCTGGACGTCGTGCGTCCCGGCGACGCCAACGAGACCACTGTCTGCTGGCGGACGATCCTGGAGCACACCGACCGGCCCGCCGGCATCATCCTCACCCGGCAGAACCTGCCCGTGCTGGACCGTGGCCCCGACGGTTACGCGGCAGCGGACGGCGCGGCCCGCGGCGGCTACGTGCTGGCCGGCGCGGACGCCGACGTGCTGCTGATCGCCACCGGCTCGGAGGTGCAGATCGCCCTCGACGCCCGCGGCCTGCTCGCCGGCGAGGGCATCACCGCCCGTGTGGTGTCGATGCCGTGCCGGGAATGGTTCGCCCAGCAGCCCTTGTCGTACCGCGACGAGGTGCTGCCGCCCTCAGTGCGCGCGCGGGTCAGCGTCGAGGCCGGCATCGGCCAGGGCTGGCGCGACATCGTCGGCGACGCCGGGCGCATCATCAGCCTCGAGCACTTCGGTGCCTCCGCCGACCACCAGCGGCTCTACCAGGAATTCGGCATCACCGCCGAAGCCGTCGCTCAGGCAGCCCGCGACAGCATCCACGCCATCTCCGGCCCGATTCGTCCCGGCGGAGACCAGCGCACCGCCTCCCCGACGACGGGTGGCACCGGCGACCAGCCCCAGTGACATCCGTCCTGTTGGCGAGGTTCGCCCGGGGCAGGAATCGCCGCGCTCAGCATGGTGGACGTCGGTTCAAGCACATCAGCAGAGGTGCGGCCCGTCCCGGCGCGACTGCCGGGACGGGCCGTAGCTGTGTGCGCGGGATGGACAGCGCCGCAATGACGGACGATCAGATGGTGAAGCCACCGTCGACGTTGACCGTGGCTCCGGTGATGTAACGGCCGTCCGGGCCGGCCAGAAATGCCACGGCAGCCGCCACGTCGGCTGGTGCTGCGTAGTGACCGAGGGCGGTGAATCCGATGATGGCGTCGGCGTTCGGACCGTCGGCCGGGTTCAGCTCGGTGTCCGTGGGCCCCGGATTCACCAGGTTCACCGTGATGGCTCTCCCACCGAGTTCGCGTCCAAGTGCCTTGGTCAGGCCGGTCAACGCGGTCTTGCTCATCGCGTACAGCGAGAAGCCGGGAAAGACTGCTCGCTCGGCCACGTTGCTGCCGATGGTGATGATCCGCCCGCCGGCCGACATGTGGCGCGCTGCGGCCTGCGAGGCGACGAACGGCGCCCGGATGTTGACCGCGACGGTTTGCTCGAACTCTCTCAGGCTCAGTTCCTCGATCGGTCCGAGCAGGAAGGCGCCGGCGTTGTTCACCAGAATGTCCAACCGGCCCAGCTCACCGTGAGTCCGGTCGACCGCGGAGGCCACCGCGGCAGGATCGGCACTGTCTGCCTGGATGGCGAACGCCCGCCGTCCCGCTGCCTTGATCCGGTCCACCACGTCGTCAGCGCGTTGCTGGTTCCGCTGGAACGTGAGCGCCACATCGGCGCCTTCCTCGGCCAGGCGCAGCGCCACGGCAGCGCCGATGCCACGGCCGCCGCCGGTAACCAGCGCGACCTTGTCCTTGAGTGCGTTGTTCATGACGGGAAGCCTCGCCGATGCCATCTCGGCTGTCTGGCGGTGATCGGACGGCGCGTTGCACCGCCTGGTCGGCGCGGCATCCGCTTCCCATCACGATCCGCCCATCAGGTGTAACCGGGCGCCGGGGGGTGTGGCAGCGCCGTCGAGGCGGCGCGGCGCACTCCCGGCTGCCGCCTGGTTCTCAGAGATCGTTCGCTTCGTTGGCCGACGGGCCCACCTGGGCGTCGTCACTAGTGGCCGAACCGGCAAGGTCGGCGGGATCGGTGGTACCGCCAGGGTCGTCTTCCACGGTGAGGCTGCCTTTGCTCCCGGGCTCGGCAGACGACTTCTGCTGAGAGGAATCATCGTTGTTCTTGAGCTCGTGCGACTGCTCGGACATCAGAAAGCCTTTCGGATGAGTGATCAGGACGTTGCCGTTCAGGCCTCGTGGGGTGCTCCGGGAACACCGAGGACGTCGAGGAAGTCGCGGGCCCAGTAGTCGATGTCATAGGCACGGACCTGCTGCCGCATGTGGCGCATCCGCGCGGCGAGGTCCCGCGAGTCGGCGTTGAGGGCTTCGAGGATCCCGCGTTTGATGTCGTCGGTGTCATGGGCGTTGATCAGGAAAGCGTCATCGAGTTCGGCGGCGGCGCCGGTGAACTCGCTGAGCACCAGTGCGCCTTGCTCGTCGCGGCGTGCCGCGACGAATTCCTTGGCAACAAGGTTCATGCCGTCGCGCAGTGGGGTGACCAGCATGACGTCGGCGGCGAGATACAGGGCGACGAGTTCGGCGCGGCCGAAGGACTGGAACAGGTAGTGCACCGGGGCGCGGCCGACATCGCCGAATTCGCCGGTGGTACGGCCGACCGCGCGTTCGACGCGCTCGCGGAGCTGCTGGTATTGCGCGATCCGTTGCCGGCTCGGGGTGGCCACCTGCACCAGCACGACGTCGTCGTTGGAGATCTCTCCGTCGGTGAGCAGGTCATGGTAGGCCTCGAGGCGCTGCTCGATGCCTTTGGTGTAATCGAGGCGGTCGACGCCCAACAGCAGGCGCCGGTCTCCGCCGAGTTCGGTCCGTAGCTGCCGGGCACGCTGCTGCACCGCGGGATCGGCGGCGAGCTGATCCACCTCGGCGACGTCGATGGAGATCGGGAAGGCTCGCGCCACCACGGTACGTCCGTCGACCTCGACCCGGTCGTCCTTCGGTTCCAGTCCCAGCAGCAGCCGCGTCAGGCGGAGGAAGTTCTGCGCTGCCAGGGCGCCCTGGAAGCCGACCAGGTCGGCGCCGAGCAATCCCTTCAGCAGCTCCCGGCGGCGCGGTAGCTGCATGAACAGCTCGACCGGCGGGAAGGGGATGTGCAGAAAGAACCCGATACGTACGTCCGGTCGCAACTCGCGCAGCATCGCCGGTACCAGCAGCAGCTGATAGTCATGCACCCAGACCGTCGCGTCCGGCGCGGCCGCTTCCGCCGCGGCTCGGGCGAAGCGCCGGTTCACCGCCTCGTAGGCCTGTCGCCAGTCACGGCGATGGGTCGGCTGCTCGACCAGGTCGTGGAACAGCGGCCAGATGGTGGCGTTGGACTGACCTTCGTAGTACCGATCGACGTCCTCGGCGCTCAGGGGCACGGGCCACAACCGCATACCGTCGACGTCGAAGGGATCGGGCGCCTCTCCAGCGCTGCCCGGCCACCCGACCCAGGCACCGCCCATCTGACGTACCACCGGGTGCAAAGCGCTGACCAGCCCTCCCGGACTGCGCTCCCATCGGCGCTGCCCATCGCCGTCAGTCACCTCGTCGACCGGCAGCCGGTTGGCGACTACGACGAACTCATGCCCGCCACCTGCGTCTTCACCCATGGCTGCGGAGTACCTCCGGACCGGGGGATGAAACGTCGTCAGCCCTCTTTACCAACCCCGAGGGAGGTACGGCCGATGCGGCCGGCCGAGCCCGGACAGCGGCAGGTGAGTGCGGCGTCCTGATGCGAGGCGATGTCCCCGCGGTCGGGAAGTCCCGCCTTTTCGTCACGAGCAGCCCATTATGGCAACGTGAGCCCCGAAGAGAACACATACGTACGGGATATGAACGCCCGAGTGGACCCGATGCTCACCCTCGGGACAATCACCGTCGCCGGCCTGCGCGACATCCTGGCCGACATGCCCGACGAAGCTGTCGTTGTCGTCGCGAGGGACGGAGCCGGTGGAGACGACTGTTCTCCGCTGGCCGACGTGGAGGAAGCTTGGTATTTCCCGACTACCGGCGACTCCGCTCCGATCGGGCGGGACTCCGACGGCAATGTCCACGAGCCCGGCTCTCGTGACCTGTATGCCGTAGTTCTTCGGCCGGCCGATCGCCGCTGACGGTCGACCACACCCTGCGCTATCTCGCCTGTGGCGCGCCGTCCGCCGGGCCATCCCGCCGGCCCGCTGATTCGATCGCACCTCGCTGCCCGTACTGCTGTAGCGGACGTCGTCGTGGGGTGAGCCCGGTGCGGGCCGTTGTCGCCGTGGATGAGGTCGGCGTCCTGGCGCAACCGGCATAGCCGACTCGCTTCAGGACCCCAGAGTGCCAACAAACCACGAGCTGCGCACCCCGCTGATGAGCCTGCAATCCTGCGCCGACATGCTCCTCGACGAACCCGGCCTCCCCGACGACCAGCAGTTTCTGGTCCAGGTCATGCAACGCAACACCACCACCCTGCACCGCATCGTGGAAAAGCTTCTCTACGTCGCCGGTATGCGCGCCGGACACATCGACCTGCACCCACAACCATCCCCGCCGACGAACGTGACCGGCTGTTCGACATGTTCTTCCGCAGCGACACCGCCCGACACGGCGGCATCCCCGGCACCGGGCTCGGCCTCACCATCGCCCGCACCATCGTCGAACACCACGGCGGCACCATCACCGTCAGCGAGTCCGACGAAGCTGCTACCACCTTCACCATCCGGCTGCCCTCCCACCAGCCCGCACCACCCCGCACAGCCCCGTAACGGGAGGCGGGGACGGAGCCGGCGACTCAGCCGGCCTATCGGGGTGCACCAAATCGTCGGCCGGCGCGATGAGCAGCTCGGTGCCCGAGCGCGGCGAGGCGGGGCTGACCCATTCGGCCGGCTGCACCAAGCCGGCGGCTGCCCCATCCACGTGCCGGAGGCGGTCGCGGCCGGTGATCAACCCGAACGACGGTGCGCGGTGCGTATCGCGGGTCCTGCACCTTGCAGCCGTTAACGTGCTTGGAGAAATCTTCCTGAAACGGGTAGCTCATGCCACACCTTCGCGCCGCGGTGCTGGAGTCCGACGACCGGTTACAGGCGGTCGCGCGGGCGCGCCGGGCATTGCCGGGCAGGCCGTTGTCGTTGGACACGGTGGCGTGGATGGCGGCGCAGTTGCTGGACGCCCCGATGGCGGTGGTCGCCTTGGTGGGTGCTGATCAGGACGAATTCCTGGGTATGTTCGATCTGCCGGAGCCGTTCGGGACCGTTCGGCGGGCCTCGACGCAGCAGTCTCTGTGCGCCTATGTGGTGAGCGCCGACGCCGTCGTCACGGTGGATGATCTACTCGCCGACGCTGACCTGTGCGCCCATCCGGCTGTGGCACTGTGGGGTGTGCTGGCGTTCGCGGGGGCGCCGCTGCGGGACACGGCTGGGCGGGTTGTCGGAGCGGTGGCCGTGTTCGATACCCGGGCGCGGGCCTGGCCGCCGGCGCATCTGGCGACTCTGGCGAAGATGACCGCGATGCTGGGTCCGCTGTCCGACGACGGCAGCGGCTCGGGCGCGGCGATGGCCGCGCTCGGCAGCACCCACGCCGAGGTGCTGGCTCACACCGACGTCGACGCGCAGATCGATACGGTGGCCGATGCGCAGGTGCAACGCGGGTTCATCACCGCTCTGTTGGACAGCTTGCAGGTCGGTGTGGTCGCGTTGGGCAACGACGCGCGGCCGGTGCTGTTCAACCGGATGCTGCGTCACCTGTACGGGCTGGGCGGCGCCGTCTCCGCGGCTGAGGCCATGACCAACGTGTACGGGACTCTGCGCCACCCCGACGGCGCCCTGATGGCCGCCGACGAGCTGGTCGTCGCCCGGGCGCTGCAGGGCGAGACGGTTCGTGACGCCGAGGCGCTGCTGCACACCGCCGGCCTGCCGGACCGCTACCTGATCATCAACGGCCAGCCGATCCTGGATGCCGGAGGTGAGCAACTCGGAGCGGTGTCCACCGTGCTGGACGTCACGGAACGCCAGCGCAGTGAGCGGCTGCGCGACTGCGAGCTGCAGATCACCCGCCTACTGGTCACCGCCGACACCATCGGGCACGCCGCCACCCCCTTGGCCGAGGCTGTCGGTCAGGCACTGCGCTGGCCGTACGTGTCGCTGATGTTGGTCGACCCCGTCGCCGGCGTGCTGCGCCCCGTCGCGCAGTGGAACGCGCCCGGACTGCAGGTGCCCGACCTGCTCCCGCAACATACTCCCCGGGGCCGCGCCGAGGGCGGGGTGCCCGGGCACGTGTGGGCCACCGGTGAGCCGGTGTGGATCCCGGAGCTGACCAGTTCGCCGTACGCCGCCGCTCCGGCGGTACGCGCGTTCGTCGACGCCGCTGCTGCACGAGGCCTGCACACCAGTGCCGCCGTGCCGGTTCGCGACGGCGACCACGTCGTCGGCGTTTTGACGGCGTTGTCCGACAGCGTCGAACACGACCGGTTCCTGATCATCGGCATGCTCACCGGGATCGCCGAGCAGATCGGGCATTTCCTGGCCCGTCAGCGCAGTGTCGCTCTGCAGGCCCAACTGGTCCGCGCCAAGGACGACTTTCTGACCCTGGCCGGACATGAGATGCGTACCCCGCTGATGAGCATCACGAGCTACAGCAGTCTGCTGGCCGACGAGCCCGGCCTGTCCGACGACATCCGCCACATGCTGTCGGTGATCAACCGCAACACCGACGTCCTGCAGACCATCATCGACCAGCTGCTGGAACTGACCGGCTTGGAAACCGGCCACCACACGATGCACCCGCAGATCACCGACCTGAGCGCCGTGGCCATCGCCGCCGCGGCAGCGGCGGACCCGCCGCCCGGTATCCGGCTGCACACCGAGGTGCCCGCGACGCTCACTCTGGACGCCGACCCGCACCGGCTACGGCAGATCATCGACGAACTGCTGGCCAACGCCATCAAGTACAGTCCCGACGGCGGCGACATCCACCTTCGCGTGCACGAGCCGCACGGGGGCGTCGCGGAGCTCACCGTCACCGATCCCGGCCTTGGTATCCCCGCACACGAACGCGAGCAACTGTTCGGCCGGTTCGAACGGGGAACCGCCCGTCACAGCACCCTCAAAGGCGCGGGGCTCGGTCTTACCCTGGTGAAGGTTCTGGTCGAAGCCCATGGCGGCTCCATCACCATCGACCCCGACCACCAACCGGGCACCCGCATCGTCGTGCGGCTACCCGTACCCGCCGCCGCATCAGCGCCAACGGCCGGTGCAACAGCCATCCAGGATGGTCCGGATCCGCTGCCCGGCAGAGCCCCCGGCCACGGGTACGCCCGCCCCGTTGCGTGACCGGACACCGGCGACTGATTCAGGGACCGTTCATCCCCCGGCGCATTCCTTCGGGATCCGGGGGTATCCGTGGCGCATGACTCGGGCGAAGGTGGGCCTGTGCGGAGCCGGCATGGCGCTGACGTCCTACGCGCAACGCTTCGGAGTACTGGAGGTGCAGCAAACGTTCTACGAACCATCCCGCGAGGCGACGCTGCGGCGGTGGCGGGCCAGTCTTCCACCGGCGTTCGAGTTCACCATCAAGGCGTGGCAGTTGATCACGCACGAGGCGAGAAGCTCCACGTACCGGCGGCTGCGTACCCCTCTGAGCGCCGAGGAACGCACCGAGGTCGGCGGATTCCGGTGGACGCCCGTCGTCGCACGCGCCTGGGAGACCACGCTCGGCTGCGCGGCGATCCTGGAAGCAACGGCGATCCTGCTGCAGTGCCCGGCGAGCTTCCGGCCGACTGAACCCGCCATCGCGCGACTGCGTGAGTTCTGCACCAGAGCGCGCCGGCCGGCCGGTGTCCGGCTGTTGTGGGAGCCGCGCGGCCCGTGGCCGGATGAGGTTGTTCGCGGCTTGTGCGAGGAACTGGATCTGACCCACGCCGCCGACCCGTTCCTGCGCCGCAGCCTGACGCCGATGGCCTACTACCGGCTGCACGGCATCACCGGCGCCCGCCACGTGTACACGGATGCTGAGCTGGCACACCTCGCCGACATCATCGACGACGGCCCGGCGTACGTGATGTTCAACAACCTGCCCCGGGCCGCCGACGCCTGGCGGTTCAGCCAACTGGTCCGCCAGGACCCGGGCGCCGCCCGGCCCGCGCTGGTCGACGAGCGTCCCGACTGACCGGCACCCTTCCCGTGCAGCCGGCGCCGTGCAATTGCGCGGCGGCGTCCGGGATGTCCAGCTCAGACCGGTGTTGATCATGGCGAGGATTCCTTATGTATCGGCGTCCGGGCGCCGGCGTTCTCGGGCTCCCACCGCAGGAGATCACCGGGCTGGCAGTCCAGCGCCTCGCACAGGGCGGCCAGGGTCGTGAATCGGACAGCCTTGGCCCGCCCGTTCTTGAGGACGGCCAGGTTGGCCGGGGTGATGCCCACCTGATCCGCGAGTGCACCGACCGACATCTTCCTTCTGGCGAGCATCACGTCGATGTCGACGATGATCGGCATCAGATCACCTCGTTGAGCTCGGACTGCAGGTGTTTCGCCCGGGAGTCCAGCGCCACCGCCTGGGCGAGCAACGTCCGCATCACATAGACGACGAGCGCGACCCCGGCGATCACCAATGCCACCCCGCAGATCAGCCCCACCAGGCCGGGCGCGACCTCGTCCTCGGGCACGGCATGGTTGGCGAACCGGGCGACCACGGCAACGGAGAACGTCAGCACCGCGGCGGCGCCGATCGCTCCGATGATCAGGTCGACGAAGCGGAACGCCGCATGGGAGAACACCGTCCCGCGGCGCACCATCGTGAGTAACCGCCAGATGCACACGGCGATGATCTGCAAGGTCGCTACGCCGAGAGCACCGATGACCGCCAACGACACCCCGATTCCGGTCGGCTCGTTGTCGGGACCCCACCAGGGCAGCGCCACGATCACCGCCTGGACGACCACCGATCCGATCAGTGCGATCGCGATCAACGCACGCAGGGTGCGGATGACCCAACTGCTCATTGTCGATGCCTTTCTACCGTTTCTCGGCAGAAGGCTATCGTTTTTCGATAGTCAGCGCAACGCCCGGGCCCAACTTGGACGCCGATGAGCTAGCTACGCGGGCATTCAGACACGGAACTGTCCGGCCAGATCCTGGAGGTCGTGGGCCAGGTGCGCGAGTTGCTCAGCGGTCTGCCGGGATTGAGCGACTTCGTGCGCGGTTTCCTGGGCAGCGGTGGCCACACCGGTGATGTTGGCGGCGATCTCACCCGAGCCGGTAGCTGCTTCAACGACGTTGCGGCTCATCTCGGCGGTGGTGGCCGTCTGCTCCTCCACCGCGGCGGCGATCGTGGTGGAGTGCTCGTTGACCTCGCCGATGATCCCGGTGATCTGGTCGATCGCGGTGATCGCCGCGGTGGTGTCCTGCTGGATCGCCTGCACCTTGCCACCGATTTCATCGGTGGCCTGAGCAGTGGCCTGAGCCAGGTCTTTGACTTCCCCGGCGACCACGGCGAAACCCTTGCCCAGTTCCCCGGCCCGGGCGGCCTCGATCGTGGCGTTGAGCGCCAGCAGGTTGGTCTGTTCGGCGATCGACGTGATCAGCTGGACGACTTGGCCGATCTCGGCACTGGAACGGCCGAGCCGGCCGATGGTCTCGGTCGCCGACCGGGCACTGTCCACACCCCCGGCCGCAACTGCGGCAGCCCGGCTCGCACCGCTGGAGATCTCCCGGATCGCGGCGTTCATCTCCTCGGTGCCGGCAGCCACGGTCTGCACACTGCGCGACACCTCTTCGGCCGCCGCGGCGACCACGTCCGACTGGTTCGAGGCGGACCCGGCGGCGGCATCGATCCGGGTCGCGGTCTCCGCCATCTGCTGCGCGGCCCCGGCGAGGGTACGACTGTTCTCGCTGACCGTGATGAAGGCGCTGCGTACCACCTGCAAGGTGCCGTTGACCGCACGGCCCATCGAGCCCAACTCGTCACGGCTGTTGTCCGGTGCGCTGACGGTAAGGTCCTTGCCGGCGACCGCCTTCAGCGTGGCGACAGTGACCGCCAGCGGACCGGTGATACTGCGGGTGACCATCACCGCGACCAGCGCCGCCGCCAGGACGCAGACCAACCCGGCGACGAGCATCGACGTACGAGCCGTCGCCGCGGCTTCGTCCGCCGCAAGGCTCGCCGCCTGTGCCTGCGCGGTGGTGAGCTCGACGAGCTCGTCAATCGCCTGGATGATCTTCCCCATCCACTCCAGCGACTCCCCCGACACCAGACCGTTCGCCTCCGCGACACCGGCCCGGTTATTCGCCCGATAGCCGGCGATGATCCGCTCGTCCACGGCCATGAACTGCTCGAACGACTCCTTCGCGCTGGTCAGCGCACCGGTCTCGGCACCACTGAGCCCACGCGACTTTAGTCGGGCAAGGTCATCCCGGAACGCTGCGGTCGAGGCCAGGAACTCCTTGCGCTGCCCGACGGCGTCTTCAGTGGCGTTCTCGACACCACGCAAGGTGTCGAAGGCGTACCCGGTCTGCCAGCCGGCGAAATCGGCGGTACGGAACTTCGCCACCAGCGCGTCGCGGCGTTCCTCCGCGGCCACGGCCAGCTGTTCGGTGGCGTCCCGGGCGGCGCTCTGCCCCCACAGGCCGATCCCGATGGCCACGAGCAGACAGAGGCAGACAATGGTGAACGCCGCCGCGAGCCGGCTACCGATCTTCAGATTGCCGAGTGCGCGCATCAGAGACCTCCGCTGGACGCCGACACTGCCGACAAATCACCCTAAGCCCACCCGGACGAGGTTCTGGGCGGCTTCGACCAACCCTCGGCCACAGCAACCGGGGGCCGGCCCGCGGTGCGGGCTGCACCGGGCCGGGCGGCGCGACCGCCTGGATCAATGCCTGGGTGCTGTCGTCCCGTGCTCGAGTTCTCAGCCACCCGGCACGTCGCCGAACCTGTCACCTGTGCGGTCGCCCCCGCCTGCCGGAGAGCGGGCAACGGCGGACAAGCCGCACCGCGTCGGCGCGTAGGGTCAGGCGCCGCCGGGTACGACCTGCGGCATGGGTAAACGCGTCCGGGCCGGGACGACGCCGCCGACTGCTCAGCGCAGCGACGGGCGCGGGAATCCTGGCGATCAACTCAATGCCGGCTCCGCCCGCCACACCGACGAGCGCCGCCGCGGCGAACAACTGCCGGTTGATGGCCTGCTCCCGCGTCTCGTCGTGAATTCTGAAGCGCAGCGGCTCGTCGTACTCGGTGCTCACCAGCCGCCACCTGAGCATGTCGGTGTTGGTGGGAGGCAGAGACGACCACTGCAGGGCTGCAGACGTCGGCAGCAGGCCGAAGAGGAACCCACTGTTCGAGTCTTCGGGAATTCCGCCCTCCCGATTGAACTCAGGCGTGCGGATGCGCGGCATGTCACCGAAGATCGTGGAGCCGGACACCATCAACGGCCGCCCCGCGGGCTGTCCCACAATCGTCACCCCCCAGCCGTTGTCGTGCGGCCTCATAGTGAGGTGGACGATCTGTGACTCCCCGTTGTCCTCAAGGGTGTAGCTACCGCCGTAGACGTGGATTCCCAGGTCACTGACCATCCTGGCGTCGCCGTAAAGCCCCACTTCCATGGTGAAGGGCTCCGTCGACTCCTCGTCACGGGGGTGGAAGTCGTAAATGATTGTCCTGGTGCGGGCCAGATGGCTGATGTCGACAGTTCCCCAGCCGCTACCGTCCTCGACCTCCGGGGAGCCGGGGATCTGAACCGTGATGTCGACCGGGGCTGCGCCGTCGTCAGTGGCGAAAGCGACGGTCCCGGAGAAGGGATCGCTCGTGGGGCTCGGCGTCGCATCGTTGAACCAGACCAAAGCGAAATATCCGCAGACGGACGCGACCAACCCGAGCAGCACCACCTCCGTCAGCCACAGACGGCCGGCCGGCCTGGCTTGGCGGGCCGGGTCCAGAGAAGTAAGCACCGGCGCTCCCTAGTGGCCACGGCGTCGTAGTCCTGGATTTCACGATGACAGAGGGCGACAAACCGGCAGCGCGCTCGCGGAAACAGAGTCATCTGCTGTGCCGTCCCCGACCAGGTCCGCGTCGTCAAGCCGGTGAGGAACCTCCTCTTACCGCTGGTCAGGGCCTCACCCGAGCGGACGGAGAGAAACCGGACGTCAGAGATTTTGGCGTCCCCAACGGACCAGTCCGCCGAGGAGCGGCCCGGCCGCGAAGACATGCCAGTCACCGATCGTTGACCCACATTCAATTTGGTGCGCCGACCAGACGCCGGTGACCAGTGGGCTCCACTGGCTGGCGGTGGTCTCGTACCACTGAAACAGCGGGCTGCCGCTATTACCGCTGCCTCCGTCGGCGTGCGTCTCGGCCTCGTAGCTGGTCCAGATCTCGTCGTTGGGCAGCCGGCCGCTACTTGCCGAGTCGTACGAGAGCAGACTCACGTTGGTTTGCAGTTTCGGGCGGAACGGGGCCTTGTCATACCCGTATCCAATCGTCCACCACCAGTCCCCGAGCGACGGTTGAGTGACGAGCGCGCCGAGCCATCCGACCAGACTGCCGACCGGTTCGCGTACCTGCAGAATCGCCATGTCATGAGCCGGCACTATCGGGTCGACGCCGCCGGTGCGGAAGTAGATCGCCCTGCTGACCGAGGTGCTCAGGCCGCCGAACACGCTGACTCCGTCGTAGTAACCCGGGGTGACGGTGATGCGCCACTCGAAGCCTTGCTCGATGTGGAGGATCGGCACGATGTGACTGGCCGTGATGATGTGCCGCGGTCCCGCAGTGGAGCCGGTTCCCATCCAGACCGGCTGCCACATGTCCGCGGCTGTTTTCCGAACTTCGACGAGGAGGTGGCAGACGCACGACTCCGGGTATGTGATCGGTCGGACGACTATCCGGTCGTCGGTGCCGTAAATGTTGGCGCTGCTGTCGAGGAACTCGATCCGTCGGCCGTCTCGACGACGGTGATACCGCGGCTCCGTCAGGGGCGCAGCCGCAGGACGAAACCGCGCAGACAGCCATTCGGGCCGATAAGCGTCCACGTACTCATCGTCGATGGTGACGACTTCTGCTGAGGCATCGGCGGCGCCCAGTTCCACGATTTCCTCCACCGATGGTGGCCCGTGGACGGGGTCGTTGGTACGGGCGAATGATTGGCGAAGCTCAGCCAGGACCTCGCGGTCGATGTGGCGAGCGGCGGGGATGTCCACAGCATCCTGCAACTCGACGGACAGCACTCGACGTAATGCCATGACGACCTCCCATGTCGACTGACATCGTCGATTGGAGCACCGGTTGACGATCGAGTCCGGCGAGCGTCAGGTAACTGACCGAGCCAGCACTGAGCGCGGGTGTGTGCAGCTCGTTCAGACCATGCCGCGGACCCAGGTGACGCCGATCGACAGGACGATGAAGAGTGCCACCGTGCCCATCCGGTACCACGGCATTTTCTGGATGCGGCGATCTATGCCGATCGAGATGCTGACACCGAGGCAGATGGTGTACATGGCGCAGAGGAACAGTGTCAGGGCCCGGTACGTCGGGGTGGACGCTGCCCAGTAGAGCCAGACGTTGAGCGCCGCCATG
The DNA here is from genome assembly GCF_056134165.1 of Actinoplanes sp. 13. NCBI lineage: Bacteria > Bacillati > Actinomycetota > Actinomycetes > Micromonosporales > Micromonosporaceae > Actinoplanes > Actinoplanes sp. 13. Next base: position 74,780 of record NZ_JBVYOQ010000004.1, on the reverse strand, counting down.
AGCAGGAAGAGTCCGGAGATCACCGCGAACGGGGCGGCTATCCGCCAGCGCACGAAAGGGCTCACCGCTGGTCGTCCTCGTTCCGCTCGTCATGCCGGGCCTGCAGGCCCTGTAGGCGTTCGGCTTCTCGCGCGAACGCGGACCGTTGCTCTGGTGTCATCTGTCGCAACTCTTCGTCTGCTTGCTGGGTGGCATCGGCCAGTCCCTCACTGTGCCAAGACATCTGCGCCGCATCAACGGGCGTGGCTTCGCCGTTCAGCACCGTTCGAGCCCAGGAGCCCACGGGGTCTTTCGATCCGCGCTCCTTGGCGAGGTGCTGTAACAGGGCCTGGGCGATGGGGTCGTCAAAGAGGCGGCCGCTCATCATCGCTCCGTTCGGGTGGGGTCCAGCTGCCGGGGTGCTCGTAGGGCTGAACGCCGGGGATGTCCTTGATGCCGGCCGTGGCCTCCACCGCCGCGATCGAGCCGGCCAGCGCCTTGAGCATGTCTTCGGCCAGCCCGTAGACCTGGGCGATCTCGTTGTACAGATCGATCGCTTGAATGGTGTAGTAGGTCGCGACACCGTATCCGATGACCGGGCCAATTCCGGTGGCAATGGTGGCAGTGCCGGCGGTCAGACCGCTACTGACGATAAGAAGTGCGTCAAGAAGGTCCGTGGTGAGGCCCGCGATGACGTCATAAAATTTCTTCACCGCCTCCGCCGCCTTCATATAAAGGTCATGGTATTGGCTTCCTGCCTGCTGTACGGAGCGAGCAGCTCCGGCGAGCGCCAGGTTGAACTCTTGGAACGCCTCGGCGGCATTTCCGCGCCACACCGATGGGACGTCTGCGGTGCCGGCAACGAGATTGGCGCCGATCCGGCCGGCTGCACCGCCCGCCCTGCTCATCGCGGCTCCGGCATGAACCCAGCCGCGCCAGTCTCCGCTGAACTGGCGTGCCCAGCCTTCGAACGGGTCATGTCCGAACACTGAAATGGCGGCTTGCCGCAGCCATGCCATGGGACTGATCAGATCCGCCAGCGGATTGATGGACCACATCTCGATCTCAACCGCATAGTTCGGGTTGGTAAGCCCTCTGGTGGCATCCTCCTTGTCGGTGAAGGGTGCCCGCGTACCGCCGGCCTCGGGTTGCCGCATAGTCATCGCGGCCCAAAGGTTGGCCGGGTTCTCGGCGCCGGGATAGGTGCTGTCGAGCGCTGCGGCGGCACTGTGGTCGACTTTGGTGTAGGCGGTCTGAGCTCTGTTGACCTGGGTCGCCGCTCCTTGTGTCAAGTCTTGCAGCCGTGTCAGTGCTGCCGTCATCTCGCCCAGGGCCCGCGGGTGGACATCGAGCACCCAGAGAAGCAGACCCTGTTCCAGGGTCGCCAGGTCGCAGTGCTTCTTGAGATAGATCTGCGCCTCTGCAGCGGTATCACCGGCTCGTCGCAGTTGGTTGTACAGGCTGTTGACGCCGCTGACATCCAAATACATTTCGCCAGACATGATCTCCCCGTGCGATCGCCGCCGGACCATCAACCCCAAATTGCCTTTGTCGGTGCGCCCACCAGGGTGAACGTAGGTGAATACCCGAGTCCTCCCGTCGCGGTTCATCGCGATCTTGTATTGCCCGACGCGAAGGCGCGGCGCACAGCGCCAACGACGGGCCCGACAACCTCCGCCGGACGATCGAGAACTGCGACGCCACGATGGAGCGCTACCGCGCCGACAATGCCGGGATATCACCGCGCGCCGCCATGGCTGGGCCGAGCCCACGGGCGGAGCAAGCCGGCGCATATCACCGCGAACACGGGCTGGTCGCCCTGGCACGTTCGGTGAGCAACGCCGGGTTGCCTGTTGACGACGCGGCGTCGCAGGTACGGTAGTCGACGTCACAGTCCACACGGGTTGGCAAGGCGGAGGTAGGAGTGCCGGTCACAGGCCAACGCGTCGTGCGACGGGCGTTGGGGCGGCGATTGACGCGGCTACGCACGGCGTCCGGGATGAGCCGGCGTGATGTGGTGGAAGCGCGGCTGGGCATCTCTGAGCCGACGCTGCACCGCATCGAGACGGGCAAGGTGCCGGTCACCGGGGCCAACGTGCGCGCGCTCTGCTGGCTCTACGGTGCGGACCAGAGCATCACTGACGCGCTTGCCGACCTCGCGCTGGGTACGTCACAGCAGGAGTGGTGGGACGCCAGCCCGGTGATCCCTGAGTGGTTCAAGCTGTACGTCGGGCTCGAGGCGTCCGCGTCCCGAATGTTCGGGTACGACGGCGAGGTCGTTCCCGGCGAGCTGCAGACCCCCGAGTACGCGCGAGCCGTCTTCGGCGCCGAGCAGCCGGTCGACTCGGAGATCGCCGAGCGCCACATCAATCTCCGCATGCAGCGGCAGAAGACGCTCTTCGCTCGCCACCCAGCGGTCCGCCTCGTGACGGTGCTCGGCGAGGGAACATTGACCCGGTCGGTCGGCGGCGAGCAGGTGATGAAGGGGCAGATCGAACATCTACGGCGGCTGTCCCGGGAGGACACGGTCGACATCCGGGTGTTGCCGTTCTCGGTCGGGGCGCACGCGGCGATGGCCGGTGCCTTCCGGATCCTGGAGTTCGACGACCCGGACGACCCGGACGTGGTCTACCTCGAATCCCACGTCGGTGCGCTCTATCTGGAGGAGCAGGTCGAGGTTGACGAATACCGGCGGATCTTTGACCTGATCAGCAAAGACTCCGTACCGGTTGGAGAGTTCAGCTGACGAACTGATTGCGGTGTGGCGGTCCGCCGCGATCAGTCGGTCAAGAGCTGGTCGAACTCGCCGCGCTTGGCGCCGAACAGAAACGAATCCCACTCCTCGACCGTGAACACCACGGTGCCGGCCTCGCGTGCCTTGCTGTTGCGGACCTCGATGAGGCCGTCCTGGCGGCGGGCCTCGACGCAACTGCCTCCGTTGCCCGTCGATCTGCTGGAAATGATCCAGCCGGTTTCGTTAGTCATCAGTGCACCTCCACATGGAGTTGCTTACTGCTGGTAATCATCTGGCCACCGCCCCAGTGGTCCGATGTGTCTCCTAGAGCCTGTCTGAAGTGCAAAATCAACGCTTCAGGTCCAAGGACGGCTCTTTCACCACGAAATTGCACGAACCTAGAGTAGCCGAAACCCGCTTCGGACGCATCACGTCACCGCGACAGTCGTCGGCGTGAAATCTTGCACGCGCTTCCGCCGACTGCCATGATTCCACTGTGGCCTGGCAATGCCTCGCCGCCGACTCGACAGCTCACGCTGGTCCGCCGCAGTTTTGAGAGGACGGCCGATGCGGATCCTCGATCCGGCCGCCGCCGACACGGGCGGTGTACTGCCAGATGACTCTCAGCAGCGGACCGAGCCCGAAACCGCCCGCCTCCAAGCCCGCATCGATCAGCTCGCTGCGCACGTCCAGCAGCTGGAGCAAGAGCGCGCCTCGCTGCGATGGATGGCCGACCACGACGAGCTGACCGGACTCGCCAACCGCCGCCTCTTCCACGCGCTCGCCCCGGAGCTGCTGCGCGGCGACGACTGTTCGTCGGCCGTCCTGATCCTCGACCTCAACGGTTTCAAGCCGATCAACGATACGTACGGGCATGATGCCGGCGACGAGGTCCTCTGCGTGGTCGCCCGGCGCATGGCCGCCTGCCTCAGCGACCATCTCGTGGCCCGGTTCGGCGGTGACGAGTTCGCCGCGCTGCCGCGTGCCCCGCGCTCCGACGTCCCCGAGGCGTGGTGGCAGGAGGTGGCCCGCTCGCTGAGCGCCGCGATCGCACCCCCGATGGACGTGAAAGGCCACACCCTGTCCGTCACCGCCTCGATCGGCGTCGTGCCGGCTGGGCGCTCCGCCGACCTTCCCGACCTGCTGCGCCGCGCGGACCAGGCGATGTTCAGCGCCAAGCGGCACGCGAACACCACCGACAAGGCCGGTATCACCTGGGTCGTGGCCACGGAGAGCGGCAACCACACCGAGACGTACGAGCCGGCCGCGACTCCCGGGTCACTGCCGAGCCTGACCGTCTCGGGACCTGCGGTGGCATGCCGGCCGGGCGACCCGGTATGGGTGCACCGCAATGGCGTCCGCCGTGCGGGAGTGGTCGAGGGCGCCTGCGAATGGGCAGCCCTGGTCCGTTACCGATGCCTGAACGGCGCCGGCACGATGGTCGACACGATCCCCATGGACTGTCTCACGGTCCGAACCGAAGCCGATCCGTACCTGGACCGCAAGCCCTCCACCCACCGGTGATCGCACGAGCTGACGGCCGCCACCACGGCAGGCGCGGTCGCCACCACGCTCCCCCGTCAGCCCACCGTCAGCACGACTTTTCCGTGCAGGCCACCGGCCAGCACCCGCCGGTGGGCGTCGGCCGCTTCGGTCAACGGCATCGTGACCGCCACGCGCGTGCGCAGCCGTCCCGCCGCCACCTGCCCCACCAAGTCCGCCAACAGCACTCGGTCGTGCCGGATGAGTTGCAGCTCCTGGCGCACACCACGTGGCGGAACGATGGCCGGCGTGGGCCGGGTCACGACCACAACTCCCCTGTCCTCGACGGCAGCGGCCGCCGCCTCGCCGAGAGGGACCGCGTCGAACACCGCAGCCACCGGCCCTACCGTGGCCAGATCGGCGGAACGGGAAACCACCTCGTGAGCGCCGAGGCCGTACACCCATTGCTCATCCTCGTGGCTGGCCTGCGCCAGGACACGGAAGCCGCTCTGCACGGCAAGCTGGGTGGCGAAGCCGCCGACACCGCCGCTGGCACCGGTGACCAGAATGGTGCTGCCGGCCGGCAGCATGGCCAACGACACCAGTGACAGACCCTGGTGTGCGGTCTGGGCGTTGAGCGGCACCGTGGCTGCGGACACGAAGTCGAGCTCGTCCGGCAACCGCACCAACCAGTCCGTGTCGGCTGCCACGAACTCGGCGTAGCCACCCGGCACACCCCGGGTCGTGTACCACGGGATCATCCCGACGACACGATCACCCACCCCGAAATCAGGCGTGTCGGGGCCGACCGAGGCCACCTCGCCGGCGATGTCCCACCCGGGCGAGAACGGCGGCGTATCCGGCCCGCGAGGAATCTCCCCTGTGGTGGCGGCGACGTCGGCTGGGTGCACACAGACCGCACGGATCCGGACCACAACCTGCCCCGGCCCGGCCTCGGGCTCGGGCAGTTCAGCCACCTGCAACACCTCTGGACCGCCAAGCGCGGCCGCGACGACTCCCAGCACGCGTCCACTCTAGACCCACGGCTCTCGATAGATAGCCCCACCAACCTTTCGGCCTGAGTCGGCGGGCTACTTCCGTTCGCCACCGTCCTTGTCGGCCATCGCCCAGAACGCGATGAGCCGCTCGGCCAGCGGGCCGGACACCTGCATGGGCAATGAGTGCGTGGTGTTCGGCCAGAGCTGCACTTGTGAACCCGGGATGAGCGTTGCCCGCTCGACCGCCGCCTTACCGCCGGCCTGTGACCGCTCGGCTATCGCCACGTAGGTCGGCACCGCGAGGCGGGCAAGGTCATCGGAACTCAACGGACGCGGGTTGGGAAGCGCAGCGCGGAAGTGCTCGGTCCCAGCGGAGATCATCGACCCGATCGGAGTGGCTGTACGGATGTCGGCGATCGTGACCCCGCCGATCGCAGCGAGGGCGTGGTCGCGCCACCGTCGAGGTCCGGGCAGGGTTGCGACGAAAGCCCAGAACAGGGTGGCCGGCGGTGGCCACCGGAAGCTGAAGACGGGTTCGATCAAAGCGAGCGACGCCACGCGGCCGGGGTGGTACCGGGCGTGCGCCAACGCGGTGGCCCCGCCGAACGAGTGCCCCACCGTATGGACACGTCGCAGGCCCATCCCCTCGAGTGTCTGCTCGACCCAGGTCGCCTGATCGGTGAAGTCACGCAGAGCGGCGGTCTGCACGGACAGGCCCGCGTCGCCCAGGGCATCCATGGCGACTACCGTGCGGCCGGACTCCAAGAGGCTCGGCAGGTTGGTGCCCCACATCGGCGTACCCGAGCTGCGCCCCGGCAGCAGAACGACAGGCGGACGCCTGTCACCGACGGCCACCCATCGGTACGCGCGCACCGTCCCGAACGCGGTGGCCACGTCTTCCGTCGACGTCGGCTCGGCCAGCTCGGCCATAGCCGCCCGGTATGCGTCGACGTAGATCGCCCGGCCGGCGTCGTCTCGGAACCGTCCGAGTCTCGTGCCCATCGATTGGTCCCTCCGAGCCGTCGAGGACGACAGACCGTACGACCATATGGGGTTTCACAGCCGCGGCATACTTCCGCGCGGCAGCAACCGGCGAGGGGCGTCTCAGCGCTGTGCAACAGGCCGGGCAGGGGCTGACGTGAGTTTGCGGTCGATGACTGCCGACATCGGACCCGCGGACAGCTGCTGAAAGTCCTGGCCGGGTGGGCGCCGCCTCGCAACACGGTAGCGTGCCCACCGGCACCAGAGGTCGTCCGTCAATTGATCACGCAGGTCGAGGTGGCGCGGTCGTTGAGGTCCCACGGCAGGTTCTGCGGGCCACCGTAAGCGGCCGAGCTCGTCAGCAACGTCCCGCAGCCGGCGTTATGGAACAGGCTGACCCGTTTCGCGCTGCGGTTCCACAGCGAGGTGGCCCGGTCGTTGAACCAGGTGGCGATGTTGTGGCGCTGGCCGGAGACCGGGTTGCCCAGCACGTACATGCGGCCGTTGCCGTCAGCGTCCTCGAACAGGCAGTAGGTGCCGTGCACGCACCTGTCCCACCCGGCCGCCGCCTGCGCCGGAGCCGCCGCCGTCCCCACGATCAGGGCGGCCGTTGTCACAGCGATTCCTGCTCTCCTCAGCATTCTCATGGCCGCACCGTAGGTCGCGGACCTCCACAAACTCCTACACATCGATGTGCAGACCGCGACGGGCCCCGACCGTCGATCGGGGCGGACATCGCCTGCGGGAGGCCTTGACGGTGCCTTTGGGTCGGGTCGGCGTCCTGCTCGGGCGCGCCTGCCGGAGGGTGTCGGTGGCCGGGTGCGACCGGCCCCGGAGTTCCGGAACCGTGGAGCCCGCACCTGCCCGGTTGGCGCCGCCAGAGTGATGTTCAAGGCCGCGACGTGCGCGGACGTCCGTGGCGCCGGTCCGAGGAAGCGCTTCCCGTGTCATCACCAGCCATTGACAGTCGTTGACGCGCCGTTCACAGTGACGTCCGAGAGAGCGCTTTCACGCTCAGCGCTGAACTCTGTACCGGCTCCGGAACATCCCCCATCCCCGAGGAGCAGCTTCATGAATACCCCCGTCTTCCGAGGCAGAGCGACCCGGCTGAGCACGGTCCCCGCCGCCACGACCTCCCGAGCGCAGCATCCGGACTCCCGCACCGATCCAGGCCCGTCCCCTCGCCGCCGGAGCCGCCGAAGGCGTCGCGCCGCTCTCGGTGCGGCGCTGACCGCCGCCCTCGTGGCCGGTGGCATCGCCGCCGCCTCAAGTTCCGCCTCGGCGGCGTCCCCGGTGACTGTCCAGGCCGAGTCGTATGCCGCCCAGTCCGGAGCGCAGGTCGAACCGACCGCCGACACCGGTGGCGGGCAGAACGTCGGCTACCTGGCCAAGGGTGACTGGCTGCGGTACGACAACGTGGACCTCGGCGCGGCCGGGGCGATCACGATCGGCGCACGGGTGGCGTCCGACAGCGGCACCACCGGCACCATCCAGTTCCGTACCGGGTCGGCGACCGGAACCGTGCTTGCCAGCATCCCGGTGGCCCGGACCGGCGGCTGGCAGACCTGGGTCACCACATCCGCGGTGGCGAACACGCACCCGGCCGGCGCGCAGAGCGTCTTCCTCACCCTGACCAGCCCTCAGGCCGGCAACTTCGTCAACCTCAACTGGTTCTCCATCACCGCGGCCGGCGCGACCACGCCACCCACGCCGACCCCCACCGGGACGACCGGCCCGGGGTGGCCCACGGTGAACGCGGCGCAGCAGGCGGCCGACACGGCGGCGTTCTTCGCGCTCACCCCACGGCCGATCACCGGCGATGTGGTGCGGGTGCCGGAGTTCAACGCCGGCTGCACGGTCAGCCACCACAACAACGACGACCCGATCATCTTCCCCGGACTGGCCGGCGCCTCGCACAACCACACCTTCTTCGGCAACACCAGTACGAACGCCAACTCGACCAACCAGTCACTGCTCGGGCACTCCGCGACCACCTGCACCCCGGCCGAGGACCTGTCCGCGTACTGGATCCCCTCGCTGTTGCAGAACGGCGCGGTCATCGACCCCGCCGGGGTCACCGTCTACTACGGCTCCCGGCTGAGGGACCCGAGCCGCACCCAGCCGTTCCCGCCGGGATTCCGGATGATCGCCGGTGACGCGAGACTGCAGGCGCCCAGCAGCGGCAACCAGTTCTGGTGCGCCGGACCGGGCGGCGAGGTCGGCCGCAGCGCCGACGGGAACTGGCCCATCTGCGCCCCGACCGCGAACCTGACCTATCAGCTCGTCTTCCCGGACTGCTGGGACGGCGTGCACCTGGACAGCCCCAACCACAAGGACCACGTCGGACCGACCGGCCCGGACGGCACCTGCGCCAGCGGGAAGTTCCCGGTGACGATCCCGTCGCTGTCGTTCGTCATCGACTACCCCGTCCACGGCACCACCGCCGGGTTCACGCTGGCCTCCGGGATGGCGTCGTCGATGCACGGTGACTTCATGAACGCCTGGCAGCCCGCCGCGCAGGCCGCCCGGGTGCGCAACTGCATCAACCAGTCCGTCAAGTGCAACGCCGCCGGCAACAACTGACCGACGACCGACCGTGGCCCCCGGCAACCGCCGGGGGCCACGCGCACGGCGATGACGGCCCCGCGATCCGGCTGGGGTCGCCGTCGTCCGGATATCCGGCCGGTTCCATGCCGGGCGTAGCCGGGTCCGTGCCGCCGCTGTCCAGGCGGAACGGCGGGTAGACGTCGGTCATCAGTGCGGTGTAGGCGGCGACACGTAGCACCCATCGGTTGAGGCCGAGGATGAAGCCGTAGAGGCCCCGCGGGTAGGTGCCGGTGACGGCCAGCGTGATCGCGGCGACCGCGGTGCGGTCCTGCCGTGGTGCCGGCGGCCCTGTCGCTTCCACCCTTCGCCTGCGCGGGCATGGTCACCCAGGCGACTTTGCCGGCGTGGAGATCAGCAGGCCATGCATCACGGCGGCACGCCAGCCGCCGCGGATCGTGTCCGCAGGGGCGGGCTGCGCCGCTGCGGCCGGGTGCAGCGCGGCTGGACGACCGGCAGTCGCACCGCCATGGCCACGCCACGAGGAGCAGGTCCAGGATCGGATAGGCCGGTCCGCCGTTGTAGGCCGGTGGTTCGTTCGGCGTCGCCGGCGTAGGGGCCGTGCAGCAGAACCCAGATCAGCGTCACGCCGGCGCACGTGCGCGCACTGCTGCCCGACCGGACCGATGTGCGGCGCCAGGATCGCGGCTGCCACGGCCACGACGAGGTAGCCGGAACTGGCATGTCAGCGATCCGCGACAAGGGTGATGTCAGGGTGAGCGACCGCGTCCTCCGGACTCGGTTTCCTCGTACAGGAAGCGAACGAGCTGGCTCTTGCACCAGGCCTTCAGGTCGGCGGCGCCGCGCGGGAGCCGCTTGGCGTTGTTGATCGCGTCCATCACCAGGTGGTAGCGCGAGGCCTTGTTGCGCACGGTCATGTCGAACGGCGTGGTCGTGGTGCTGACGGACCTGAACGACGGCACGCCCGGCTACGACCGGGCCACCGGTGACGTCCGCGCGGTCACCGATCCCGCTTCGCAGACCTTCTGGCTCGCATCGGCCACCGGACCGGACGCCACACTCACATGGAACGTCATGAACGGTGAGTACGCCGTGGTCGTCGCCAACGCAGACGGATCTCCCGGCGTCGCCGCGAACGTCCGTGGCGCCTTCCAAGTGCCGGATCTCGACGCCTGGGGAGGCAGTCTGCTGGGCGTGGGGATCACGCTGGCGCTGGTCGCCATAGGGCTGATCGTGCTCGGCGGAGTGGCGTGAGGGTCAAGGGCGCCACAGGCACGCATGCCGGGGGCTCACCTCGCCGTGTGGTGAGGTGAGCCTTGGGCGGTGACGGCCGGACCACGCCACGGTGGTGGTGGCCCAGGCTGGTTCGGCGAAGGCGAAGCCCGATGGTCACGTGTTGGTCCGGGGCAGCCGTACGGCCAGGGCGGTGGTGGCTGCGGCGAGGGCGAAGCCGGTCCACGGCTGGGCCGGTTGCAGGGCGAAGCCGGTGATGGCGAAGGCCGGCAGCAGGGTGGCGTAGGCGATGCCGTGCCAGCGCAGCCGCCGGTCGGTGCGGGCGATCGCGGTACCCAGAACGATCGCGGACACGATGAGCAGGAACGTGGCAGTCAGGGCGGTGGCGAAGAAGGCGGGTCCGTAGGCGGTGTCGGCGTTGAGCGCCGGCATGCCGGGGGTGCCGGCGAGGTGGGCGCGGCCGATGCCGGGTTGCACGAAGGTGGCACTGCCGAACGTGGCGGCCAGGTACACGTTGGTGACGGTGGTCAGCACCAGTCCGGTGATGGCGGCGCGGGCTGCGCGGCCGTGGGCGATCAACGTGGTGACGGCGATCGCGCCAAGGATGGCGAGGGCGGCGCCGAGGATGCTGGCGCCGAGGTGGCTGATCAGGAACACGTCGGTGGTGATGTAGCGGGCGTAGGCGTTGAAGTCGTCGATCGGGGGTTGGTGGGTCCACGTGCTCAGACCCAGTAGCAGGCCGTACGCGGGTAGAGCCCATAGGCCGGCGCGGGCGGAACGTCGTACTCCGTCGGCGGTGGTAGGGCGAGGCAAGGTGGCGTCGGCATGGAGGGCGTACATCTCGATCATCTCTTTTCGTCGTGGTGCAGCGGAACGGCGTGAAGCGCATTGAGGTGTCGTGGGCGGGGTCCGGTGCTGCGCCGGGGCCAAGCTGTCGGTGACCCCGGCACAGCGCTGGGACAGCACCCGTCGGTCATCGGGTGACCGGGGTGTGCTCGTTGACGGCGGGGGCGCCGTCGCGGGTGAGGGTGAGCGCGGCGAGCAGGGCGGCTGCGGCGGCGATGCCGGCGGCGCCGAGCAGCGCTGTCGAGTAGCCGTTGGTGAGGGCGGCCGGATCACCGAGTGCGTCGGCGCCGTGGGCGGCGGCGAGGGCGGTCATGGCGGCCAGGCCGAGGGCGGAACCGACCTGGTAGCTGGTGTTGACGATGCCGGATGCCAGGCCGCCCTCCTCCGGACGGGCGCTGGACAGGGCCGTGCCCAGCGAGGGGATGAAGGCCAGGGCCATGCCGAGGGCAGCGACCAGAGATGCGGGCAGCACGTCGACCGGATAGCTACCGGTCGGGCGGATCAGGGCGAGCCAGCCGAGCCCGGCAGCGAGGACCACCAGTCCGGCGACCAGGGTGACCTTGGTGCCGAAGCGGCCGATCATCCGCGGAGCGAGGACGATCATGCCGGCCATGATGAGCACGGTCATCGGCAGCAGCGCGGCGCCGCTGGGGAAGGCGCTGAAGCCGCGAACCTGCTGCAGGTAGAGGTTGAGGTAGAACCACATCGGGATCCACGCCGCTCCGAGCAGCAGCTGGGCGACGTTGGCGGCGGACAGGTTGCGGCTGGCGAAGATATTCAGCCGCATCAGCGGCTCGCGGCGGCGGGCCTGGACGACCAGGAACGCGGCGAGCAGGATCGCGGCGCCGCCGAGGGTCAGCCACGTCTGCGGCGTGTTCCAGCCGGCCTCGGGAGCGCGGACGACGGCGTAGACGGCGGCGGCCAGACCTCCGGTGACGGTGAGCGCGCCCGCGACATCGAGGCTTCCGGGCCGGTTGCCGCCGGCCGGCATGAGTGCCGGGGTGGCGATCAGAGCCAGGACCGCGACCGGGATGTTGAGGTAGAACACCCACGGCCAGCTGGCGAATTCGGTGATGACGCCGCCGAGGAAGACGCCGGCGGTGCCACCGGCCGGGGCGGCCGCCCCGTACAAGGCCAGGGCCTTGGTGAGGTCGGCGGGCCGGTTGCCGAACAGCATCATCAGCAGCGTCAGCGCGGACGGCGCGATCAGCGCGGATCCTGCGCCCTGCACGGCGCGGGCGGCGAGTTCGATTTCGACGGTGCCGGCCAGGCCGGCGGCGGCGGAGCCGGCTAGCAGGATGGCCCAGCCGGTGGCGAAGATGCGGCGGGCCCCGTAAAGGTCGGACAGGCGGCCGCCGAGCAGCAGCAGGCCGCCGAACGCGACGACGTAGGCGTTGAACACCCAGGACAGGTTGCTCGGGGTGAAGCCGAGGTCTTCGCGGATCTGCGGGAGTGCGACGCCGATGATCGAGGTGTCCATGATGACCATGAACTGGGCGAGGGCGATGAGCGCGAGCGCCCACCACCGTTGCGGACTGCGGGACATGACCGAACCTCCTCATTACCCCCAGGGGGTATCAACATTCGGCGCCATTGTTACCCCCTGGGGGTATTTTCGGTCAAGGCTGGTGCCGGAATGCTGTTCGCGTCACAGCAGCGGACCAGCCACTTCCGCGATATACCGTAGGGGGGTAACGTATGAACCGGTGATGGGAGCGGATCATGGCGCACGGCTACATCAAGGACAAGGACGACTACCTCAAGCGGCTGCGGCGGGTGGAAGGCCAGATCCGCGGACTGCAGCGCATGGTCGGCGGTCCTGACCCACGCCAGCCGTCACCGATCTTCAACTCACCGACGAAGGGATACTGCGATGTGCGGTACCGACGCCGCTTGCGGCTGCTCCACCACGACGGTCACCAGCTCGGCCCCGGCCGCTGAAACCGGCGGCGTCCAGCAGGTGTATCAGGTCGCGGGGATGACGTGCGGCGGCTGCGCGGCACGGGTCAGTAAGCAGCTGGCCGAGATCGACGGCGTCGGCGGTGTCGGCGTCGACGTGGCCACCGGCACGGTCACAGTCACCAGTGCCGCGCCACTGGACACCGACACCGTCAGGGCGTCGGTGGCTCAGGCGGGCTATCAGCTCCTCGGCTGACAGTTACCGCCGCAGCAACGGGCCACTGCGGCACGATGTCACCGGCCCGACGTGCGGACTCGCACAGGGTTCTCAAGCTGGGCCGGTTCCGTCCTTGACGCGACACGCACTCGCCGCTGACGGTGCTGAACCTGCTGCTCGGCGATCTGCTGCGCAAGGCCGCGCCAGCCACCGCTGAAACGGCGACAAGCGCGACGTCCCAGCTGGGCGTGCGTGCTCAGCTCGCCCGGCAGATCCAGCACCACACGCTCGGCGTGGGTACCCGGCTACCGACCATCCGTCGTCTGACCGCGGGCCTTGGCTCGGCCGTCAACACGGTCGTCGACCGTCGTGAGCAGGGCGATACCGACCAGCCAGCTCACGGCGACGACGAGCAGGATCCGCTCCAGGACGGCGCTCGTGGTGCCGCGCCCGGCGAGCAGCATCGTCAGGCCCAGGGCAGCGCCCAGCGGCACGGTCAGCGTCAGAGCGGCTGTCGTCAGCCATCGGGCCGCCGGGCGCGCCTCCCAGCGGGCCACGGCCATCGCAGCAGTTAGGACGGCCATGCCCAGGATGCTTGCGGCGGTGTGGACGACATCGGCGGGTGTCGTCGACTCGTACGGCGGTAAAGGGCATTGATTGCTGCACGCGACGATGCTGGACGTGCCGGCGAGCGCGGCCGCGACCAGCAACAGCAGCCTGACGCGCCGTAAGGCCTGGCCGAGCAGCGCAACGCCGAGCGCGAGCAGAATCAGGCCCAGGCGATAGACCATGGCGTACGGCTGACCGGCCGCTCCCACCTCGCTGACGTAGCCCTGCCACCACCGCCCTGGCTCCGCGACGAGCGCGAACAGCATGATGCCGGCGCCTCCAGTGACCGTGGAAGCGGCCACCGCAGCGAGCCTGGTCGAGGCCATACCGTCATCATGATCGGTGCGGCCATGCGTTCACCTGGGGGGCCGGTGATCCAATAGGTATATGAGCCGAACTGTGGTGGTGACGGGCGCTAGCTCGGGGATCGGATTGGCCGCGGCCGTCGCATTCGCCCGGGCAGGCGATGACGTCGTGCTGCTCGGCCGGGACCCGCGACGGCTGGCCGACGCCGAGGCCAGGCCGGTCTCGACGAGTGCCCGGTCCACGACTGACGGGTCTGGTATGCCCACATCACCTTGTCCATGGCCGCCTACGCCTGGCTCGTCGTCGCCCGCACCCTGGTGCAGCGCATCGAGCTCCGCTGCTGGCGCTACCACGATCTGCTCGCCGCTGGTGAGTCGAGCCGCCGATGCTCCAGCTCCTCAGAGCCAATCGGCATGCACCTGCCGAGAGGGCGCCTCGTCGGCGCCTCCGAGGTGAGCCTGCGGCGATGCTTCACGGTGACCTTGTCGTGGCCGTACCGTTGGTGCGCGCCGCTAGCGTCGGGGCGATGGGCGACGTGATGCGTTGGGTGTTACGTGGGCTGGCTGCCGTGGTGGTGTTGGCTGTCGCCGGCGTCGCGGTATTGGTCTATCAGTGGGAGCGGCACACAACGCCGCCCGACGTGGCGGCGGCTGCCGGATCGGCGCCGGTACGGCGGGCAGCCGAACGAGCGGCCGGTCAGCTGGACGCCCGCACCACGCAGGTGCTGCGCACGGCGCCGTGGCTGGCTCTCGTGTCCAGCGGGGTGGAAGACGTCTGCCACACCGAGCATGGCCCCTTCCTCGGCTCCGGGTGGGGCCCCGTGATCTGCAGCCGGACCACCTGGCGGGTGCTAGGCGCGGGGGATGCGGACCTTGACCGCCGCCAGGAGTGGGACAAGGCGTTGCGCGCCGACGGTTGGCGAGACGTCAGCGCTCCCGACGCTCCGAGCGCCGTCCCGGTGCCGCACCGGAGCTACCGCGGGACCGATGGCGTGACGGTGACGGTCACGTGGGTCGAGTCGCCGGCGGACCTGGCAAAGCTTGCCGCCACACGCCCGTACCCCGACCCTGACGTCAGGGTGGACCGCTGGTACGAACCGATCGACGAGGCAGCCACCCGCCAAGCCGCCACCCGCTACCGGCACCTTGTCGCGGTGACCGCGAGCGTGCGATACCACGACCCCGATGCTGCTGCTGGTCCCTCCCCCACCGTGCCGCAGCACGGCTGCCGGCGCACGGACAGTGAGAACTGCCCGGGCGGCTAACTCACGGCGTCCGGTGGCGGGCTGGAGCTACCGCACGAGCGTTGAAGTGCGGCCAGCCGCCGAGGCCCAGGCTGCGACCATTCTGATGGACATGCTGAACGGTGGCCGCTGGGCCGGGCGGGACACATCCGGCGAGGAACCGTTCGCTCAGTGATCGCGGGATGTGCTGAGCGTTGGGACCCGGAGCGCGACGACGAGCCGGACGCTACCCGACGGCTTGCGTCTGCCGCGGATGGCTGGTGGAGCTCCATCTGCGCAGCCGGAGCGCCTCGATTCCGTCGAGGAGCAGGTCGAGGGTGAACTCGAACTCGAACTGATCGTCGCAGCCCGGGCCGACGACGGACTGCTCGTCGTGGTCGGCCCGTGTCGCGATTCTCGCGAGGCTGGGGTACGTGCCGGACATCGCGCGGACCGAGGCTGCCTGAGCATGCGGGTCCACGGCCGCAGGAGGAGTGAACAGCTCCTGGCTGAACCCGAGGATTCGGCTTCCCAGCGCGTGCATCACGTGATGCGTCAGGTCGATGGAGAGACCGCCGCCCAGAAGCATTCCGATCATCGAGTCCATGTACGCCAGTACGGCCGGCGTCGGGCTGGTGCGCGACTCGATCACGCGTGAGGCCCAGGGATGGCGCAGGAGCGCTCGGCGTGCGACGAGAATTCTTTGCCGGACCGCGGTCTTCCAGTCGAGCCCTGTGTCGGGTGTATCGATAGTGCTGACGACGACGTCGATCATGCCGTCCAGAAGCTCGTCCTTGTTCGCGATGTGCTTGTACAACGCCATCGGGACGACGCCGAGTTCCTGTGCGAGCTTGCGCATGCTGACGGAGTCGATCCCGCCTTCGTCGGCGAGTGCGACGGCGGCGCGCAGGATGCGGTCCCGGCTCAACGGGTTACGGCGTGCGCCTTCCGCCTGCTCCACCCTCGTATCTCCCTTCGCCACCGATCCACCGGACCGATCTTGACAGGTGTACAGCGTACACGTAACGTTCCGATCGAGAGGTGTACGGCGTACACCAAAGTTGAAGAGGAGTCGGCATGAGTCCTGCCCGAAGGACCGCAGTGGCCGCGGGAGTGTTCTTCCTGATCACCGAGGTCGCCGCGATAGGCGGCCTGTTGCTGTCCCAGCCGGTACTGGGCGACGCGAACTACGTCATCGGGGACGGCGCCGACACCCGCGTGCTGGCGGGCGGTCTCTTCGAACTCGTCCTCGTCGCCGCCATCGTCGGCACCGGCGTCACCCTGTACCCGATCGTCCGGAACCAGAGCCACAGCGTCGCTCTCGGCTACCTCTGCACCCGACTGCTGGAAGCCACCGTGATCCTCGTCGGCATCGTCAGCGTCCTGTCGGCCGTGACGCTACGGCAGGACCTCGCCGGCGCCCCCGGCACCGACGACACGGCGCTCGTCACCGTCGGCAAGTCACTCGTCGCCATCCACGACTGGACGTTCCTGATCGGGCCCAACGTCCTACTGGGAGCCAACAGCCTGCTGCTCGCCCACCTGATGTACCGGTCCCGGCTCGTGCCGCGCTTCATCGCCGCACTGGGGCTCATCGGAGGCCCTCTCATCTGCGTGTCGGCGGGCGCCGTGATGTTCGGTCTCTACGAGCAGGTCTCCACGGTCGGTTCGGTCGCCGCCCTCCCCGTGTTCGCCTGGGAAGTCAGTCTTGCCCTCTACCTGATCGTCAAGGGGTTCAAGCCCTCCCCCGCCGTCGAGCGAGACATCACGCCGGCTGAACGGAGGGCCGGGCTGGCCACTGCGTGAGGATCGGAATACTCGGCCCACCGGACCAGTGAGCCCGCCACACCCCGGCCCGCCGGAAATGCTCACGCCCCCGCGCCGGATGTGCGAAAGTCCCGCCTCATTCACACCCAGGCTTCGACGTACGGCTATGCGATGCGTGCGTGCCTTATCGCAGGGTTCACCTGTTCACCCTGCCGCCAGGAGGAACGGTAACCGACCGGGCGACTGCCGCTACGACAGCGAATTGTGCGTACGCCTGGAGTTCCGCATGATCCCCGGCGGCGTCCGGTGTGTTCCACGGGTGGCTGGCCACCCGTGGACACCGTCGGAGCCGTTGCTGGCCGACCGGGCGAGCAACCCGGGCCGCTAAGAGCGGGGCTTGGCGCGGACGTGCATCCGCTCGCCCTGGCGGCCGAGGATGCTGAGGATCTCGACGGGACCCTCACCGGTGCTGCCGAACCAGTGCGGCACCCGGGTGTCGAACTCGGCCGCCTCCCCGGAACGCAGCACAATGTCGTGGCCGCCGAGCACGAGCCGTAGCTGCCCGGAGAGCACATACAGCCACTCGTATCCCTCGTGGACCCGCAACTCCGGATCGGTCTGGTCCGCCGGGATGATTACCTTCCAGGCCTGCAGTGAGCCGGCGTGAGGAGTCAGCGGGAGCACCGTGCGGCCGCCGGCCTGGCGCGGAACCATCCGCACGCGGGGATCGCCGACCGGGGGCGCGCCGACGAGTTCGTCCAGTGGCACCTGGTGTGCTTGCGCGATCGGCAGTAGCAGTTCCAGGCTGGGCCGGCGCTGGCCGCTCTCGAGGCGGGACAGGGTGCTTTTCGAGATACCGGTCAGCTCGGCGAGTCGGGTCAGGGTCACGCCACGGCGGGTGCGCAGCCGCTTGAGGCGGTGGCCGACCTCGGCCAGCGCGTCGTTGATGGCGGGAGAATGTTCCACACCACCATCCCACCTCGCCTTTCCCGGAAACAGCAACAAACTTTGCCGCTTCATGGTCGGCGGGCGCAGCCTGATCCGCATGAACGAGTTCGACATCGTGGTGGTGGGCGGCGGAGCCGCCGGCTTGAGCGCCGCGCTGGTGCTGGGCCGGGCCCGGCGCCGCGTCGCAGTCGTGGATGCCCATCAACCTCGCAACGCTCCCGCCGCGCACATGCACGGTTTCCTCTCTCGCGACGGCTTCGCGCCGGCCGATCTGCTCGACGCCGGCCGTCGTGAGGTGACCGCCTATGGTGTACGCCTGATCGACGCCACCGTGGCCCGGATCGAACCGGGGTTTCGGGTCCACCTGTCCACCGGCGGGGTGCCGCTCGATACTCGGCGTGTCCTGGTCGCGACCGGCCTGCGCGACGAGATCCCGGCGATCCCCGGCCTCGCGCAGCGCTGGGCCCGTGACGTGCTGCACTGCCCCTACTGCCATGGCTACGAAGTTCGCGACCGGCCACTCGGCGTGCTGGGCGGCACCCCGGGCGCGGTCGAGCACGCACTACTCATCCGGCAGTGGACGACCGACCTCGCCTTCTTCACGCACACCCACCAGCTCACCGTCGAAGAGCGAGAACGACTCCTCGCCCGCGGCATCCGGATCGTCGAGGGCGTCGTGACCCGGCTCGTGATCAACGGCGACCGCTTCGCCGGCATCGAAACCGACCGTGGCAGCATCGTCGCTCCCACTGCCCTGTTCGTGCGGCCGCGGCTCGTGCCGGCCACCACCCTGCTCCACGACCTCGGGTGCCGCACGAACAACGACGGCTGGGTGGTGGCCGACTCCGCCGGCCGTACATCGGTGCCAGGTGTCTACGCCGCCGGCAACGTGGTCGATCCACGAGCTCAGGTCATCACCGCGGCCGGCGCCGGATCCGCCGCCGCCATCGCGCTGAACGCCGACCTGGTCGAGGAGGACACCCAGCGTGCCGTCGAGGACGCCCGCCCCTACTCCGCCGCCATGGAACGACAGGTCACCGACGCGATCCTCGGCGACCGCCGCCACGGCATCTAAGTAAATCCTCGCCAATACCTTCAGGAGCGTCACATGATGTCCGA
This sequence comes from Actinoplanes sp. 13, assembly GCF_056134165.1. Classification (NCBI taxonomy): domain Bacteria; kingdom Bacillati; phylum Actinomycetota; class Actinomycetes; order Micromonosporales; family Micromonosporaceae; genus Actinoplanes; species Actinoplanes sp. 13. Next base: position 55,875 of record NZ_JBVYOQ010000004.1, on the reverse strand, counting down.
ACAATCCTCTACCCCGCACGCCGTCTCCGCAGAGCCGAAGCGGCTCGGACCACCGTCCCGCCACCAGATGGCCGTGATGATCTGGCTGGCCGTCTTCCCCACCCTGACCGTGCTGAACCTGATGCTGGGCGGCCTGCTGCGCGACGCGCCCTCCGTGCTACGCACCTTCGTGCTGGCCACGGTCGCGGTGCCGATCGTCATCTACGGCCTGATGCCGCAGCTGCAGCGCCTGCGCGTCATCGTGCTGGCAAGCCGCCCCAGTCGCCGCTGAAACGGCGACAAGCGCGACGTTCCGCTGGCGTCCTACGCCAGGAAATCGGCTACAAGATCGGGCGAGTGATCGAGCATCGCCTCGGCGGTCTTGGTCCAGATGAACGGGCGTGGGTTGCTGTTCCAGTCGGCGATCCACGCCCGGATGTCGGCTGCCCGGGCTTGCACTGACTTGTGGGCACCGCGACGGGCCAACTGTTCGATGAGGTGGCCGAACCAGCGTTCGACCTGTTCGATCAAGGATGAGCTATCGGTGTGAGGAGCTCCTGCCACCAATCCGCAGCGAAGGGGGCATGACCAGTGACTACAACCCGCGAGCCCTCAGCAGACCGTGAAGCGAATTTCCTGCAGGATGTTAGGCGGCATCCCGCTGGTTCAGCCACTTCAGAATCGCCTCGGTCGTTTCCTCCGGTTTCTCCTGTTGGATCCAATGACCGCAGTCCAGACTGACCACTTCCACATTCGGCACGAATTCCGTCAGTTTTTCGGACTTCGCGACCGTGTCGCGGTCGCCGTAGATCATGAGGGTGGGCTGTCGGATGATCGGGTCCACGTCCGCCAGCAGGCGCCAGTTGCGGTCCAGGTTTCGGTACCAGTTGATTCCGCCCGTGAACCCTGTTGACTCGAAGGCGGAGACGAAGACGGCCAGTTCGCTGTCACTCATGACGGGCTCACCGAGCGCAGTGTCCGCTCTGGCGAGGTTGATCAACGCATTGCCCGGCTGAGGCTCCACGAGGGGCACGTTCTTCCGGTACAGGTTCCGAAGGAATTGGAACGTGTTGTCCTCGAACACGGCGTCCGCGACGCCCGGCTGCCGGTTGAAGTGGACGAAATAGAAGTCGCTGCCGAGCACGGCTTGCATGACCTCGATCCAGGGCATTTCTCCACGCTCGAGGTACGGCAGGCTCAGGTTGATCACCTTGTTGACCCGGTTCGGGTGCAGCAGGGTCAGACCCCAGACGACGGCTGCGCCCCAGTCATGACCGACGAAGGTGGCATCGTCGTATCCGTAGTGATCGAGCAGTGCGACGAGGTCACCCGACAGGTGTGCGATGTCGTAGTCGGTGACCTCGGCCGGGCGGGACGAGGTGCCGTAACCCCGCTGGTTCGGGACGATGACGTGGTAGCCCGCTGCCGCGAGGGCCGGCATCTGATGGCGCCAGGAGAAGGCGTGCTCCGGCCAGCCGTGACAGAGCACGATGGGGTTCCGCGCGTTCTGCCGGCCGGCTTCGAAGACTTCGAGTTCCACACCGTTGACCGAAATGCGGGTGGGCTCGGGAAAATCGATTGTCATGCCGGCATCTTGCCGACCGATACCGGTCATCTCCTGACCGGTTTTGGTGGAAGTGTTGCCGGAGTGCGAGCCGACCGGTTGATGGCCATTCTCCTTCTGTTGCAACATCGCGAGCAGGTGACAGCAGCGGAGGTCGCCCGGGAGTTGGAGGTCTCCGAGCGCACCGCCCGCCGCGACCTCGAGGCCTTGGGCATGGCCGGCGTGCCGGTGTACTCCGTGCAGGGCCGGGGCGGCGGCTGGCGCCTCGTGGGCGGCGCCCGCACCGACCTGTCCGGGTTGACCGCGGGCGAGGCCCGCGCCCTGTTCCTTGTCGCCGGCCCTGCCTCGTCTGTGACGCCGGCCGTGAAAGCGGCGCTGCGCAAGCTCGTCCACGCCCTGCCCGAGCCGTTCCGGGCGCAGGCCGAGGTCGCGGCGTCGTCGCTGGTCATGGACCCGCAACCATGGGGATCGAGCCGGGTCGAGCCCCGGCCGCCTCGCTTCCTCGACGAGCTCCAGGACGCGGTGATCCGCGGCGTCCAGGTTCGGCTCGGCTACGTCGACCGCGACGGCACCGAAACCGAACGCACCGTCCACCCGCTGGGCATCGTCGCCAAAGGCCCGTCGTGGTACCTCGTCGCCACCACCGAGGCCGGTCGGCGGACCTTTCGAATCGACCGCGTATCGTCCGTCGACCCGACCGGCGATCCCGTGCACCGGCCCGATGACTTCGACCTTGCCGGGAGCTGGCGCGCGATCGCGGACGAGGTCGACCGCAAGCGAACACCCCTCGAGGCCCGGGCGGTGTGCGCGCCCCACGGGATAGCAGTGCTCCGGATGGGGTTCGGCGGCCGGCTCGAGGTGGGAGGTTCCAGGACCGACGGCCGCATCGAGGTCGTGATCCGCGGCAACGACGAATACATACTCGCCGGCGAGCTTGCCGGGCTGGCCGAGTGGATCGAGGTGACCGGTCCTCCGTGTGTGCGAAACCGCCTGGCCACGATCGGCAACACGCTCGTCGAGCGATACGGCTGAGACAGGCGCGGACGTCCTACGGCAGAGCGATAACCGAGGTCATCGGGCTCTACAGCACCGATGAACTCGGACAGCTCGTACGATGCCGGAGGCGACACGGAGCTGCGGCCGATCTGTGTTCGAGATCGATACTTCGCTGCGCTCGAACGATCATGATCTAGCCCGCTACAGTGCGTCTGTCCACATGCCAACCTCACCAGAAGGGCCACGCGTGTCCGACCAAGAAGTCGCACCTGCAGGGATCGACTGGACGGTGCCGCATCCTGCGCGCCGGTACAACTACTGGCTCGGCGGCAAGGACAACTACGCCGCCGACAGGGCATCGGCTGACGCGATCGAGGCGGTCTTCCCCCACATCCGGACCGCCGCGAAAGCGAATCGTCGTTTCCTGCAACGTGCGGTGCGCTATCTGGTCGAAGAGCATGGTGTCCGGCAGTTCCTCGACATCGGAACGGGCCTGCCTACCGCCGACAACACCCACGAGGTGGCCCAAGGTATCGACCCGGCCGCGCGGATTGTCTACGTCGATAACGATCCGTTGGTCATGGTCCACGCACGGGCGCTGCTGACCAGCACTCCTGAGGGCCGCACCTCTTATGTGCAGGCGGACCTGCGCGACGCCGCGACGATCGTCAACCATCGCGAAGTTCGCGAGACCCTAGACTTCACGCAGCCGGTAGCGTTGATGATCGTCGCTGTTCTGCACTTCGTCCGCGACGACGACGATGCGTATGCCAATGTGAAGACACTGACCGACGCCTTGCCCGCCGGCAGCTTCCTGGTGGTCACCCACGCCACCGACGATCTCATGGACGACGGGACCCGGGCGAAGCTTTCCGGCTTGAAGACCGACTTCGTCGGCCGCAGCCGTGCGCAGGTCGAGCGGCTCTTCGACGGACTCGAGTTCGTCGAGCCGGGGCTGCAGATCGTCAGCCAATGGCGTTCCGAACCGGACTCACAGCAGCCAGCACCACAGGACGTGTCCGTGTATGGCGCCGTCGCCCGCAAACCTTGATGCATCACCGGCGTCTCGTCATATTCCTGGCTCAGCGGTCGACCAGGCGTCAGCAGAGCCAGCTCGACGAGTTCGGCGCCTACCGCGACGTCTGACGGACCGGGAAGCCCGGTCCGGATTGGACCAGGTGGTGTAGCTCGTTTCGGAACCGGGTCATCCACTGATCGATCTCGGCTCCGGTCCACCACAGCTGCCGGGGCGAGTATTCCCAGACGATGCGGGTCGTGCCGCCGACGACCGCGCATTCGACGTAGAGCGGCGGTTGCCGCATGCCGGCCCCGGAATCCCACACGTCACTGATGGCGGCCGCACTCAGAGAGAAGAGGCCGCTGCGGCTCCGCGTCGGCATTTCGCCCTGGAAGTTGAACCAGAGCGTCGGAGCCGGGGCCTGGCGGATGCTTCGTCGCACGTCCGGATCGTCGTTCAGATATTTGAGGCCGTCGAACGACAGACCCGCGGACGGGACACCGGCAAGCCGTTCGCCCACCGCGGTCAGCGTCTCGGCCGGGGCCTGGGACCGGCTGTCTTCGAAGGCGAGCGGGAAGGTGCAGTGCAGATCGCCGACCGTCCGCGAGAGATCGAGGCCGTGCACCGCTGTCTGTCTCCCCGAGCCGGAGAGCTCCACCACGAGACGCCCGCAGCTCCACTGGCGTTGAGCGGTCCGCACCAGCGCCGTGAGCAGGGTGGTGGCGAGCGGTGCGCGGCCTGCCTCCGGCCCGGTCATCCGAACGTTGCGCAGCGCGCGCGTCTCGTCGGGCGGCAGGCTGTGGCGGGCGGTGGCCAGGTCCTCCGTCTGCACGGCGGGATGCGCGAGCGGGTCGTAGGTGGCCGGTGGTGGCACTGCGAGCTGAGTGCGCCAGAACGCCAGATCCGCTTTCGCGCCCCGGTGGGCGAAGTCGTTCATCCAGCCGGAGAACTCCTCGAAGCGCGCCGATGTCGGGGCCAGCCGCAGGGGCTCGCCCTGTTCGTCCAACCGGCAGAGCTGGTCCAGGTCATCCAGCAGGATGCGCAGCGTGACGCTGTCCATGACGAGGTGGTTGACCGCGATGAACAGTCGTTGCCTGGAACCGGTCTCGATCAGGAGGAGACGCATCAGCGGGCCGTGCTCGACGCTGACGCGGCGATGCTGCTCGCTGAGGAGCGGCAGGAGCGCGTCGGGCCGGTCCATGGTGACCGACTCGACGGCGAAACTGCCTTCGATGTCGCCGTAACGCTGCGCGAATCGGCCGTCGTCCCGGCGGAACCGCAGGCGCAGCGCCTCGTGCCGGGTGACCAGAGCGGACGCGGCTCGACGGAGGCGGTCCGGGGTGAGCCGCCGATGGACGTTGAGCATGACCGTACGGGTGCATCCGTCCCATTGCCCCAGCTCGACGGCGTGCTGCTGCGCGGCGCTGAACGAGACGTCACCGGTGTCCGGAGCCTCGCCCGGCTCGGGGGGCGCCGGCTCGAATTGCCGTACCAGCGAGATCGCCATAGCCCGCAGGGTCGAGTCGTTGCCGAAGCTCGCCGGCGGGATGCGCGCTCCGGTCCGATCCTCGACGCGCCGGGCCAGATCGAGTAACCCGAGCGAGTCGAGGCCCACGCCGAGGAGCGGCCGATCCACCGACACGTCGTTCGGGTCGGTCAGTTGCAGCACCTCCGCGACCTCGGTCTGCAGCAGCCGGAGCACGTACTCCGGCTCGCCGCCCGGCCCCGCCCGGGGCAACGTCCTCCACGTCGGCCTACGTTGTCCCGAGATCGCCGACGAACGCAGCGAGCCGGCCGTCCACTGGCGCTTGCACTGTGTGCGCCGCAGCTTTCCGCTGGTCGTCTTCGGAATGCTGTCCGGCCTCATCAGTAGCACCTCATGACACTGCACCCCGCAGTGCGAGGCCACCGCGGCCCGGATCGCCGAGACCGCGCGGTCCAGCGGGATCGGCTCCCCGTTCCGCAGGACCTTCTTGCGCAGCTCGGCCGCCACCACGACCCGCTCGACGCCGTCGACCCGCACCCCGAAGGCGACCGCGTTGCCCGGCCGCAGAATCGGATCGGCCGCCACCACCGCCGCTTCCAGATCCTGCGGATGAATGTTGCGGCCCCCGACGATGATGAGGTCCTTGAGGCGGCCGCAGAGGAACACCTCACCGTCGTCACCGATCACCCCGAGATCACCGGTACGCAGGAAACGTCGCCCGTCGTCCGGGCCGTTCCCGGTCGCCGGGCGCGCGGCGAAGACGGCCGCGTTCTCCTCCTCGGTCCGTCCCCAGTAACCGCTCGACACGCTGGGACTGGAGATCCACAGCTCGCCGACGGCGTAGGGTGGCCGCGGCCGCCGGGTCACGGGGTCGACGGCGATCACCGACACACCCCACTCCGCGTCGGGGACGCCGCTGCCCACGAGCGTCACCGCGGGTGCGCCCGGGGCCGGCGCGACGATCACGCCGTCGCGATCCAGCAGGGCCCGATCCCCGTGGAGCAGCGTCGGCTTCCGGCCCACCCCGCCGCAGACGAACAGTACGGCCTCGGCCATGCCGTAGATGTTGCCGAAGGACGCCGGATCGAAGTCCATCCGGCTGAGCGCGGCTTCGAAGCGGTGCATCGTGGCGGCCAGCATCGGCTCACCGCCCTGCAGGGTGGCGCGGAGCGACGAGAGGTCGAACGAGTCGCCGTCGCGCAGACCGCGCAACACGTAGTCGTAGCCGGAGTTCGGCCCGGCGATGTGCGTGCCGCGATAGCGATCGATCGCCTCGAGCCAGAGACGCGGGGTGGCCAGGAAGGTCATCGAGGAGAAGACGATGCAGCGCGCCCCGGTGTACATCGCGTTGAGGACCCCACCGGCCAGCCCCATGTCGTGGAACAACGGCACCCAGCCGACGAGCACCGACTCGCTGTCGACCCGGGTGTTGCGCGCGATCAGCTCGAGATTGTGCGTCAGATTCCGGTGCCGCACGACGACGCCTCTGGGCGACGACGTCGAGCCGGAGGTGTACTGCAGGTACACGACATCGTCCGGGCCGAACCGAGCGGCCGCGCGCGCCAGCCGAGCCGCGGCCGCCTCCGGATCGGCGCGCTTGATGCGATTGGACAGCAGCCAGGTGAGTTTGGGCCAGCTCGACGTCTCGCGGCCGCGCCAGCGGCCCGCCACGCCGTCGCGTACCGACGCCAGCGTGGTGAGCGCGCGGTACTTCCCGTGGGTGAGTGCGACGCGTGCGCCGCTGTCCTCGGCGATGTGCCGCAGCTTGGGCAGCTCCCGATCGAGATGCCGCGGGTCGGGGCCGGCCACCGGGACCGCGATCGCGCCGAGGAGCATGCACCCGAAGAAGCTCGCGACGAACTCCAGACCATCGGGCGGGAAGATGAGCAGCACGCGGTCGCCGGGCGCGACGCCGGCCGCCTGCAGGAAGTCGGCGGTGCCGGCCGCCCGCCGCACGATCTCCTGGCGGTCGGCCGCGTCGATCTCCTTCCCGTGGCGATCGAGAAACGTGTAAAGGTGCGCCCCGGGAGCGGCGTCAAGGCGGTCGGCCATGGTGGTCAGCAGGCTCGCGGACATCCGGGACTCCGGAGGATGGGGGGAGCGACTCATTCGGACGTTACACCCGTCATCATGAAGGGTGCCGGTCCCGCTGTGGATTGCGTCCCACGGTCCCGTGGTTCCGACCGGTCGGGTCCGCTAGGCGCTGCGTCCGCTGCCGGCCATGGCCGTCCGGCTGGGTCCGTCCGGCTGCACGACTCACGGCGCGGGGCATGTTGTTGAACATTCACCGTCCGGATGCCGCGCCCGGGCCATGAACTCCCGCAACCCCGCGACAGCGGGCTCCGCCTCGGTCTGCGGGTCCTCGACTCGGGCCGGAAAAATGGCGGCGCGGTCGAGCGTCGGTGCGGTCACAGGGGCCTCCTCGGTTGGGGGATCGTGAATTCCCGGCAGCTGTGGCCGGAGGCCTTTGTCATGGCCAGCCGATCGCGAGGATCCCGTGGCGTTTCGGGGTTTGCCATGCGGTGATGCCGGTGGCATCGGCGCCGGCCGGGTAGTACACGATGCCGGCGTCGCCGCGCCGGAAGTTCGGGCACGCCGTATTCGGCGTCGGCGAGGACGACGTTGACCCGCTCGTAGCCGGCCTCGGCGAGGCAGGCCCGAGCCCTGTCCACCACGCCGGCGTCGATGTCGACGGTGGTCACCGAGACGGTCGAGCCGACGATCTCCGCGATCAGCGCTGCGTTGTAACCGCCTGAGCCGACCTCCAGGACGCTCATGCTCGGCTCGATCCCGGCCTGCTCGAGTTGGATCACCTGGATGTGGGTGGCGGAGACGACGCTCGACTCCCTGCCGTCGGGGAAGTGCACCGGTTGCAGGGTGGTGTGTGTGTCGTACACCCGCTTGAGGTCGGTTTCGCCGGGAGCGAAGAGATGACGTGGCACGACCGACAGTGCCCGCGCCACGCTCTCGTCATGCAGCAGATCCTGACTCCGCAGAGAAACCACCATCGCGGCACGCCGAGCGGCGGCATCGTCTTCGCGGGTAACCGTCGGGCTGTGCGCCGAGGTTTCAGAACACATCCGGTCCGGTGAGCTCGTCATCTGCCGGGATGGTGCGGCTAACGGACTGCTCGCCGATTATGGAGAGCAGTTTGAGTTTGTCGTAGCTTTCACTTCCGGGAACGGCGGTGTAGACGAGAAGCCGGTGGGACTGTTCGGGGTCGAGAAGTGTCTGACAGTCGAGTGCCACGACACCGAGATCCTGATGGACGAAGCGCTTGCCGGCGTCGAAGCCCGCTCCGACCTCATGTTCGTTCCACAGGTCGGCGAACTCGCGACTTTCCGCGAGCAACAGCTCTGCGAGGCGGGCAGCCTTTGATCCAGGTCCGCGTACGGTGGCCAGCTTGCGGCCTCCGGAGACGAACACCCGCGACATGTGTGCGTGGTCATCGGGGTGGTACTTGGCCCGGGTGGCCGGGTCGGTGAACCACCGGTAGGGCAGGCTGCGAGCAGGACCGGAGTACCGGGTCGTGTCCCCGGTGAGCGCGACACCCAACGGGGTCTGCCGCAACGTCTCGCCGAGCTCGGTGACGATCTCGGCGGGGCTGTCGACAAGTCGGTCGAAGATGCGAAGCAGCCCGGGACTGATGTGCTCGCTGGTCGTGCCTCGCGGCGGCGGGTGGTGCCCCGCGAGGCGGAACAGGTGGTCGCGTTCATCCAGGGACAGGTGCAAACCCTGAGCGATCGCTGCGATCAGACGGTCGGAGGGAAACGGGCCACGTTCCTGCTCGAGCCGACTGTAGTAATCAGCGGAGATGTGACAAAGCATGGCGACCTCTTCGCGGCGCAGCCCCACCGTCCTGCGTCGCTGCCCGCGAGGGAGGCCAACGTCCTCGGGCTGCAGCAGCTCTCGACGGCGACGCAGAAACTCGGCAAGTCCGGCCCGATCGATCATGTTTGCTTCCTCCAGCATTGCGATGCGATCCGTTCTACCGCGGATGCCGGACGGTAACCACGGATCGTCGATCCACCCTTCATGGCCTGCGGTGACCGTGCCGTAGCACCTCGCCTTCATCACGGTGCCATCGCCGCCGTAGAGCATGTCGCACGAATCTCGTCACGATTTCCGCGCGGCGGAACCTGTGAAGCACGGATTGGTAGGCCCTGGCTGTCTTCCGCCCCGTGCACGAATCTCGATCAAAGACACGAGTCAGCGCGAGAGGCCGTAATCGATCTTGCTCCGCCACAGACACAACCGGAGAGAGACTCGATGCCTCACCAGGACCCCGTCCGTCGCCGCCTGACCAACGGCCGTCCGATCATCACACGAGGAGCACCATGAGTACCGTCGCCCATCGCCCGTCGAAACCCAGGAGCCCCTGGTGGGTGGTCGTCGGTGCCGGCACCGCCCAGGCTGTCGGCCCACAGATGTTTCTGGCCACCATCGGCCTGTTCGTGCTGCCGATCACCGAGGAGACCGGATTCAGCCGTACGACCGTCACCGGCGCCTACTCGGTAGCCGCGATCGGGATGGTGATCGGCCTGATCATCGTGTCGCAACTCGTGGACCGCTTCGCCGCGCGATACATTCTCATACCGGGATACGTGCTGTTCGCGCTCTCGATGGCCCTGGTCGGGGCGGCACCGGCAATCGCACCGGTGTACCTCATCCCCTGCTTCTTCGTAGGGTTCTTCGGGGCGGGAACCGCGATACCCGCGGCTCGCGCGGTTGTGAGCTGGTTCGACAACAACCGTGCCCTCGCCGTGGGAGTAGTGACCGGCATCCTCGGTCTGGGCGCGGCCCTGGGCCCGGCGCTGGCCGGCTCTCTCATCGACAGCGTCGGATGGCGGCTGGCCTACGTCGTCATGGCGGTGATCGCCATCCTGGTGTCGGTGACCATGGTCAGCCTGTTCGTGCGCGCCCGCGCCGAACGGCACGTCCGCGGACGACTCGTCAAGGAGACGCAGGTCGGGGGCCGTGACATCAGCCTCGAACTTCCGGGACTGACATTCGGTGAGGCGGTCCGCACCCGGCAGTTCTGGGGCATCGCCCTGGGGCTCGGCATGGTCGCACTCGTGATCATCGGCCTGCAGGTGCACCTCGTGCCGATGATGACCGACCGCGGACTGAGCGAGAACCAGGCAGCATCGCTTCTCATCATCTTCGGTCTTTCCTCACTGGTAGGCCGGGTCGTCGGTGGCTTCATCATCGACCGGGTACACGGTTCCATCGTCGGGCCCATCGTGATGCTCGCACCCATCGCAGGCCTGTTCTTCCTGGAACCGCCGTTCAGTACCGCCGCCACCGCGGTCGCCTTCATCGGTGTCGCGTTCGGCATCGAGGGCGACCTGCTCGCGCTGCTCATCACCCGGTACCTGGGTACCCGCAACTTCGGCCGGATCATCGGCCCGGTCCAGGCCTTCTTCGTCCTCGGTTCCGCGGTCGGTCCGCTGCTGCTCGGGCTGGGCTACGACCAGTTCGGCTCCTACGACCCGGTCATGCCGGTGTTGATGGGCATCCTCGTCGTCGGCGCGATCCTCATCGCAACCCTGGGTCCTTACACCTACCCCGCCGTCAGCGGATTCGACCAACTTGCCGCACGCGACGAACTTGCTGCCTCGGAGGTACTGAGCGACATCGCCGAGGGCAACGACGCGCACGGTCCCGCACACCGGCCACGCGCCCCGATCCATCGGTGATCAATCTTCAGTCGCTCGTCCGCCCAGACCAGGACGCGTAGTCATACGCCCTGGTCTGGGCGGGTCTCCAGCGCTCGCCGCTGGCCGATGTCGATGAAAAGTGCGACGGTCAGCGTGGCTGCTGACTGCTTGACAGCATCCCCGGGTCCGGCCGGTGGATGGGTACTCCGGTGCGCAGCGGGACCCCGGCGCCGCCGAGACGGTCCGCGACGATCTCGGCGGCGATCGACAAGGCGGTCTCCTGCGGTGTCCGGGCGCCGAGATCAAGCCCGATCGGAGAGTGCAGGCGGCTCAACTCGCCGTCGGTGAGGCCGGCGGCGCGCAGCCGCACCAGACGCTCCTCGTGGGTGCGGCGCGACCCCATGGCCCCGACGTACGCCACAGGCAGCCGCAGCGCGGTGGTGAGCAGCGGCACGTCGAACTTGGGGTCGTGGGTCAGCACGCAGATGACGGCGCTGCCGGCCAGGCGCTGGGCTTGCAGGTAGCGGTGCGGCCACTCGACAACCACCTCGTCGGCGTACGGAAACCGCTCAGGCGTGGCGAACGTGGCCCGCGCGTCGCAGACGGTCACCCGGTAGCCGAGGAAGCCGCCGACGCGGGCCAGAGCGGCGGCATGGTCGATGGCGCCGAACACCAGCATTCGCGGCGCCGGGGTGTTGCTCTCCACCAGCAGGGTCACCGGCTCCCGGCAGTAGCCGTCGGCCGTACCGACGTCCACGGTGCCGGTCTGCCCGGCATGCAGCAGGGCCGTCGCGTGAACCACTGCTGCCCGATCGAGGCCGTCCTCGCCGAACGTGCCTGCGGGGGGCCGGCCCGGTCGCACCACCATCGTCCGGCCGAGGAGGCCGTCCGAGCCGCGTACGACCGTGGCCACGGCCACCGGATGGTCCTGGGCAGCCTCGGTGAAGGCGGGACGGAGTTCCGGCTCGAGGCGGGGATCGTAGTGGCGCAGGACGAGTTCGATGGTGCCGCCGCAGGTCAGCCCGACGGCGAGACCGTCACCGTCGGAGTAGCCGTACTGGACCACCCGCGGCCGGCTGTCGCCGGCCAGCATCTCCTGACAGGCCTGGAACACGGCAGCGTCGACGCAGCCACCGGAAACGTTGCCCAGGACAGCACCGCCGGCGTCGACCACCAAGGAGGCGCCCGGCTGCCGTGGTGCGCTGCCGTCCACGCGGATCACGGTGGCGGCCACGAACGGGGTCCCGGTGCGGAAGCGTTCGAGCAGCTCCGCCGAAAGCTCAAGCATGACCGCCGCCTCCACGAGCGGCCGTCAGGGCGCCAACAGCGTTGGTGTCCGCAACAGTCCACCGGGACACCGCCGGTCTGTGGTGGCCCGCGTCATGTGAGGTCATCGCTTCTCTCCGGGATTCCGGTCCAACGGTCAACGCTGATTCACTCTGGTTGGCCGTCCTGATGAGTGCCAGGACTCGTCGATCCGAGGATGAGCCCGCGGCGAGCTCGACGGGCCATGCGGGCCGCAATGCGACTCCGTGCAGCAGACGACCGTCATCACCGGCAGCTCAGTAGCCGCTAGGAGCTGCGGTCGCCGGAGCCGAGGGGGCGCGCTCGGCAGGGGCCGAGAACACCCACAGCCGCAGAAGCACGAATCGGGTCAGGCCGACCACCGCGTTGACGGCCAGGACCAAGAGCGCTCCTGCCCACCAGCCGCCGCTGACAACCTCGTCCAGAAACGCCAGGGCCAGGCTGTCGTGACCAGCGCAACAGCGGACAGGGCGCCGCCTTCCCACTGCGCAGCCAGCCACGTGACTCGGCCACCGGCACGGAACGTCAGCCGGCGATGCATCTCGTTGGCCAGAACCGAAGAGACGGTCGCGCCCACCAGATTGGCCACCTGATCGCCCAGGTTGTACAGGAGGAAGAAGATGCCGAACTGAACGAGCGACGTGATGACACCGGTGGCGGCGAATCTGGTGAGCTGCGCGGGAAGGGTGCCGGTGCGCGCCCAGGACGCGAACGTCGACGCCTTGTGCAGGGGCACCGAGGCCAGGTCCGTGTCACCGGCGCGCCGGCGGGCCGCCACGGCGGCGAATCTGTCATGCGGCCCGACAGTGATGGCGGTCAGGGCAGTCACGAGGCCGGCCTCCGGGGAAGATCGTCGAGTGCCTGTGCCGTGGCCGGCCAGGCAGTCTCGTTGTCGCCTCCACGATCGCGGAAACGGCCGCCGTTATTCAGGACTGCCCGATCCCCTGATACCGGAGCCGACGTACCGCTCGCCTGAACCTACGCCTTGCAAAACGAAACGTATCGTATTACAAATGGAAGCGGTTCAGCACTCTGCTGCGCCGCAGTCACGAAGCTGACTTCCGCCGTACCCGCATCGCAGGGACCGCTTCACCGGAGCCGACAAGCCAGGCGTTTGCTCGCGCTTCGACCGACCCCGTCGGTGGATCGAGTTCTCCGACCAGCCCCGTACGGATCACGGTGACACCGTGCACCACCACTCCGTACCGCGCGACGAGCGGCCCGACTCTGCCGGCGCCTGATCCGCGAAGTCACCGACCCGAAAGGACCCCCATGGACAAGCCGAACCCCACCACGCTGAAGGCTGTCACCGCTCTGCTGCTCGCCGGTTCGCTCATCCTCTCGCCGGCGATGCCCGCGCACGCCCATCCCGGCCATGACCACCCCGCCGTCACCCCTGCGCCCACCGTGCACCCCGTCTACGGCCAGGGCTGGAAGGCGCTGCGCAGCATCGCCGGCGGGCCCCGTCAGGAACACAGCGTGGCCGCCGTCGGCACCGACGTGTACGTCATCGGCGGCATCGTCCCTGCCGCCACCGGCGGCGTGGTCACCACCGACCGCGTCGAGGTCTACGACACCCGTCGCGAGGTCTGGCGCACCGCCGCACCGCTGCCAGTGGCCATGAACCACCCCAACGTCGCGGTCGTCGGGGGCCGCATCTACGTGCTCGGCGGGCTCTCCGGAGGCGCCTCCTGGCAGGCACTGCGCGACAGCTTCGTCTATGACCCCCGCACCGACCGGTGGCGGGCGCTGCCGCCGGTTCCGGCCGGCCTCGAGCGCGGCAGTGCCGCCTTGGGCGTGCACCGCGGCACCATCTACCTCGCGGGCGGCATGCGCACCCTTACCCCAGGCCACGGCGGGCTGCAGGACACCGTCGCCACCGTGTCGGCGTACCACGTCCCCACCGGCCGTTGGATCGGCCTTCCCAGCCTTCCCCAAGCTCGTGACCACGTCGCCGGCGCCATCGTGAACGGCACCTTTTACGTGCTCGGCGGCCGCGACCGCGGCCAGGTCAACGTCCGCGACACCGTTTACGCCATGGACCTGCGCACCAGCCCCCGCACCCGGGCATGGACCGAACGGGCGCCGATGCCGACCGCCCGCGGCGGCATCGCCTTCGCCGCGGTAGGCGACCGCATCTACACCTTCGGCGGCGAAGGCAACGTCGTCGGTGGCACCAACACCGTCTTCGGTCAGACCGAGGCGTATGACACCCGTACCGACCGCTGGCAGCGTCTCGCCGCGATGCCTGTCCCCCGCCACGGCACCGCAGCGGTCGCCGTCGGCGGCACCATCTACATCCCCGGTGGCGGCAATCTCGGCGGCGGCTCCCCGGTCGCCGTCAACGACGCCTACCGCCCTGCCCGGCGCTGACCCCGATCGCCCCAGCTCCGGCCGGGTGACCACCGAAGCGGTCACCCGGCCGCGCTACGGCCCCTGGCTGGTGATCTTGTGAAAATCAGCGGTACCGCTGGCCGGAGGGCATAAGGGCCGTCATGGCTGTGCCGTCGACGAGCCGGCGGGGTCAGCGGTCGTAATGCCCGGCCTCGATGTCCTCCAGCAGCGTGGGACCGTTCGGTTTCCAGCCGAGGAGCTCGCACGTGAGTGCGCTGGAGGCCGGGATGTCGGCGGCGAGGAACGCACCGACGAAGGGCAATTCCTGCGCGAGGCGCTCCGGCGGCACGGACTCGGTAGGCAGTTCCAGGCGGTGCCCGAGCGCAGTCATGATGTCGCGCACCGGGACGCCCTGCTCGGCAGCGGCGTGGACGACCGAGCCGGCGGGGGCCTTCTCCAGGGCCAGGCGTACCAGCACGGCGGCATCCAGGCGGTGCACTGCCGGCCAGCGGTTGGTACCGCTCGCGGGATAGGGCACACGGCCCGTGCGGCGGGCGTGCTCGGCGATGATGGCGATGAAGCCGTGGTCGCCTTCGCCGTGCACGGTCGGTGCGAACCGGGCGCTGATGACGCGCACGCCCTTGTCGGCGTAGCTCAAGGCCAGGTTCTCAGCGCCACCGCGGGGGGAGTCGATCCCGTGGGCGTCGGTGCGGTCCTGTTCGCTCGCGAGTCGCCCGAGGCCGGGCAGGGCGAGGCCCGCGGCGAGCACGAAGGGGCGATCGGAACTCGTGAGCGCCTCCGCGAGGGTCTCGACGGCGGCGCGCTCGGCCCGGTTGGATTCGCTCGGGTTCGCCCAGTCGTGCTTGTTGGCCAGGTGGATGACGCCTTCCGCGGAATCAGCGCCTCGCCGCAGGGTGTCGAGGTCGTCGAGGTCGCCGCGCAGCACTGCAGCTCCCTGGGCATCGACGGCGGCAGCGGAAGCGTTCGAGCGAGCCAGGGCGAGGACCTCGTGGCCCGCGGAGAGCAACTCCGGGACGACGGCGGACCCGATGAATCCTGATGCCCCGGTGACGAAGACGCGCATGGTGGCACTCCCTTGGATGTCAGTGACTGTCATCGCGACCATAGCAGTCATGTCAGAGACTGTCATCACGACCGCAGCAGTCATGTCGGTCGCTGTCATCGGCTAGTCTTGGCCGCATGGGACGCTGGCAGCCGGGTGCGCAGGAACGCCTGCAGCAGGCGGCGCTGGAGTTGTTCAGCGAGCAGGGCTTCGACGCCACGAGCGTCGCGGGGATCGCCGAGCGGGCCGGCGTCACCGAGCGCACCTTCTTCCGGCACTACGTCGACAAGCGTGAGGTGCTCTTCGTCGGCGAGGACGAGTTGCGTGAGGCGTCCGTGCGCGCCATCGCGGCTGGACCGGCCGGGGCACCGACGCTTGACTTGATCAGCGCTGGGCTTGATGCATCCGGTACAGCTCTCGAGGCGGCCCGCACCCGTCACCACGCCCGCGCACGACAGCAGATCATCGATGCCCACCCAGGACTGCAGGAGCGTGAGCTGCTCAAGCTCACCAGACTCATGAACGCGTGGGCCGAAGCCCTCGTCACCCGCGGCATCCCCGCGCTGCGCGCGCGCCTCGCTGCCGAGCTGGCGGTCTCCGTGTTCGTCACGGCCTTCGGCCTCTGGATCGCCGACGGCGAGGACCGCGACCTCGTGCGCCTGCAGCGCGAGGCGATGGCCGAGATGCGCGCCATCGTCACCAGGGCCAGCTGACAGCGCGCCGGCTCGGCCCGCACCCACCCCCACCGCGGCGCAAGCGGTACGGCTGGAAATCCATGGCAAGGTCGCCGCCCACCTCACCCAACACGCCGAACTCGGCTCGTCAGTCCAGGGCCTCTACTTCGCCGCCGGCGCCAGGCCTCTGACCGCGTAGTCGACCAGATCCGCGACGAATTCGTCGCTCAGCGGCTGATGGCCCGCCATCAGGCGGAAATAGACCGCGCCGTACACCAGGTCGATGGCCGTCTCGATGTTCAGATCGTCGCGGATCTGCCCGGTGCGCTGAGCCTCCCGGAACACCGCCCGTCCCACCGTCCGGCGCGCCTCCAGCCACCGGTCACGAAACGCCACTGCCAGGTCCGGATCCGTCTGCGCCTCGCCCATCAGCGCGCGCACGACCCCGCCCACCTCGTGGTCCCGGAAGACCCGCACGAGTGCGGTCACCTGCACGCGCAGCTGCGTGGCGAAATTCTCTTCCTCCGGGTACGGCACCAGGGGCTCCACCGCAGCCAGGAAGGCGTCCAGCGCCACCGCCCCCCGCGACGGCCACCACCGGTAGATCGTCGCCTTGCTGACCCCCGCCCGGGTGGCGATGCCTTCCATGGTGAACCCGGCCAGCCCCTTCTCCACGAGAAGGCTCATCGCCGCCTGCAGGATCGAAGCGGTGGCCGCGGCATCGCGCGTTCGCCCCCGGCCACGGCGCTCCGCGGACACGCTGTCACTCATCGCACCATATTATCGAGCCGCAGCGTTTCGAAAGAGCGGCCCGCACCTGCGATGAGGGTGCCGCGATCCGACGTCGACACCGGCGGCCGAGCCAGGTGCGGTCCACGACCGTTTCTTTCACCCCCGCGACGCTGCGGCCATTCTCGCTCATTGCGCACACGGTAGCCACGGATTGGCGATCCCCCCTTTCTCGTCACCCTTTCAAGGGCCCCTGATCCTGGGATCGAGAGGCCGTTGTTATGACATCAGCGATGTCCCAGCATCGGAAGCATCCACCGCCTGCGGGCAGTAGCCGGCCAGTTCGAAAATCGAGTCGGCCGTCCTTTCGCTGCCGATTGTGAAGCCATTAGCGTGCGCCTCACGAGAGGCGCGGTAACCGGATTTGGCGGCAGTAGGTGGATGTAGCGCAAACGTTCAAAGAAGTCGCGGGCGCTGGGCAACCGACGTCAACCGTGACGAAAGCGAATGGGCATCCGACATGAAGCTCCGCACGACCGGTCCGGGACTCTCGACCATGTCGTTCCTCCTCGAATTCCTACGAGCCCCGATGACCGTGGGCGCCGTCCGGCCGAGCGGTCCGGCATTGGCGCAGCTGGCCACGGCAGTGGTTCCAGCGACGGGCTCTCCGGTCGTTCTCGAGCTCGGCCCTGGAACCGGTGCCTTCACCGTGCCGATCCAGCAGCGCCTGGCAGGAGCCGGCCGACACATCGCGATTGAGCTCAACCCCCGGCTCGCCGCGCGGCTGGCGGCGCTCCATCCCTCCGTCGACGTCGCGGTCGCCGACGCCGCAGCCCTCCGGAAGGTGCTCGTCGAGCGGGGCATCGACCACGTCGACGTGGTGGTCAGCGGCCTCCCCTGGGCGGCTTTCGACGAGGGATTGCAACGCGACGTCCTGTCGGAGGTAGTCGAAGTCATGCACCCGGCCGGCGTCTTCACCACATTCGCCTACATTCATGCCCGGTGGGCTCCACCGGCCCAGCGGCTGTTGCGCTCTCTCCGGTCGCGTTTCGAGGAGGTTGTCGTCAGCCAGACCGTCTGGAACAATTTACCGCCCGCTTTGGTCTATGTCTGCCGGCGTCCCGTTACGGTGACCGCCGAAGCTCGTGACGAGCATCAGCTCGATGCTCGCCGTTGATGGTTCGCCACCGGCACGCGAACAATCCCGCGGATACCGTTGCAGGGAAAAGAATGACAATTGACCGGTTCGGTTTGGCTCGTTTCCTCCGACTCCGCCGGGAATCCCTGCAACCGGAAGACGTCGGCCTCCCCCGAGGTGAACGCCGCAGAACCGGAGGGCTGCGCCGCGAGGAGGTGGCCTTCCTCTGCCACATGTCGACCGACTATTACTCCCGGCTGGAGCGGGAACGCGGGTCTCGGCCCTCCGCCCGGTTGATCGCTTCCATCGCGCAAGGGCTCCATCTGACGCTCGACGAGCGGGATCATTTGTTCCGGCTCGCCGGGCACTGGCCGCCCGCGCAGGACGGGGTCAGCGAGCACATCAGTCCCGGCTTGCTCCGCGTGGTCGATCGCCTTGGTGACACGCCCGCGGAGGTCGTCACCGAACTGGGCGAGACGCTGCGGCAGAACGATCTGAGCGTCGCGCTCACCGGAAATCTGACCAGCTACAACGGACCGTCCCGCAGCATCGCGTACAGGTGGTTCACCGATCCCGCCACCCGACAACTGTACGCACCCGGCGATCATCCCTCGATGTCACGGTTGTTCACCTCCGCAGTACGTGAAGCCGCCACCAGGCGTGGCCCCGGATCGCGCGCGGCCGACATCGCTGAACTGCTGTGTTCCCGCAGCCTCGAGTTCACCATGCTGTGGGAGGAGCACGAGGCCGGCATACGCCCGCATGGAGTCAGACGTTTCAATCATCCCGAACTCGGCATGATCAACGTGAACTGCCAGACTCTGATCGATCCTGAACAGTCTCATGTTCTGCACGTCTACACCGCCGACCCGGGTACCGAAAGCTACGACAAGCTTCAGTTACTAGCTGTTATCGGTGCCCAGTCGTTTCGCTGACGGCCCCGCCGGGGAATCGGTTCGCCCAGGTTCGTTGTGATGGTGTCCGGGTCAGGCGGCACTGCGCTCACTGACCGGCCTGCGGCGCAGGGTCGGGTCCAGCAGGGCCACAGGCACGTAGGCCTGGTCGAGGCGGGTGACGTCGGTGCCGGGCGGGACGATTTCGTCGATCCTGGAGAGAATGTCGTCGCCGAGTTCGACGGTGACGCCTTTGAGCAAGTCGTCGAGCTGTTCGACGGTGCGCGCGCCAAGCAGCGTGGTGGTGACGCTGGCGAGGTGGCTCGACCGGCTCGCCGCCTTCGTCGCGACCAAGCGAAGGTTCACTGACCGCCACACTACCGAGCCCGGCCCGCCGACGAAGGCGGGCCGGGCTCGGCCATCGCCGCCAGGCTGGCCCTGGCGGGGGCCGACGCCGGCGAAGCTTCACCGATCGTCGGCTCGGACGTGCAGGCGACCATCCAAGTCCCGGCTGTCGACGATGGCGTTCCGGATGCCGACATGGTGGCCGAGGTGCAAGCCGAACCAGGCGGCTGCGGGGTCGCTGTGGTGGCTCACCGGTCCCTCCCGTAACGGGGCGCGGAGGAGATCGGCCACAGTCTGCCCCGCGACTGACGGTTCGCGTTCCGGCCCTGTGGGCGCCAGGCCATGGAACCGGTCGAGGAGCTTGTCCGGGAACTCAAGCATGACGGCGCTCCGTCAGGGTGGTGAGTGCACGGATCAGCGTACGGCGCAGCAGTGCAGATTTGAATTTGTTGTGTGTCTGCGGCCGAGCGCCGTCCGCAGCGTTCTCAACCGCCGACTCGAACGTGGCCGCGTCGGCCGGCCGGCCGGCCAACGCCCGCTCGACGCCCGTCAGCCGCCACGGCTTGGTCGCCATCCCACCGACGGCGATCCTGGCCTGCCTGATGACGCCTCGGCGCAGGTCGAGCGCCACCGCTGCCGAGGCAAGGGCGAACTCGTACGACTGCCGGTCCCGGATCTTCACGTAGAGGGAACGCGCCGCCCACTCAGAACGCGGAACCGTGATCCCGGTTATCAGTTCGCCCGGCTGAAGAACCGTCTCGATATGCGGCGTGCTGCCGGGAAGGGTGTAGAACTCGTCGAGTGCGACCGTGCGGGCACCCTGAGCAGAGGTCAGGTGCACCTCAGTGCCGAGGGCCACCAGCGCGACCGCGAGGTCGCTCGGGTTCGTCGCAATACAGGCATCGCTCGTACCGAGAATCGCATGGCCGCGGTTGAACCCGGTCAGAGCCGAACAGCCGCTGCCCGGCTGTCGCTTGTTGCACGCCGTCGTGACGTCACGGAAGTACCCGCACCGGGTCCGCTGCAACAGATTGCCGCCGATGCTCGCCATGTTGCGCAGCTGGCCCGACGCGCTCAGCTCCAACGCCTCGGCAACCACCGGGTACGCCTCACGCACCGAACGATGCGCCGCGACGTCGCTCATGCGCTCGAGCGCACCGATGTGCAGGCCCTCCCGATTCAGCGTGATACCACGCAGCGGCAGCTGATTGATGTCCAGCACTCGCCCCGGACGCATGACATCAAGCTTCATCAGGTCGACAAGGGTGGTGCCCCCGGCAAGGAACGCCGCATCCTCGCCGGCACCGGCGAGCGCGTCGCGAACGGAAACCGGCTTGTTGTAGACGTATGCCCGCATCAGCGCATCACCTTCTGTGCGTCCTTGATCGCCCGGACGATGGCCGGATAGCAACTGCACCGGCAGATGTTGCCGGACATGCGTTCGCGGATCTCGTCGTCGGAGCCCGCGCCACTCTCGTGGACCATCCCGACAGCCGACATGATCTGTCCGGGTGTGCAGAAGCCGCACTGCAGGCCGTCACGTTCGACGAATGCCTGCTGCATCGGGTGCAGCCGGTCACCGCTGGACAGCCCCTCGATGGTGGTGACCTCGCATTTGTCGGTCGAGGCCATCAATGTCAGGCAGGACAGCACGCGTCGTCCGTCAACATGGACGGTGCAGGCGCCGCACTGTCCGCGATCGCAACCTTTTTTCGTACCGGTGAGCTCCAGTCGTTCGCGCAGCGTATCGAGCAGGGTGACACGCGGGTCGACCTGTACCGTCTTCATCTCTCCGTTGATTTTGACGCGCACTGTCACGTCAGGAACGCTCACCGACTCTTCGGCGGGGATCGACCCCGCGTCTGCGGCTCTGGCCAGCAAGGGCGCCGCTACCGCGACGGCGGCACCGCTGCCCAGAACGGTTCGGCGGGACACCCCGGAGCTGCTGCGCTCCGCATCATCGCTGTGACTCATCGACTCTCCCCGGGTCTGGCGGTCGGCGGATCAAACTCCGACCAACCCTGGACCAGCAGGCCGACGCCAGCCAGGACCTACCGATCCGAGGTTGAGGGTGGACGGCCGCTCGCATGAGCCGGATCCGGATCGTTCACCACGACGAGCTCCGTCCAGCGGGGCACGAACCGTTCCGACGCTCGAAGGGCCCCGGACGCCGCCCGGCCCTTGAGGTGGATCGACAATCCGTGGATAACCTCGGCCGGCATCGGTAGAACGGTTCACGACCGCATTCGGGAGGAACCGGTCCTGAAGCGTCGACCCGCAATCACCGCATCCTCAGCACTCGAGTGCTTGCAGACGCCATCAACCGGAGCCGGGATCATTTAGGGACGGCACATGACTACGACTCACCGAAGGTTCCTCTACGCGGCGTACGGGTTCCTGCTTCTCACCGGCGTTCTGCACTTTTTCATCGACGTCGTCCATCAGTATCTCGGTGGCCACCGCGCCCCGGGCCCCGCAACGACCTATTACTACGGCCTGCATTCGGCCTATTCCTTGGGACAAGTCATCTTCGCGCTCGTTGCCCTCATGGTGATCCGCAGCGGATGGGATCTGATGAGCAGGGTACCCGGTCAGGCACTCGGCTTCCTGGCCGTCGCCGGCTGGTTCGCCATCTGCGTCCTGTTCGTCGAGTACCTACCGCCGAGGATCAACCTCGGGATCGCCTTCGCTCTCCTGGTGGCTGCGGCGGCGACCGCGCGGACTTCCGTACGCCCCGGGAATTGATCCCGCAGCGTGCACGTAACACCTGCTGGTCGCCTTCTGAGCCGAGTGGGCGACACTGGCGGCCCGACGAGCGACGGTCGCCAGTCCCGAGCCGGACGACGACCTTCCGGCCACGGCGATCTCGCTCCATCCCAGCGTCCGAAGACGCTCGCCGCAGAGGGCGGTCAAGCGACCACCTCTACCCGGATCCCGGCCGGTGACATCGGCCGGCGTGCCACAAAACACCCACCGGCACCGTCTTACTTCCGTACCCGCAACCCTCTCTAAGGATGCCCGATGCGCTTCAAACGACTTCTGATCGCTGGGGCGGCGCTGGCCGCCGCGCTGGCCACGGCCTCTCCGGCCGCCGCTATCAGCGGCGGTGAGCAGGCCGCGCCCGGTGAGTTCCCGTGGATGGTCCGGCTCCTGCCGGTGGGTTGCGGCGGGACCCTCATCCACCCGCAACTGGTGCTGACCGCCCAGCATTGCGTCGATGAGCAGCCAGGCGACAGCTTCACCATCGTCTCCGGCGTCGTCGACCTCGAGGATCCGCGGCGGACGATCACCAGGTCCACCGCCATCATCGGTGGCACCGAGTGGTGGGACGGACCGGACTGGGCGGTGATCAAGCTGGAGCAGCCGCTCGACGTGCCCACTCTGCGGCTCGCCACCAAGCCCGGGCCGCTACGGACACTGACCGTGGTCGGCTGGGGCAGGCAGAGCTGGGAGGGCCCCCAGGAAACTCTGCTGCGCAAGGTGAAGCTGCCGGTTCTGCCGGACGAGGGGTGTTTCGACGACCCCTGGTGGGACGAGCACCCCGAGTACCCCAGGTCGATGATCTGCGCGAAGTCGGTGGACCAGAAGAGTCACTGCGGCGGCGACTCCGGTGGGCCGGCCCTGCACCGGCTTCCCAGCGGCGTCTGGGAGCAGGTCGGCATCGTGAGCTCGGGCTCCGACTGCGACTGGGACGCCGGCGAGGAGCCGACTCCCACCTACACCGACGTCGCCTACTTCAACCAGAGCATCCGGCGCGCCGCCCACCAACTGCTCTCCAACTCCAACTGACAGCCCACCCCACAGTGGTAGCCCGGCCGCGCATCCGGCAGTCACCACCATTGACGTCCTCTCCGGCGGCCGGGCGATGCTAGGGCTCGGCGCCGCCTGGTACGACCGGGAACACCGGGGCCTCGGGGTGCCCTATCCGGTGACGGCCGAACGGTTCGAACGGCTCGAGGAGACGCTGCGGATCGTGCAACAGATGTGGGGCGAGGACGACGGTCCCACCGGCACCCACTATCAGCTCGCCGAAACCATCAACGTGCCCCAGCCGCTGCAGAGGCCACGGCCCCCGATCCTCATCGGCGGCGGCGGTGAACAGAAGACGCTGCGATTG
This sequence comes from Actinoplanes sp. 13, assembly GCF_056134165.1. Classification (NCBI taxonomy): domain Bacteria; kingdom Bacillati; phylum Actinomycetota; class Actinomycetes; order Micromonosporales; family Micromonosporaceae; genus Actinoplanes; species Actinoplanes sp. 13. The sequence goes on along the minus strand of NZ_JBVYOQ010000004.1, from coordinate 32,574 downwards.
GTTGCGCGGTACGCCGACGCCTGCAACATCTTCGCGTTGGGCCACGACGTCGTGAAGCACAAGCTGGACGTGCTCGCCCGGCATTGCGAGGACGCTGGCCGTGACTACTCGACGATTCAGAAGACGACTTCGGCGGTCCCGATCCGCTGGCCGACACCGACGCCTTCCTGACCGAGATGGAACGCTACGCCGCGATCGGCGTCAGCCACGTACAGCTTGCGCCCTCCACGTCCGACCCGGCCGGCTTCGCGGCACAGCTGGGCGAGCGAGTCATTCCGCGGCTCGCCTCGGTCGGCATGTGACCCGTCCATTCTCGGGCCGATCGGCACTCCGCGGTCAACCACATCGCTGAGCCCACGACGGACCAGGCAGGACCGGTGGGTCCCTCAGTGGGGGATCGGCGATCCGAGGCTGACAAGGCCCTGAATCCGCCTGCCGGAGCCTTCCAGTATTGGCTTGCACGCCGACCCGCACACATAAGCCGCACTCCCGAGGAGGCCACCATGGCACGCACCCACAACCTCACCATCCCCGAGCTTTCCGGCAAGCGCGCCCTCGTTACCGGCGCCAGCGACGGGATCGGGTTCGTCATCGCCACCCGCCTCGCCGGGGCGGGCGCCGAAGTGGTCATGCCGGTCCGCAATCCGGCGAAGGGCGCCACGGCCGCCGACCGGATCCGCGGGCTCGTACGCAACGCGAAGATCGTCACTCGCGCCCTGGACCTGTCGTCCCTCGACTCGGTGGGCAAGCTCGTGAACGAGCTCGTCAGCGAGGGCCGGCCGATCAACATCATGATCAACAATGCCGGGGTGATGCGGCCGACCAGCCGCCTGGTCACCAAGGACGGCTTCGAGCTGCAGCTGGGTACGAACCATCTCGGTCACTTCGCGCTCACCCAGGGACTCATGCCCCTGCTCAAGCAGGGCAGGGCCAGGGTCACGCACCAGTCGAGCGTCGCCGCCCGCAGCGGAGGGATCCACTGGGAGGACCCCAACTGGGAGAAGAGTTACGACGTCATGAAGGCGTACAGCCAGTCCAAGATCGCCGTCGGCTTGTTCGCACGCGAACTCGACGCCCGCAGCCGGGCGGGCGGGTGGGACATCACCAGCAACCTCTCGCACCCCGGTATCTCCCCGACCAACCTGCTCGCCGCCCAACCCGGACTGGGCCGCCCGAAGGACACCGGCAACATCCGTGCGATCCGGTTCCTGTCCCGTATCGGCCTGGCGGGGACACCGGACTCGGCGGCGCTGCCGGCGCTGCTGGCCGCGACCGGCCCCACCGCCAAGGGCGACCAGTTCTACGGCCCCACCGGCCTCGGCAACATCAGCGGCGCGCCCGGGCAGCAGGAACTCTGGCCTCCGCTGCGCGACATGGACGACGCCCGCATGCTCTGGGAAATGTCGGAACGGCTGATCGGCGTGCGATACCCGGCCTGATTCCGGAGAAAGGGCGCCGGTCACTTCCGACCTCACGCTCGACGAACGCGATCATCTGTTGCTCCTCGCGGGGCACCGACCGGCCCCGCGAGACGGCGTCAGCGACCACATCAGTCCCGGCATGCTCCGCGTTCCCGAACGCGGAGCATGCCGGCGCGTGGTGTGAAGAAGCAGTCTTCCAGCAACCGGTCGGCGTGAAGTTCTCGTCTCATGCAGCCGAAACCATGCCGCCGGCAACCACTTCCAGCGGGTCCTCTCCTCCGAGGAAAACGCCGGACCGCGGCTCCCGCATGTTTTGCGACCAGCACAAAGAAGGTCCGCCACTGCTTGCTGAAGCATGTGGCGGCCGCGGGCGGAGATTCCTGTGACGCTAACCATTCGTTACTTCGCCGGGGCACGGGCGGCCGCGGGCGGAGTCCGGAGCGAGCCCGTCGCGGCTGAGACTCTGAAGGAACTGAAGCAGCTGCTGGCAGACCGCCACGGCGAGCAACTGAGCGTGGTACTGGAGGCGGCCAGCTTCCTGGTCGACGGTCTGATCTGCCACGACCATGCGGCGCTCCTTCCCGCCGAAGCCACGATCGATGTCCTTCCGCCTTTCGCCGGCGGCTGAGTTCCGCGTTCACGCCGGCAGGCGAGTGAGGGCCGGCGGAGGCGCCCGACGATCGGGTGCCCAATTCCGCTCGTTCCTGACCGCGGAGATGGTTCCCCAGGGTGTTCCGCGTCGGTGGGCCCCGTCAGGGACAGTTGACCCACTCATCGCTGCCATCGACGAACACCTGCCGCTTCCAGATCGGCAGCCGCGCCTTGATCTCGTCGACCAACCGTGCGCAGGCCGCGAACGCAGCCGCCCGGTGCGCCGTACTCACCGCGGCAACCAGCGCCGCATCGCCGATCGTCAGCGTGCCCACGCGGTGCGAAACAGCGACGGCGTGGACATCAGGATCCGCCACAATCTCCGCAGCGACCTCGCGCAGCACCCGGGCGGCCGTCGGGTGGTTCTCGTACTCGAGGAGGGTCACGCCACGTTCTTGATCGTGGTCACGCACCACTCCCTGAAACGAGACGACAGCGCCGGCCCCCGCGTCTGCCACAGCCTTCTCGTGGGGCCACCAGGAACCGGGCCGACAGGTGGTTCCCGCGGGACGGCAGAAGTCGTCGCGGCCGTGTTTGCCGCATACCAGGGCAGTCGGCCCCGGCTCGGGTGACGGACTAGCCTCGGCGTGGGCGCGGCTGAGGCTGCCTACAGGTTTCCTCGGCCGGGTCGGTCAGCGGAAAGAGACGCTCGCGAGACGTTCCAGGGTGCTCCAGTACTCCGCTCCCAGTCGAGGGTCCCGGGCGTTCTCCGGGACGATCGTCACTCCCGGGAGACCCCTGAGCCCTTGGAGTTCCTTCGGGCCGTAGTAGCCCCCGCCGGTGGCCTGCGGCGACGTCGCGGCATACAGGAGCGGGAGGGCGCCCTGGGCCGGGTCCTGCCACATCATCGGGATGTATCGCCACCGGAAGCCCTCAGAGCTGTCCAGCCCGGGCCCATCCACAACGATGCTGGTGCGAGCGACACCGGGGTGTGCTGCGATGCTGGTGATCCGCCAGCCGGCTGCTTTGCTGCGGCGTTCGAACTCGAGGGCGAGCAGGAGGTCGCCGAGCTTGCTGTCGTCGTATGCGCGCACGTAGTCGTACCCTCGCTCCTTCTGAAGGTCGTCGAAGTTGATCGCACCACTGTGACCACGCGAGCTGGACATCCAGACGATTCGGGGTTCGCTGCCCTTCTGCAGAAGCGGTAGTAGTCGCGCAGTCAACGCGAACGGGCCGAGCGCGTTGGTGGCGAAGACCCGCTCGAAGCCGTCGGCACTCACTTCACGATTGGCGCGCCCCATGACACCGGCACTGTTGATCAATAGGTCCAGACGATCCCCTGAATCGCGCATGCGCGCGGCGAACGCACTGATCGACGCCAGATTCGCCAGATCCAGCGTCTCGAATCGCACACGTGCCGCGGGTGCCGCCGCCTGAATGCGCCGAACTGCTTCCGCGCCGCGCGCAGCATTGCGTGAAGCGATCGTCACGTCCGCGCCCGCGACGGCCAGCGCAAGCGCTTGGTGATAACCCAGCCCACTCCGGCCGTCCTGCGGATAGCCGTTCGCTCCGGTCACGACCACTCGCCGGCCGTTCTGCGGCGGGATGTCCGCGGTGGTCCAATCCGGGATCTCCGCTCCGGGTGAGGTCAGCCTGCCCACACCGAAGCCGGCCGCACCGACCGCACCGGCCGAGACGCCGAGCACGGACAGCCGCAAAATCGAACGCCGGGAGAACTTCCGGCCCATAGTCGTACGCGGTTCAGCGTTCTCGTTGACGCCCTTGTTCTCGCGCGGTTCAAATTGCCCATCATCCAGCGTCGTAGACACCATTACCTCGCAAAGTAGCAATTGATCTCGGTAGCGCTCGAACTGTAGCCAAATAAAGGGGAGAAAAGGTAGGACCATGAAGGCCACCTACGGCGTTCCCCTATTGCATCTGCGCGGCAGCGGATAGCAGACAGCGGTCAATAGGAATGCGATGCTGCGAGACGGGTCGGGTAATCTGCCCTCGGCGAACGGAAACCGCCGGGAGTGATCAGCGGCCGCGCAACGGTGCCGAAACCCTGTCCCGGCACCGTTGCGCGGCGTTCACGGCAGCAGCTTGTCCAGGGTGATGGGGAGGTCGTGGCGGCGGATGCCGGTGGCGTTGTGGATGGCGTTGCCGATCGCGGCGGCCGAGCCGACCGTGCCCAGCTCTCCCAGCCCGCGGGTGCCGAGGGCGCCGACGTTGGGGTCCGGACGGCTGAGCAGGTGCACGTCGATGTCCGGGATGTCGGCGTTCACGGGCACCATGTAGTCCGCCATGTTCGACGCGGCCAGACGGCCGGTCTCGATCTCCAGAGGGTTCTCCTCCAGCAGGGCCTGGCCGATGCCGAAGATGACGCCGCCGATGATCTGGCTGCGGGCGGCCTGGGCGTTGACGACCCGCCCGGCGTCGACCACCGTGGTGAAGCGCGTGACACGCGGCTCCCTGGTGAAGCGGTTGACGCGGACCTCGCAGAAGTGGGCGCCGAAGCTGTGGAACTCGTACCGGGCGGTCACCTCAGGAGCAAGCGCCGTCTGCCGGTCCACGACCAGGCTCTTACGGCCGAGAGCGGCCAGAAAACGCCCGAAGGTCATCGAACGGCCCGCCCCGCGCAGCCTCCCGTCGACGTAGGTGACGTCGGCGACGTCGGCGCCGTACCACGGTGAGGCCTGCTCGGACACCGCAAGCCGCCGGAGCTCGGCGATCGCCCCCTCGGCGGCGGCCACGACCGACGGCACAGTGCTGGAGGTCGCCATGGAACCGGCGGCGACCGCGCCCGGCGGCAGCCAGGAGTCACCGAGGCGCGGAGTCACCTTCGCCATCGGAATGCCGAGCTGGTCGGCCCCGACGATGGCCAGCATGGTGAGCGCACCGGTACCCATGTCGCTGGTCGCGGTGGACACCACCGCGGTGTCGTCGTCGCGCAGGTCCACACTGGCGTTGACCGCCATGCGGTTACCGGGGTAGATGGCGGTGGCCATCCCCATGCCGATCAGCCAGTCGCCGTCGACCCGGCTGCCGGGTTCGGCCCGGCGAGCCGACCAGCCGAAACGCCGCGCGCCGATGCGGTAACACTCGTCGAGGTGTTTGCTCGAGAACGCCTTGCCCGTACCGGGACTCGCGGCGGCGTAGTTGCGCAGCCGCACCTCGACCGGGTCGACTCCGGTCTTGACGGCGATCTCATCCATCAGGGTCTCCAGCGCGAACGCGCCGGGCGCCTCGTTGGGACCCCGCATCGCCCACGTCGGCGGCATGTCCAGCGGGACGAACCGCTGACGGATGTGCAGGTTGGGGGTCTTGTAGAGCGAGTCGGTGGTATCGGTCGCGGGCAGCATCGGCCATCCGCCGACGGCCGGCAGCTCGGCGTCGCTCTCGTGGCTCACCGCCTGGAGAACGCCGGTGCGGGAGGCTCCCAGGCGGACCGTGTGGTCGATCTGACCGCGGTGCCCGACCATGGTGAACACCTGCTCGCGGGTCATCACCAGCTTCACCGGACGGCCCAGCTGGTAGGCGGCGCCGACGGCGAGGATCGAGTCGTTCCACGAGCGCACCCGGCTGCCGAAGCCACCGCCGGTGTAGGTACAGATCACATGCACCGCCTGCAGCGGCAGGCCCAGCCGATCCGAGAGCAGTAGTGCGGCCATCATCGGGGACTGGGAGCCGGTCCAGACGGTCACCTCGGTCTTCTCATCGTTCCATTGGGCGATGGAGGCGTGCGGCTCCATCGCGACATGGTGCTGGACGGGCTGGTGGAAGGTGCCCTCCACGATCACGTCGCTGGCGGCCAGGGCCGTGTCGATCGAGTCGACGCCCGGCGCGAGCACAGTGACGTTGGCCGGTCCCACGTTCGGCGGCAGGGGCGGCTGCACGCCGGGGCTGTGCGCCTCCACCGAGATCCTCGGGGTCGCGGACTCGTAGGTTGTGGTGATCAGCGCCGCGGCATCACGCGCCTGCTCGAAGGTCTCGGCGACGACCATGGCGATGGCCTGCCCGCGATACCGGATCTCACGGTCCTGCAGGGGCAGGTAGTTCTCCACCACCAGCGCCTGGGAACCGGGCCGCGGTGGCTTGAAGCCGAGGTTTCGGTCCGGGTTGAACACGGCGAGGACCCCGGGTGCGGCCGCCGCCGCCGCGGTGTCCATCTGCAGGATCCGGCCCTTCGCGATCGTGCTGGTGACGACGTACGCGTACGCGTACCTGATATCGGTGATCGGATAGTCCGCCGCGTACTGCGCCGCACCGGTCACCTTCGACCGGCCGTCGACGCGGTCGATCTCACGGCCGAGGGGTGAGACAGGCATGCATGACTCCTGACTGTTGACAGTTGCTTCGAACCGCGCCGCTGGCGGTCGAACGTCCAGGCGCCCGTCCACTCTCGCTGTCGGCATCGACGGGTTACCAGGGTTCATCAGTCCGTGGATCAGCCACGGGTCGTGGCGCTCAGGCGCTGCGGTACGCCGACGGGCGTACCCGGTGGATACCGACCACCAGCCCGCCGTCGCCGCCGGGCGCCGGCACGTCGCACCGTGGCGGAAGTCCAGCGCATCGGTGCGGCAGGCCCGGTCGCGGGGGCACGGACGGCGTGGTCGGCGGTGACGGTCAGGCCGAGACCGGCGGCCACCAGCAGACCGGCCATCCCCAGCTGTACGGCGGCGGCGCGGCCGAACAGGCGACGGTCGGGCTCCCGGGCGCGCATGGGTCAGGCCGCCGGGGAGACGGTCAGCAGCGGCGCGCACATCTCGTCGGCGGTGCCCTCGCCCCAGACGACGTAGCGTGGCGGGAGGTCGCGCAGCTGGGGCAGCTGCTGCCGCAGGCGGGCGTCGAAGACGCAGGTGGTGCGCAACGTGTCGCCGGGCTGCAGCGTCACCGGTTCCGGGAGGATGTGCAGCGCCTGGTCGTCGAAGTCGAAGGCAGGGACGTCAAGCAGCATCCGGGCGTGCGGCGTACCCGGGTTGAGCTCCACCGAGATGGAGCGGCCCAGCAGATGCATGTGCCCGCGGGCGGCGTGCACGGTCATCCCGGCGGGCGCCGGGGAGTCGCAGGTCTGCCGGTTGCCGGGGCGCGGCGCGGCGTAGCCGCACCGGCGCACCAGCCAGTCGGAGATGGCGCCGGTCCCGGTGCCGAAGCGCTCGGTCACGTCGGCCATCGCGGCGGCCCGGTCGCACAGGGGCCCGGACTCGCCGGCCACGCACGGCAGCTCGACGGGCGCCGACAGCGGCACGGTGTCCAACGGTACGGTCTGCGCCGTACCGTCGGTCTGCCGGAGCCGGACGCTCGACCGGTCGGTCACCGCGCTTCGGCCGCCGGCGCCGTGCAGGTTGTAGTGGATCTGCAAAACGAGCAGGCTGCCGGGCTCGAGGGGATAGCCCATGTCGCCGTCGAGCAGCGTCTCGGTGCCGCCGGGCGTCCAGGTGTCCACCCACGTCGCGGTGCTCACTGCGCCGTCCATGCCGAAGCAGGTCCACCCCTCCCCCGGCGCCCGCGCGTCCTGCTCGCGGACCGTGGGCGCGTCCTGCGGCGGGACCGCGAACGTGATCGCGTGGTGGGCGATCGACGCGTCCTGCGGCTGGAACTGCACCCCGGTCAGGAAGACGCGCTCGGTCACGCCCGGGTCGACGATCAGGCAGCGGTAGTCGTCGTCACCGCCGTTGGGCGGGGCGGGCGAGTACGTACCGGGCATGCGCAGCTGCACGAACCGCTCCCCGGCGCGCAGCGGTGCCGTCGAGGCGTCCACCGTGGGGTGGACGTGGTCCGGGCGCGCCGGTGGTTCACCGGCGCCAGGGTCTGTGCAGGCCGTGACTGTGGAGATCGTCAGGAGTGCTGCCGCGGCGGCGGCCGGTAAGCGTCGCACAAGGGGTTCCCTTCTGGGCCGGGTCAGCCGCCGATCGCGGACATGGGCCGGGCGGGCTGCAGGAATGTGGGATCGTCGATGCCGTGGCCGGCGCGTTTGCGGCTCATCGCGGACCGCCAGGCCTCGGCGAGGCGGTCGTCGCCGGCGCCGTCGCGCAGCAGCGTCCGCAGGTCGCTCTCCCGGGTGGCGAACAGGCAGTCGCGCACCTGCCCGTCGGCGGTGAGCCGGGTGCGGTCGCAGTCGCCGCAGAACGGCCTGGTCACGCTCGCGATCACGCCGACCCGGGCGGGTTGCCCGGCGGCGTCGGCGTGCCCGGGCACGAGCCAGGTCTCGGCCGGTGCGGCGCCGCGCGCGACCGGGTCGGGCGCCAGCCCGAAGGAGTGCAGCGAGGCCAGGATCTCGTCGGCGGTGACCATCGTGTGCCGGTCCCAGCGGTGCTGGGCGTCGAGCGGCATCTGCTCGATGAATCGCAGCTGATAGCCGTTGTCCAGCGCGAAGCGCAGCAGTGCCGGCGCCTCGTCGTCGTTGACGCCGCGCATCAGCACCGCGTTGATCTTCACGGGGGTCAGGCCGGCCGCCGCGGCTGCGGCCAGGCCGGCGAGCACGTCGCCGAGCCGGTCGCGCCGGGTCAGCGTGCGGAACCGGGCCTCGTCGAGGGCGTCCAGCGATACGTTGACCCGGTCCAGCCCGGCGTCGCGCAGCGGGCCGGCGAGCCGGTCGAGCCCGATGCCGTTGGTGGTCAGCCCCAGTGTGGGGCGCGGCCGGAGCCCGGCCGCCGCCTGCACGATTCCGGTCAGCCCGCGCCGGAGCAGCGGTTCACCGCCGGTGAACCGGATCTCCCGGATGCCGAGCCGTTCGACCGCGACGCGCAGCAAACGGTTCACCTCGTCGTCGGTCAGCTGCTGCTCGCGCGGCAGCCAGGCCAGGCCCTCCTCCGGCATGCAGTAGGTGCAGCGCAGGTTGCACAGGTCGGTCAACGAGACCCGCAGATCGGTTGCCACCCGCCCGAAGCGGTCGACGAGCGGTTCCACCATCGCGTATCTCCTTCTCTCGGCGCGATGGCCATTGTGTTCGGCCGATATCCGCCGCAGCCACGGTCTGTCTGTCCCACTCTCCGGCGGCCGGAGAGGGGGATCGGCGATCCATGGCTGAGTGGGCCCTGAATGTCGCGGCGCCGCGGTCCCACGATGTGTTCACACGCCGATCCGCGCCGACAGCGCACGACGAAGGAAGCCCACGATGCCTCGCACGATCGACATCACCGTTCCCGACCTGTCCGGAAAGCTGGCCCTGGTCACCGGCGCCAGCGACGGGATCGGGTTCGTCATCGCGACCCGCCTCGCCGCGGCGGGAGCGGAGGTCATCATGCCGGTCCGCAACCCGGCCAAGGGCCAGGCGGCCGTCGACCGCATCCGCGGTCAGGTGCGCAACGCGAAGATCTCCATCCGCACGCTGGACCTGTCCTCCCTCGCGTCCGTGCGGGCCCTCACCGACCGGCTGGCCGACGAGGGCCGGCCGATCAACCTTTTGATCAACAACGCCGGGGTCATGCATCCACCGACCCACCAGGTCACCAAGGACGGTTTCGAGCTGCAGTTCGGCACCAACCATCTGGGCCACTTCGCGCTAACCCAGGGGCTGCTGCCGCTGCTGCGGCAGGGTGAGGCGCGGGTCACCCACCAGACGAGCATCGCGGCGCGCAGCGGAACGATCGACTGGGACGATCTGAACGGGGAGCATAACTACGACGCCATGAAGGCGTACCGCCAGTCCAAGATCGCCGTCGGCCTGTACGCCCGGGAGCTGCAGGCCCGCAGCGAGGCGGGCCGCTGGGGCATCACCAGCAACCTGAGCCACCCCGGGGTCTCGCCGACCAACCTGCTCGCCGCGCAGCCGGGGCTGGGACGGCCGAAGGACACCGCCGGCGTCCGCATGATCCGGGTGATGTCCCGCATCGGCATCACCGGCACCGTGGCCACCGCCGCGCTGCCGGCGCTGATGGCCGCAACCGGGCCCGACTCGGCGGGCGGGCAGTTCTACGGGCCGAACGGTCTGGGCAACGTCGGCGGTGCGCCCGCGCGGCAGGAGCTGTGGGGCCCGCTGCGCAGCATGGAGGACGCCCGCCGGGTCCTCGAGGTCTCCGAGCAACTGGTCGGCGCCCGCCTGACCCGCTGACCCGGCGAGCAGGAGCAATTCGCCGGCGATCCTGCGGGAGCCAGAAACAGCCGGGCGCTGTGTGTCAGACCGGCCCACCGGGACCGGCCGTCGTGCGCGGGCAGCGCGGGGCTCGGCGCCGGCGCTCAGGCGCGGTGACAGCGCGGTGGCCAAGGGGTTGGCGGCCAGGACGTCGAGATTTCGGCCTTCGATGAAGGCCGGCAGTGGAAGCGTCGCGACCAAGCGGGCCGTAGTCGGTGGCACGGTTTCCTTGCGCGGGCGCTGCCAGCTGCGGGGCTTGTTGGCAGCAAGATTCAACAAGTAGGAGGCGCAGGACGCCGACCGCATCGTTGAGGCAGACACGATTCCACCGATAAATGCGGAGCGAACAATGATTCAGCAGCGCTTCTTGTCACCGGCGGCTCCGGCTTCATCGCTGGTCACATCATTCTGCAGCTGCTCGAACAGGGGTACCAGGTCCGGGCCACCGTCCGGTCACTGAAGCGTGAGGACAGCGTACGAGCGATTCTGCGCGATGCGGGAATGACGAACGACCAGCATTTGAGCTTCACGGCGGCGGATCTCATGGACGACAAGGGTTGGCAGGCGGCGGTGGCCGGCTGGCGACTACGTGATCCACGTGGCCTCGCCGGTGCACACCGACAACAGCGGCGACGAGAACGACGTGATCACCCCGGCCCGCAAAGGCACTCTGCGAGTACTGCGCGCGGCCCGTGACGCGGGGCGTGAAACGAGTCGTGCTGACCTCGGCGTTCCACGCGATCAGCTGGGGGCACCGGCACCGCGACCGCCCGTTCACCGAGGAGGACTGGTCCGTGCTGGACGGCCCGGGCGTCGACGCGTCCGCCAAAAGCAAAACCCTGGCCGAGGGCGACGCCTGGGACTTCACCCGACGACAAGCGCGCCTTGTTCCAGCGGGTCGTCGACGACGTCCTCGACCAGATCAGCGATGGACGCCTCAACCCCAATGACCCGCTTCCCTCGGCCCGCAGGATGGCCGACCTCTACGGCGTTGCCTCCATGACCGCCCAGCGCGCACTGCGGGAACTGCAGAACCGGCGCATCACCTACAGCGTCGCCGGCAAAGGCACCTTCGTGCACCCCGACGCCTTCGACCTTCTCCGCGGCGCGGTACTGCAAGAACCGATCGCCGACCCGGAACTGCGTGGCCGGGTCGCCGGATACCACACCGGCCACGGCAACTTCGCCAAGCAGCCCGCGCACCTGATTCGCCACGATGCCCCGAGCGGCACAGCAGACGAGACGACCGCCGAACCGCCCCAGACGGACAAGAAGACCCTCCGCCCCCGCAAGCCGACAACCTGACCACGGGCGGCGCTGGTCCAAAACTGCTTCACGTAATCAAGGAAACGGCCCGGCACAAGGCCGGGCCGCGCGCACGCGCTACAGACCTACGGCCCCGCGCGCACGCCGTCCGCACCGAACCAACAAAGCCAGGGTTGGCCATAGACCGATGACACCGATCACCCCCGCCCGGAGCTAATCCACGATGGCCGATCGCCCTGCGGTCATGACGGCAACCGTGACGGCAACATGGCCGGACCGCGGCAGGCACCCAGCACCGTCAGACACGGAAGTAGTCACAGACCGAAGCGAAAGGGCCGGGCGAGATTATCATTCCCTCTCCGGTACTGGCCTCGCATCTCTAAGAAATATCGACCAGCTCAGAGCAACCTGATTGATATTTTCTTCGCTGGCCGGCTCACCCTCATCTGCCTCTTCCTCGTGATTCCAAAACCAAATGGTACCCACATCAGCGCTTCGCAACGAGATCGCAAATAGGTTCCCGTAGACATCTTGAGCCACCGGAAGAAGCCATTCCGGAACTCGTGTGCCGAATACCTCGAGTTTCCTCCAGATATTCCCTGAGTACGGCGCGTCCTCACGGGTGCCGAAAATTTCGTCCACGGCCAAGGTGTTGTCCTTAACCCAGCCCCCATCCCGCTCGAGGAGATACGACCGGTACTCCTCAGGCAGCGAGGCTCCTATCCGCGCTTCGAGCCGCTCGATGTCACTGCGCTTCGCAGCCGGACCTGCTTCCTTGTAATCAACCACTACCTCTACCGCCTTAGAAGAGCTCGGCCCCCTGCATGCCGGACAGCGTCATGCAAATCTGTAGGGATCAGTTGCATCGTCCTCTTGTCCTCGTGGTGATGCCAGGTCCAGCCACGCGGACGATTCCCGGTCATGCCCGCCATTCTGTCAGCATTCGTGAAGTCAGTTGTCGTATTGCCAGCGTATTCACCCGCGAAAGTAACGGTATGAGATGCGTGTGCACTAAAATCTGGGAATCCTTCATGCGAGAATCGGACGCCTGCCGAATATTTCTGCTTCATCGCATCAGTCCAACCGTCGCCGTCATACTCTCTTCCGGCGTACTCAAAGTTCGCCGGTAACCTACCGCTCGGCAGTCGCGAAACGCCGGGCGGGACAAGTTTCCCCCGCGAACTGAGCTGCATCGGGCCGATCGGCCCGTCGTTCATCGTCGGGTTGAAATCTTCCCCGCAGTTGTGCACAAGCACTGCGGAGCTGCCGGCGATCACATAGTACGTGTGGGTGGTGTCGACGGTGAGGTCGCGCATCACCCTGGTGCCGGTGAAGTTGCGTACTGCGGTGACGTACTGGAGTTGACCGTCGGGGCCTACAACCGTGGACGTGCCGGGTGTCAACTCCGCGGCATCGACCCATTCACCGGTGGTGGCGTCCCAGAACGGGTGGTGAGCAGTGGTCTCCAGCGTCGACTCAGTCGGGCCGCGGGTACTACGGCCGCCCTTGCCCTCGCCCTCCGTCCGGGTCGCTCGGTCGGCCGCCGCGGGCGCGGTCGACACCGTGACATCCGTGAGTTCGGTGTCAAGGTTGGCGTGCAGCAACGTCACCTGCTGATCGCTGTGCTCGCCGGTCTTCGGGTCGGTGGTGGCAACCTCGTCACCGAGGTTGACCTCGTCGATCGGCCTGGTCGTGCCGTCCGCCATCAACACCCGTGTGTCCGGGGCGAAGCTGTGCGTCGCGCAGGCCGCAGCCACCGGGCTCTTGTCGTCGAGCTGCACGACGTTCTGCCGCTGCGGAGCCTCCTGCTTCTCTGCCTCAGGCTGATCCCGCTCCGGACGATCCGGCTTTGCCGACCGCTGGTCCGGCCTGTCGACCTTCTTCGGCTTGGTCTTGGGCTTCGGAGGCTTCGCGGGCTGGGCCGGCTTCGGCTTCGGGCGGGGCTTCGCCTTGGGCTTCGGCTTTTTCTTCGCCGGCGGCTTGATCTTCTTCTTCGGCGGTTTCGGCTTCTTCGGCACCTTCTGCATCAGATCCGAAAGATGCTTACGCGCCTGGTTCATCAGCATGGCCGCGCGACTCATCATCGTGCGTGCACCGTCGACGATGCGCCGCCACATCCGATAGCCGCTCAGGGCTCGGTCCACGGCCCGATACAACGACTTGGCCATCTTCAAGGCCTTGATCGGCCCCAGGAAGTTCGACGCCAGGTCGACACAGTCCCAGGCGCTGCCCTCCAGGCAGCCCACCAGCGAGTTGTAACCGATCATGTCGAGCAACATGCCGACACCGACCTGCAGCAGGATGTCGAGCAGCGACGTCTGCGACTCGCGCTCGGCCCGCTGGTAGTCGGCTTCGTGCCGGGCGATGTCCTCGCCGGTGAACTTCACATCACGCTGATGCTGGTCCATGTCGCGGTTGTACTGGGCGAGCTGACCCTGATACTTCTTCAGCTCGCACTCGTAGTCGTACGTCCCGCATTTGCCGTCGACGCCGTAACCCGTGGTGTCGGTGTTGCCGAGCGGGCTGCCCTCGGCGTACGCGAACCGGTTGGCCGCGCCCGAGGAAGGCGTCGGGTTGTTGGAGGCGGCGTCCCGCGTGTCGAAGGCGCCGGTGTCGGGGTCGTACCAGCGGGCCCACATGTTGACCTTGCCGGTGCCCTCGTCGGTCCACTGCGACTGGTAGCCGAGCTTCCCGATCATGCCGCCGGAGCCGAGAACCTTGCCCCACGGGTCGTACGCCACCGACGCGGCCAGGGCGGTGCCGGAGCCCGCGAACTCGCCCACCACGTCGGTGTGCAGGTCGGTCCACGCGTACCGCTTCGTGCCACCCGACGAGACGCCGACCAGACCGTCGGCCGCGTCGCGCACGTACGTCGTGGTGCTGTCCTGGGCGACCGTGTTCGCGAGGCCGGTATACGTAAGGTTCGGCTTGATCATGCGGCCGAGACCGTCGTACGTGTAGGTGCGCGTGTCGCCGCCGGCCGTGGTCTGCGAGGTCACCTGGTTGAACGCGTCGGTGACGGTCACCTGCTCCAGGCCGCCCTCGACCGTTCTGGTCAGGGTGCCCCGGGCGGAGTACTGGTATTGCGTGCCGTCCGACGACGACAGCAGCTGGTTGCGCTGGTCGTAGGCGAACGTCTTGCCGTCGGCCTGGGTCCGGTTGCCCGACTTGTCATAGGCGTAGACCGTCGGTGTCGTGCCGTTGTTCCAGCCGATCAGGCGGTTGGCCAGGTCGTACGTGTAGGTGTTGGCGGCCGCGTTGGTGAACCCGGTCGTCGTCTTGGAGGTGAGGTTGTCGTTGCGGTCCCACCCATAGGCGATCTTCGCGACCGCGGCGCCACCGGCCGTCTTGAGCTCGTCCGACGTGACCCGGTGCAGGTCGTCGTAGCCGAACGACCGGACGTTGCCGCCGGTGCCGTGGGTGATCGATTTGATCAGCGACATGTTGTTGTACGCATACGTCATGTCGACGCCGGCACCGCTGTTGACGACCGTCTTCTGCCGTCCGGCGGTGTCGTAGGTGTACGAGGTCGTCCCGGCCGCGTCGGTGCGGGAGGCCAGCGCGCCGTCGAGGTTGTACGTGTAGGACGACGCGCCCGACACCCCGCCGATCGTCGTCGGCAGACCCCGGTCGTCGTACGCGATCGTGGTTGCCCCGGCCGAGCCGGTCAGCGACGTGACCCGGCCTGCGGCGTCGTACTCGAACGTCTTGTCGACGGTCGCGACCTGGGCGCCGGTGCCGGTGTTGCGGGTCAGGCGGCCCATGTTGTTGTACTCGGACGTGACCTGCACACCACCGGGCGACGTGGTCTGCACGGCCCGGCCGGCGGCATCGTACGAGGTCGTGAACGTGCGGTCGGCCAGGTTCGGGTGGGCCGCCGTGGCCGGCTCGATCTGCGACTCGGGCAGGCCCCAGACGTTGTACGTGGTGAAGAAGGTGTTGCCGCGCCCGTCGGTGAACCGGGTGCGCTGCCCGGCCAGGTCGTAGCCGAACGCCGACACGATCGTGTCGGAGCCGCTGATGGGCTCGGTCTGTGTCACCAGCTGCCCGCGGGCGTCGTACGTGAACGTCCGTGTCGTGCCGCGGGCGTCGGTGGCCGCGACCAGGTTGCCGGCCGCGTCGTACTCGCTGGAGACCGTCCGCAGCGCCGCGTCGGCCGCCGACCACGACTTGGCCTCGACCATGCGGCCGGCCAGGTCATAGGTCGCCGTCTCATAGGTGTTGTCGGGCGCTGTGACCCGCACCGGCCGTCCCGCGCCGTCATAGGTGGTCAGCGTGGTGTTGTTGGCGCCGTCCTTGACCGACTTCTGCTCGCCGGCGGCGTTGTACTCCATGGCGGTGACCACCCCGGCCGGCGACGTCACCGTGGCCGGCCACGGCCCGGTGAGGTACTGGAGCGTCGTCGTGCTCGCCTGCCCGGTCTGGCGCACCGCGTGCGTGCTGGTCAGCGTGCGGCCCATGAAGTCATAGGTGGCGGTCGCCTTGGCCCCGGTCGGGTCGGTCTGCTCGAGCAGGTCACCGTTCCTGGAATAGACGAACGAGCTGACGCCCTCGTCGGGTGCGGTGACCTTGGTCGTACGGCCGAACCGGTCGTACTCGAAGCTCGTGGTGTTGCCGAGCGGGTCGGTCGTCGACGCGACCTGGCCGACCGCGTTGTAGGCGTTGGTGGTCTTCGCGGTGATCGGCGTGGACGAGCCCGGCGCGACGTAGTCGGGCAGCTGGGTCTCGAGCGGCCGGCCGACCGCGTCGTACCGGGTGGTCGACACCCGGCCGAGTGGGTCCTGCTGCTCGGTTAGCTCGCCGAACGTGTTGTAGCCGACCCGGGTCGTCGACACCGAGACGACCGGTGTCCCCTCCCCCGTCACACTGGCGGCCTGCGGCGCCGTGAGCACGGCGGCCCGGCCGGCCTCGTCGTTGGTGACGTACGTGATGTAGCCGCGGGCGTCGGTGGCCGAGGCCGGCGAGCCGTCCGCGTCGAGGTTCTGGCTGGTGCGCACCACCTTGGCGTCAGCCGCCGGCACCGCGCCCGAGCTCAGGTTCTGCGCCTCGGTGGCGGTGAGCGCCGACTGGAACGCGATCGCCTCGTCGAACAGGCCCTGCGCGGCCGCGCTGCCCAGGTGCCCGACCTGGACCTTGGCCGCGGTCACGGGCACGAAGTCGGTGGCGGTGACGGGCGCGAGCGCGACGCCGTTGACGTACAGCCTGGCCGTGCGGCTGGTCGCGTCGTACGAGGCCGCCAGGTGCGTCCACGTGCCGGCGGCGGGGACGGTCCCGCTGGCCGACCTCAGCGTGAGGGCGGTCTCCGCGCCCGCGGCGGTGGTCCCGTTGACCGTGAGCTGGAACGCGTTACCCGTGACGTACTTCAGCTCCATGGCCGGGCGCCCGGCGGCGGCCGGCATCGACAGCAGGGTGCGGTCAGCGGTCCGGTCGCCGATGTTGACCCGGATGCCGGCCGTGTAGCTGCGGCTGGTGTCGACGACCGGCTGGTTCGCCGTGACCGCCGCCGTGGTTCCGGTCAGCGACACGGAGCCGCCGCGCTCGGTCGACCAGGTCGCCCCGACGCCGGCCACACCGCGGGTGTTGCCCGCCGCGTCGGCCGTGCCGCCCGCGGCGATCTCGCCGAACATCCACCGGAAGGTCGGGGTCAGCCCGGCTGAGGTGTACGTCGTCTCGGCCAGGGCCCGGCCGAGCTTGTCGAACATCGACTCCGACCGGCTCACGACCGTGCTTCCGGTGGTGAGCGTGGTGGTCAGCACGTCGTCGTTGACCGAGTACGTGTGGGTGGTGGTGCGGTTCAGGCCGTCCGGGTCGAGCGTCGCGGTGAGCCCGCGACCGGCCGCGTCGTACGTGCGGGTGGTCTTGGTCAGGCCGTTGTTGGTGATCTGGGAGGTCAGGTTGCCGGCGGAATCGTACGCGTTCTGCTCCTCGACGTAGGCCGTTCCGGTGCCGTTCGCGCTGTTGTACCGGGTGACCTTGGTGAGCAGGTTGTTGTCGGTGTACTCGTACTTGGTCAGGAAGTTCATCGCGTCGGTGACCGACGCCAGGCGGCCCGCGGGGTCGTAGGCCATCTTCTTGACCGGCCCCGTCTCGCCGTCGACGGTGACCTCGAGCTCGTTGCCGAGCGGGTCGTACTTGGTGCGGACGACGCTGTTGTCGGCGTGCGTCTGCGAGGCGACCCGCCCGTACGCGTCGTAGCCGAGCGTCACCGTCTTGCCGAGCGCGTCGGTCTCGGTCGTGCGGCGCCCGAACGTGTCGTAGCCGAACGACACCGTGCGGGACGCGTCACCGCCGGTCGCGTCGGCTACGGTCTCGGACGCCGGGAGGCCGTCGTCGTTGTAGACCGTCGTGGTGACCGGCGTGTGCACCGCCCCGGTCACGTGGTTGGTCACCGCGGCGCCGGTCTCCTTGACCACCCGGTCCTGCTTGTCGTACTCGTACTGCGCGATCACCCGCGACGTACCACCGACGACCTCGGTCTCCTTCGTGGTGCGGCCGAGTGTGTCGTATTCGTACTCGGTCCGCTTGCCGGCCGGGTCGGTGGTGCTGAGCAGGTCACCGGCGGCGTTGTAGCTGATGGTGACGACGCTGCCGCCCGGTTTGAGGATCCTCGTCGGCAGGCCGGAGGGAGCGGTGGAGCCGTTGGTGTATTCGACAGTCGTCTTGCGGCCCAGCGCGTCGGTCTCCGAGATGCGGACCGCGTTGTCCGGGTTGTAGGTGTACGTCGTCAGGTATCTGTCGTCCGACGAGTTGGCCGACCCGGGCCCCCGTTTGGTGAGCAGGCGGTCGTTCATCACGCTGGCGCTGGGCTGCTCGGTGGTCGCGTCGGGGAAGTACGTGTAGTAGGTCGTCGTGCACCGGTTCGACGAGCGGTCCTGACACGTCGCCGTCGAGACGACGTTCCCCCGTACGTCGTGCTCGTTGATCGTCATGTTGCCGTTGGGGTCGGTGACCGTCCGCAGGTAGCCCTTGGTGTTGTAGCCGTAGCGCGTCTCGTTGCCCATCGGGTCGATCTCGGCGAGCTTGCGACCGCCCTGCAGGTCGTGGACGTCGCGGCTCACCACGGGCGCGGTGGCGGTGTGGTCGGGATGCTGCACGCTGTAGGTCACCGACGGCACGGCCGTGGCGGTCGTCGCGTTGCGCGCCTTGAACTGCGCCTCGACCATCTTGCCGTCGAGCGGCTTGCTGTAGGTGGCCGCCTCGGCGATCTGGCCCATCCAGCCCCGCGAGGTCGGCGGGACGGTCTCGTGCGTGCCGGGCGTGAACCCGCCGCCGAGATAGCCGGCGCCGACGTACATGTACTTCGCGACGTTGTCGCGCACCGGCGCGCCGGCCAGGCTGCCCTGGATCTTGCCGTCCAGATAGAGGCTCTGGTTGTTGTCCCAGGTGACGAGGGCGACGTGGTGCCACTTGCTGTCGTTGACCTTGGCCGCACTGCGGATCGGGTTGATCGTGCCGGTGCCGAACTGGCCCCGCAGTTTGCCCTCGGAGTCGACGTACAGGGCCGTGTACGTCTTCGTCGTCGTGCCGCTCTGAATCGCCGCGTTGCCGTAGCTGAACAGCGGATAGCCGTTGACCGACGTCTTGAACCACATCGAGACCGCGTACAGGTTCATGTCGGTCGCGCAGTCGGCGCCGCACGTCGCGGCATCACGGACGGTGACGCGGGACGGGTAACCGTTGAAGTTGGCCGCCGTGGTCAGCGGCCAGAACGGCCCGTTGTAGCCCAGATCGACGGCGTTGTACGTCGCGGCGTCGCCGTTGACCTGGTTCTTGGCCTGAGTCGAGGCCACATCGTTGAATCGCCAGTAGTTGTTGGGCACACCGGCGAGCACGGAGCTCTCGTACACCTTGGTGGTGCCGCCGACCGACGGGGCCTGCGGGCTCCAGGACGCGCCGTTGCTGTCGGTCACCTGGCTGACCCGCCCGCTGACCGCGTCGTACGTGACCTGCGCGGCCGGGTTGCCGGACGGCCGCAGCACCTTGGTCAGCTGGTGGACCGGGGTGTTCGCCTCGTACAGGTCCTTGGCGGTCGCCGCGCTGAGCGGGGTGTCGAACAGCGCCACCTCGGCGAGCGCGCCGTTGAAGTTGCGCCGGTAGCCCGCGTTGCTGGTGGTATCGGCGACGCCGCTGTCCCGCCAGCCGCCACCGAGCCAGCCGGCACCCAGGTAGTTGTAGACCGGTGTGATGTCCTGCACCGGCAGCCCGGTCTGGGTGGCCGCCACCTCGCCGTCGATGTACATCGTCTGCGAGTTGCCCGAGGCGGTGAGCACCACGTGGTGCCACTGGTTGTCGGCGACGACCGCCGTGGACTTCATCGCGGTGTGCAGCCGGGGGAAGTACCGCTGCCAGATCGCGCGCGGCCTGGTGTCACAGGGCCGCTGCCCGATCGCGCCGGTGTACGTCTGGCCGGTGACCTCGATCCGGCTGAAGCACATGTACGAGTAGTCGCTGACGATCTCGCCGTTGGCCCGCACGTCCCACTTCAGCTTCGCGCTGCCGTCACAGGTGGCCGTGACGACGAAGACCTTGCCGTAGTCGCCGTTCTCCGGGGCGATACAGCGGATCTCGCCGCCGCTGGTGACTCGCAACTCACGCGTCGTCGTCCAACTGAACTGCTGGCTGACGGTGCCGGTGCAGCCGAACAGCCCCAGCCTGGCGCCCAGGGTGGCGGTGTTGCCGGCGACGCCGATGCACTCGTTGGTCGACGGGGTGACCAGGCTGCCCATGGCGGTGCCCGGTTGCGGCCCGACCGGGAAACCGCCGATGAGGTGGCCTTCCGTGCCGAGGTAGAGCGTCGGGTTGTACGCGGCCTTGGTGATGGCGTTGTCGCTGTTCTGCCAGGACTGGCCGTACAGCACCCGGGACGTGGTGCTCGCGGACGCCTTGAACCACATGCTGACGGCCTGGTTCGAGGCGTCACCGGCCAGCTTGGACGCGGGCAGGGCGACCCGCGCCGAGCCGTTGAAGCCGACCGCCTTGGCCGCCGAGCCGGCGAGCGGCCCGGCGACGTTGAACGTGACGTCGTGGTAGGTGCCGTTGTCCGTGCCGGCGTTCTCGAGCACGGAACTGCGGGCCGACGTGCCGCTGGTCTCGGTCAGCCGGTAGTACGAGAGCGGCTGGTTGTTGGCCACCACGGTCTGGTAGAGCGAGCCGTCGTCGTACTGGTAGGAGTGGCACTTGGTGCTGGAGGTCGGCGGGCAGACGGTGGTCAGCGCGGTGCCCGTATAGGTGTAGGTCCACCGGTTCGCGGCGCCGTTCACCGCGTCGGTGCTGACCTGCGTCACGTGCTTCGGGGCGGTGGTGCTGTCCCAGGTGAGATACAGCTTGCGGCCCGACGCCGCCTCGAGGTTGTCGATCCGGCCGCTGACCCAGTTGAGCTTCAGCGTGCGGTTGTGGACGTCCTTGAAGGTGCTGAGCCCCCAGACCCCGCCTGTCTTGGCCTGCAGGAACTCGTAGCGGTTGCCGTCCTTCTCCCACAGCCGGTATCCGCCGGTGATGCTGTTCAGGATCGCGCTGCGCCCGGCCGGCGAGGTGAACGTGCCGTCGGCGTTGCGGCCGAACGCCATCTCGCGGCCGTTCGGGTAGGTCAGCACGACCGTGTTTC
This sequence comes from Actinoplanes sp. 13, assembly GCF_056134165.1. Taxonomy (NCBI): domain Bacteria; kingdom Bacillati; phylum Actinomycetota; class Actinomycetes; order Micromonosporales; family Micromonosporaceae; genus Actinoplanes; species Actinoplanes sp. 13. The sequence goes on along the minus strand of NZ_JBVYOQ010000004.1, from coordinate 11,618 downwards.
CGCGGTTGGTGACCTTGGAGTCGAGGATGCTCGACCAGCCGGCGCCGAGTGCCTGGGTGGTACGCGGGTCGTTGCTGTTGTAGTGGCGGACGATCTCGAGCGCCGGGCCGACCGTGGTGACGATCGCGTCGCGTGCCGTGGTGGTGTAGTTGCCCACGGCGGGGTCGAACGAGCGGCCCGAGTTCTGCGACAGCCCCGAGGTGACGGCGGGTTGCGGTACGGGCGTGGTGATCAGGTTCTTGTAGAGGTATTCGGCGTTGGAGCCCTCGCCGTCGCTGACCAGCACACTCCAGTAGTAGGACTCGGCCCACTTGAACATGCCGGCCGGCACGACCCACGACTTGCGCCACACCAGCGGCGACCGGCCGATCTCGGTCTTGCCGTCGTTGTCGTACAGGATGAACGTGTAGCGCAGCGAGCCCGGTCCGTCGTCCGGGTCGGAGGCGTCGGCGATCAGCTCGGGCGTGAGTGTCGACACGGCCCGGCCGTAGCTCGGGTACTGCTCGTTGACCTGCGGCGGGGTGTTCTCGGCCGCGGTCACCTCGACGAACGGCTGGAACTCGCCGCCCGCGACGTTGCCCGACGTGAACCGCTTGAACGCGTCGGGGTCGGTCTCCGTGGTGGTCAGCGCGAGCGCGGTGTCCGTCGGCTCTCCAGCCGTCCAGTCGGTCACGGCGCCCTTCGCCAGGGGCACGCTCCACCATTTGCCGACAGCAGGATCGCCGGCGTCGTTGGTGCACGCCGGGTAGTTGTCCGAGACTCCCAAGGTCCCGATGGGGTTGGAGTACGCGGGGGCGGCGGGCAGGCCGCCCTCGTCGTCGGGCGGGGTGCCGTCGAACGGCTCGGTCACCCGCCGTACGGAAATCGGCTGTTGGTTGTCGCAGTCGGCGGACCACGAGTGGAACAGGTTGAGCGTGGCCGACCTGACCACCTTGTCGCCGAAGCCGTCGGCCGCGCGGGCGTCGAACCCGATGTATGACCGGGCGACCGCGGACCCGTCCTTCCAGGTGCCCACCGGCAGGTCATCGGTGTCCCGGTTGGTCGTGGCGGGGTCGGCGTCGGCGAACGTTTCCGTCCGCGCGTCCCCGGTCAGGATCGTCGCGCTGATCCGCACCGGATATTGCCGGGCCGGGTCGGCCAGCCAGGCGGGATCGGCGGACACGGTCACCGACCCGGTAGCCGCCGCGAGGGTCACCGGCGCCTGGGCCGCGCTTCCGGACTTCGGGTCGACGTTGGAGTCCTCCATGCTGCCGGGCGTCATCCGCAGCGCGACCTGGCCCGCCTCGTCAGCCAGGGCGACCGAGCCGTCGGTCGAGGTGCGCACGGTCAGCCCGTCGAGGGCGAGCGGCAGCACCCATTCGTTGCCCGCCGGCCGCTCCTTCAGCACGATCGTGCTGCGCAGCCCGTCCGCGAGCGCCTCGACCTCGAGGTCCGTCGAGGGCAGGATCTCCCCGTACGTCGCCACGGAGCCGTCGGCCGCGGCGGGCGCGCCGGCCGCCCCGTCCACACCCAGCGCGACGCTGTCCCCGGCGACGGTCGTCACCGTGGCCAGTTCGTCGTCGGCGCCGGCCGGGGCCAGGCTGACGTCGACCGAGTTCGCCTTCGTCTCGAGCCTGCCCTGGCGGCCGGTCAGCTCGGTGTCGATCGGCTGCCAGCGGCCGTCCGCGTCGCGGAAGTTGACCCGGCTGCCGTAGAGCCGGCGGGTCACCGATCCGTCGGCGTTGCGGTATTCGGTGAACCGCTCACCGGACCGCTCCGGCACGCGCACGCTGGTCTTCTCGTCGAAGCTGTCGGCGCCGGCCGTGACCGGCGCGGTGTACTTCTTCCGCGGAGGCGGCTCGGGAAGCTCGGCGGGAACGGCGCCGATGCCGCGGCCGGCCTTCTGGCCGGCGCCGCCGTCGGAGCGGGTCTCGTCGGCCGAGACATAGTGACCCCGGCCCTCGCCGGACGGCTTCTCCTGCACCGGCAGGCCCAGCACGTCGGCCAGGGCGCCCGGCTGCTCGAGCCATGAGAACAGGCCACGCAGCGGGAATCCACCCTCGGCCGGAAGCGCCCCTGGCGGCAGTCCGACGGTCAGGGCCAAAGCCATAGCAGTAACGACACCGAGCCAGCGGCGCATGATGCTCCCCCGTAATCACCGTGACCGATGAGCGGCGATCACGCACAGCGCAGAAATCATCGATGAACCGATGCGGCTAGACAAGCCGTTGTTTTGATGATCATCGGCATGTACCCTCCGCCGGTGCGTCAACGTGTGATGTGGTGGGCGGCGGGGGCCGCCGCACTGGTGACCGTCGCCGGCCTCGGCACCTGGCTACTGTGGCCGGAAGCGCCGCGCCAGCGGGATTACGTCGATGCCACTGCCTGCCTGCTCACCGACTCTGCCGGGGTGACCGGCGCGGCGGCAAAGCCGCTGTGGACGGCCATGCAGGAGGCGTCGCTGTCGAGCCATGCGCGGGTGCAGTACCTCGCGGTCGCCGGGCCGCAGACGCCGGCGAACGCGCAGGCCCATCTCACCTCGCTGGCCGAGAGCCGATGCGGGATCGTGGTCGCGGTGGGCAAGACGCAGACCGATGCGGTGGCGGCAACCGCCAAGAGTTTTCCCGCCGTACGCTTTTTGGCCATCGACAGCGGGGCCGAGGCGCCCAATGTGTCGGTCGTGGCGGCCGGCTCGTTCGATGAGACGATCGACCGCGAACTCGCCGACCTCGTCTCCTGACGCTCGCACTGGCCAGGACCACCCGCAGCCGGGGCGCACCGAGCCGACGAAGCCGGCCAAGACAGCTACAGCAACGACGAGATGCGTACGCCGATCCCCGAGGTTGCTCGACAGCAGTTGTGGCGCGTTCTCGACCAGGATCAGATACCCGTCTACCGAGATCCACTTCAGGTCGCGCAGGGAGTCGGAGAACCCGCCTGGACGCACGGGTCCTTCAGCTCCTGCGCTCCGGAGTGGCACCAGAGACGCCGGAGGCGCTCGACGTCATCGCGGACCATCACCGCGCTGTCAAGGGGCGGTGAGAAGCCGTGCTCCAAGGTGGTCTTCGGCGGGTCCGGGACGTGACTTTCCGAAGTGCCGGCCTTGGGGTTCGGGTCGGCCGCGCTGGATCGCAGGGTCGCCCCCACGTGTCCTCCCGGACCCGTCCTGAGCCGCTGGGCGTCAGTGGCCATCTGCCGGTGGACGACGTCGGACAGTCGCCGTTCAAGGCCCGCATGGCTTCCATAGTGGTCTTGCCCTCGGCGAGTTTGCGCCGGTAGTAGCGGCGGCTTGAAGTGCTTGCCGTCAGAGGAACGCCGGCGGCACCGGCCACTGGGAGTCGATGCGAGCCTGGTTGGCCAATTGAAAACCACCGATCGCGCCCAGCCCATGGTCCACGTAGTGCTCCGGCCGCACCGGACTGACCTGCACGGTGTTCCCCATCCCGGTGCGCTGGCGGAACAACCGGTCCACGCCCCGATTCATCAGATCATTCGGGATCGACGGCGTGTTGTGGCCGCTGCCGGGGAGGTCGTCCCAGAGCAGCGCGTGCCCGATCTCGTGAGCCGTGGTCTCGCCGATGAGCCGACCGAAGACCTTCGTCGCGACCGGGATGAGCGCCGCGTCGCTGCTGAGGCTGCTCTGCAACTGCACGATGAGGGCCTGGGTTTCGGTGTCGACGTCGATCGCGTTCGGTTCGGCGTACATCCCGGGGAAGAGATCGATGGACTCATCGAACGCGTCCCCGGTGCTCGGGCCGTTCGTGACCCCGAGGTTGCCGTTGGGATCCTTGTTCCGCAGGGTCGCGACGACGACATTGGTCGTCGGCACGTGCGCGGGCAAGGCCTCGTTGTTACCCACGACCTGCCAGAAGACCCGCACGTTGGCCCCGGCCAGCAGGGACTCGACCGTCAGCCGCATGTGCCGTACCACGTCGGCCTTGGTGCCGGTGAGCTGCGCATCGGACAGCGCCTGGTCGAAGTCGGCGGGGCTCTCGACGAGCCGCACGCACTGCGGCACCGACAGTTTCAGTTTCGTGCTGGCGATCCGTGTGCCGCCGCTGTCGAGCAGCTCGACGTCGAGGTTGTGGATACCGGGGATGATGCCGCGGACCCGGGTCCGTGCGGCGTTCGGGCTGTCGATCGTCACGGCGCCTGCGTCGGGGCTGGACCACCTCAGCCGGGATCCCGCCGGGGCGTTCCGGGTGCCGGCCTCCACCTGGATGACCAGCGTCTTGTCGTTCGTGGCCGGGTGGAAGGCGCGGGTCTGCGGGTCCTCGGTGCCTGCGGTGAGGGTGACGGCCGGCTTTGTAGCGTCCTCGGCGGTGGTGGGCCGGGCATCAACTTCGATCTTCTCTCCGGTCGGCCGGGTCACCGACACCGAGGCCTTCTCATCGCCGGCGGTCTTTGTGATCTTCTCGACGTCCTCGGTGGTGCCGGCGCTCTTCGGATTCGTGGTGCCAGCGCCGATCATGCCGCGGATCGCGGTCTCGGTGAGTCCGGCCGCCTGTTCGTCGGTGATGAGTCCCTGCTGCTTCGCGGATTGGATCGCCTTCATGGCCTTGTCGATGTCCTTCGCCATCTTTGCCTGCAGCGCCAGGTCGGCGGCCTTGGTGCCGAACGTCGTCGCCGTCTGGAACGCCTGCTGCAGCGCCGCGGCGGCATTCTGCTGGGTGCCGGTCAGGCCGGTGATATCGCGGAAGGCGCCGGACTGTCCCAGCAGGGTGAGCGCTGTTCCGAGGCCGGTTGGATCCGGTGCCGCGGGCGCATTCTGCATGGCGATGATCGGGGCCGGGAACTCCGTCGGCGTGGTGGGCAGCGGTTCGGCACGCCGGGTGTCGGTCGAAACCGGTAGCAGCTGGGTGGGCGAATCCGGGATGGGCTCGTCGTTCCACCGCCAGAACCGTGTCTCGTCGATGACCTCGCAGGAGTTGCAGGAGCCCATGATGGCCTCGGCGTAGACGCCCCGAGTAGGAACGGCGATCCGCGACGGCTCGATCGGGGTGTTCGGCTGGTAGTGCTCGAGCAGGTCGATCGGGTTCTCCGCGTCCTGTCGGTACGTCGGGTCCAGGTGGAAGCCGCGGGCGACCGGCAGTACGAGGCTGTTGCCGACGATGCCGACGAGTTGGTTCTCGACCACGCTTGCCACGGACCGCCCGCCGGAGTTCGGCGCCTCGAATCCGTCGAGCAGCATGTAACGCCGGGCGTCGCTCATCCGGGCCCAGATTCGGTGGTGGAACGGCTCGATGTTCTCGTTGAGGTGGTCGAGCAGATTGCGGGCGAGCTCTTTGTCTTCCTCGCGCGGGTTCCGCAGCTCCTGGCGGTTGAGCGGGGTCTCGACCCGCACGTCGTCGCTCCCGGCGAGGTCGTTGCGGATCTGCTGCCGGCTGAACAAGACCTCGGACAGATGGGCAGTCCGGTAGCGGAGTGATCCGCTCTCGACGATCACCCGCGAGCCCACCGGGAGGGTTTCGATGACGAACGGAGAGCCGGGCAGCCTCAGTCGAGAACTGATGGTGAGAGCCTTGATGTCCGACCGCATCACCGGCGGCAGCGCCCCGGACATGCGTAGGGTGACCGACAGTGCCCGGTCGTTGACGAAGCTCGAAAGCAGCGTGGCGTCGAGGCGCAGGTCGACCGTCGTCTCATCGGTGCGGGACGCCGTAATCTGGAGAACCTGCGCCACGGTGGAAGCAATCTTCGGGCCGAGCTGCTGAAGGAAGATGCGGTCCTTGAACGCCTTATCTCTGAGGTACTGGGCGTAGAAGTCTTCGGGGTTGAAGCCGAACAGCCTGGTCAGCGGCAGCCAGGCCGACGCGTCGAAGCGCTCGTCCTGATCCGCCGGCCGGGTCAGCTGGAAGCGAATGGTCAGCTCGCCTTCGACACTCTCGAGGTTCTCGTCCGCGTACCGGCCGGTGGGCAGGTCGCTGCCGGCGTAGCCGGCGTCGATACGTTCGAGCGCGTCGAATCCGCCGCGCAGCCGCGGCGGCACGGCGTCAACCAGGGTATTGCGCCAGCGCAGCGCCTTGTCCCGGGTGAACCAGGACATCAGCATCGGAACGAACAGGCATTCCTGGACGTCGGTGAGCCGCTGCCGGACCAGCAGGTGCCGCAGCACCTCGAAGTACTGCACGGTGATGGCATGGCAGTGGTTGTAGTTGGCCACGGACTCCGTTGTGGCCGTGACTCGTTCGCCTTGGGAGACCGTCGACACCACCGATGTGCGTTGCGTTCGCACCGACGACGCCGCCTGGATCGTCCGGTCCCGCAGTTGCTGCAGCGAGTTTGCCGCGGTCCGGCGCGAGGAGTTCTGCCAGGCGGCGCTGTCCGCACTTGACGTGCCACCGCCGACGCCGAGGAGCCCACCAACCGGCGGGATGATCGCGCCGATCCCGATGCCACCGGCGACGCTGCTCGTAGAGGCGCTCGACCCGCCCCGCGTCGACTCGCTCAAAGTGGCGGAGACGATCTCGCTGATGTCCCGGTCGCGATCGACGACCGCCTCGAGGCTGTCCCGAGACTCGCGGAATTCGTCGCGGGAGGCGCTTTCCCGACGCTCCCAGTCGACGACCGCCATCTGCTTCTTCTGCCCCGGCGCGAGCGGCAGGCTGTAAAGCAGGTTGCCCATCGAATAGCCGTCGGCCACCCATTCCTGCTTGAGGCGCAGCAGATGCCCGTGGGCGATCGTGGTGGCCTGATAGATCGTAGGGTCGTCGTCCCAGTCGACCGGGTGGCCGGCGTTGAGCGGCCGTCGTCCTGGCTGGCGCGCGATCGACCGTCCGAGGTAGCGGATCAGGTCGCCGTGCAGGGACTGGCGGGCCGCGCTGACTACCGTGTTGATCGAGACAGCGCCTGGCTCACGCAGGGCCGACTTGAGCACTCCTGCGTCGAACTCGACCTCGGCGCCGAGCGGCCCACCCGAGGCCACGAGACCCCGCTGATCTTCGACCAGCCCAGAGAGGTAGGAGCCGACGACCGCGGCCGGCACCTTGCGGGGCTCGTCGAGGACCAGGCCCCGAATCTCCGGCTCGGTGGTCCGGACGACGTAGCTGAACGAGAACTCCTCGAGCGTGCGATCCGGCTTGGTGAAATCCACACATCGCCCGGCGCCGGCGTCCATCGAGAACGTGCCGTCTGCCCGGGCCAGCTCGAAGGCGTCCGGAGCCCGTGGCGCCTGAACATCCCGCTGGCAACCACAGTCCGCCGGCACCGATGAGGCTTCGGGAAGGTCGACGACGAGGATGACGGTTTCCGGAAAGGTTCCGCCGGCGAGATGGACGTCAACCGGAACCGGCCCGCTGGACAGCCCGACGGTGGCATGCGCGGCGGTGAAGACGCCCACCGGGTAGGGGCCGGTGAAGTGGCCCTGCCCGTCGGTCGTCACTACCAGAAGCGCGTGGAAGTCCTTCGTATCCGGCTGGGCGGCCGTGGCTCCCCAAACGACCACCTGTAGGCCGGCGGCGCTGCGGCGGCCTGCAGCGTCGATGACCTGACCGCGCAGCCGCGCCGGCCGCGATGCGGCCGGATCGTCGTTCGGCTGTGGCGTGCCATATGCCCGGGGGTCGGCTTTGAGCGTCACGCGCCGCGGCAGCCTGGGGCCGTCCTCGGATCGGGTGGCGAGCACAGTGCCGTCGGGCGCCAGGATGCGGACCGTCACCGGCCCGTGCAACGTGTCGCGCAGCGGAACTTCGAGCGTGGCATGGCCGGCAAGGTTGAGCGGCGCCGAGGCGGCGAAGGGTACCGGCTGTCGCTCGTCTCCGACGAGATGGATGCCGGTGGCGTCGGCACGGTGACCGGCGTAGTTCCCGGCCGGCGCGGATTCGGTCGGCGCAGATTCGGCCGGCTCCGCGGCGACCTCAAGTGTGCGAGAGTCGCGATCCGGAATGTCCGTGTCGATCTGCGCCATGCCGTCTCCCAAGAGCTGATCCCGGAAAAGGGTGAACGCTCGCATGGTGCCGCTTCTCGGCCACCAGCGACAGCAGATCAAGGACAGTGGAAACACGGTATATGGCCTGAAGACCTGGGCTAACTACCGCAGTCTTGTTCAAGGGAGCAACTTCTGCCAGACGTCTTGGTACGGCGCCGGCTACTACTGGTACTGGAGTGGTTACCGCTACATCAACGGCACGACGTACATGTAGACGACACGTGGCATAGCTCCCCCGGCGAGTCCTGAACCGGCAGCTCCAGATGCGAGTCTCTCAGCGCGAACGCGGCCCCTCCGTGCAGGGGCCGCGCTTGAATGCTGCTGCCTGCGCAGCGCCGACGAGCTTGGCAAGCTGCACGATCTGCTCGTCCGTCGTCGACCAGGCCGGTCTCGCGTAGGACCCGCGGCGCTACGAGCAGGGCCTGGTCGAGTTGGTTCCGGCTGATCAGCGGCCGGAGTCGTGGATGGTCGACCGACCTGCTGAGGTACGGCAGATCGTTCGTGCGGTGGTGCGCGGTCGCGGGGCCGGCACGGTGGGGATCACCACCGCGGTGCACGGTGCCGGCGGGTTCGGGAAGACCACGGTGGCACGGTTGGTCCGCGCGGATCGGCGGGTGCTGCGCCGCTTCGACGGCCGGGTGTTCTGGGTGACGTTGGGCCGCGACGCCCGCCGTGGCGCGCTGGTGGAGAAGGTCAACGACCTGATCAAGAGAATCGACGCGGGTCGGGCGCAGTCGTTTACTGATGTCCGGCAGGCGGCGGAGCACCTTGCGGCGGTGTTCGCCGACGGGCCGCGGCGGCTACTCGTGCTTGACGATGTGTGGTTCGACGACCAGCTCGCGGCGTTTCCCGTGGCGGGCCGCTGTGCCCGGCTGGTCACAACGCGGATCCCGTCGCTGATGGGGGGCCAAGCCATCCCGGTGCCGGTTGATCAGATGTCACCGGAGCAGGCCCGGCGGGTGCTGACCGCTGACCTGCCCGGACTACCGGTAGCTGTGGTGGATGCCTTGCTGGTGGAGACCGGCCGCTGGCCGCTGCTGTTACGGTTGACTAACCGCAACCTGTTCAAGCGGGCCCAGTCGCACACCGACCTGGTCGTAGTAGCGCAGAGGCTGTTGGAGCGGCTACGACGTGACGGGCCACTGCGGGCGGCCGGGCATCTCCCCGGGGTGGACGTGCAGCAGCTGGACGTCGACGACCCGGACCAGCGCAGCAAAGCGGTCGCGGCGACGATCGAGGCCAGCGCCGGGCTGCTCACCGTTGAGGAACGCGCCCGGCTGACCGAACTGGCAATCTTCGTCGAGGACGAGACCGTTCCGGTCACCTTGGTGGCAAAGCTGTGGCAGGTCACCGGCGGGTTCGACGAGGACCAAACGAGCATGCTCTGTGTCTGGCTGGCTGACCTAGCCTTGCTGACCATGACAGCGACCGGGACCGGCGGCACGATCAGCCTGCACGACGTTGTCCGCGACTATCTGCACCAGCAACTCGCCGGCCGAGCTGGCGAAGTACACCAGACGCTGCTCGACGCGGTCGCCGCCGACCTTGCCCCTGCGGCCGCGGCCCTGGGCGCCGGTGACTGGGTGCCCGCTTGGTGGACGCTGCCGGAAAGGGAGCGCTATCTGCGTGATCACCTTATCGAGCACCTGCTCGCCGCCGGCCGCAGCACCGACGCGGAGACGCTTGCAACGGACCTGCGATGGGTGCAGTCACGGCTGTACGAGGTAGGGCCGGCCGCGCCGGTCGCTGACCTCACGCACATCACCACCCCACGCTCGGCTCGGGTTACTCGGTTGCTCGGTCAGAATGCACACCTGCTGACACCGACAGATCCGCCACACTCGCTCACCGACGTGTTGTACAGCCGCGTTGATCACGACCCCGAGTGGGGGCCACAAGCCCGCCACCTCGTCAGCGAGAACCCCCATCCCCGACTGAGCCTCATCTGGGTATTGCCGGATCTTCCCGACCCTGCCATCCGACGAATATTGCCCGGCAACTCCCGCCCGGTGACGGCGGTGGCGATCGTGGCAGACGGCACCTGGCTAGCCACCGCGAGCTCCGACGCGACGGTGCGGATCTGGGACACGAGCACCGGCACAGAGCGGCATATCCTGCGCGGTCACACCGGCCCGATCGCGGCAGCTGGCACCTGGCTGGCCACCGCTAGCTTCAGCGGGACGATCCGCCTGTGGGATGCGCGCACCGGCAAGAGGCGGCACATCATGCTCGGCCACGACGGCGCGGTGACCGCTATGGCATTTGCGGCGGACGGGACCCAATTGGCCACCGCCGGCATCGACGGGACGCTGTGGATCTGGGATGTTGACACCGGAGGGGAGCTGCACACCCGGCGCGGCTTTACCGGCCCGGTGAACGCTGTGGCTATCGCGGCGGACGGGACCTGGCTGGCCACCGGTGGCGACGACGGAACGGTGCGATTGTGGGAGGCGAGCACCGGGGCGGATCCGTACGTCCTGCGCGGCCACACCGGTCCGGTGAGGGCGGTGGCGATCGCGGCGGACGGCACCTGGCTGGCCACCGGCGGCGACGACGGATCAGTGGGACTGTGAGATGCGGGCTCCTGGACGCCGCTGCACATCCGGCGCGGCCACACCGGCCCGGTGAACGCGGTGGCGATCGCAGCCGATGGCACCTGGCTGGCCAGCGCCGGTGTCGATGCGACGGTGCGGGTCTGGGACACGAGCACCGGTGCGGAGCTGCACATCCTGCGCGGCCACACCGGCCCGGTGAGGTCGGTAGCGATCGCGGCGGACGGCACCTGGCTGGCCAGCGCCGGCTCCGATGCGACGGTGCGGATCTGGGACGCGGGCTCCGGCGCGGAGCTGCACATCCTGCGCGCCACACCGGCCCGGTGAGGGCGGTGGCGATCACCGCGGACGGCACCTGGCTGGCCACCACCAGCGTCGACGGGACAGTACGGATCTGGTGTCGAACCAGTTTCGCCTGCCTTGCCCTGATGCGCACTGAGGGTTCAATGTATTGCTGCACGTGGGACTCCGCCGACCACAACATCACCGCCGGCGGCGCAGCCGGGCTGTACCGCTTCAGGTTCGTTCCACCTCCGCCTTGATTAGGCATCCGGGACCTCGTGCGGGCCGCATGTCATTGCACCCATCGGACTCGCAAGGCGAACCGACGTCGCCTTGAGTTCCCCCCGCTTTCGCGAGCGGTTGGCCGCTCGATACCAGGACGAGCGATGCCCTGGCCACGGCGAAAAGCTCGCCCGACTTCTCGCAGACGACTCGCCACCGAGCCGGTGCGCTGTGGCGTTCCGCAGCCAAGGCGTAGCACCAGACAGCAACCCAAAGCGGCAGGAGAGTGCGTCGGCGCATGCCTTGTGTGCGGCCAGGGAGCGGATAGGCGGCACATATGGATACGCTATTCGCAATCGAGCTGGCGGTTCGGCAGCCAACAAAACTCAGCCGGGCGTCACCAGTCCCGCCACTCGTCCGTGATTTCATGGCGCGTTATCCGATGGCGTGCAGCGAAGGCGTCCAGGTCTATCCCGGCGTCATCCAGCATGCCTTCGATGTATTCGCACAGCCGTTCCCGCTCTCCGGTCTCAAAACGCCGTTCCGTTGAATTGCGCGTTGACCGCGTTAAGAGCTCCTAACGCGATCTCTACGTGGTCCATTTGATCAAGCGGCGCCAGCAGATCATGGCGCAGGCGAGGCTGACGAGACTGTCGTGG